>NZ_JBKXNW010000003.1:110655-112848 GCF_047012705.1 Pseudoruminococcus sp. | reverse complement strand
AAATAATGATTTTGATTTCGATTTTACGCCAATCGGTCTGTCTATCAAGAAAGCCAGAACAGCACAGGGTATGACGAGAGGACAGCTTGCCAGTATCGTTGACTACGACCCAAGGCATTTACAGGCGATTGAAAATGGGGGTAGGCAAAAGCCGAGTCTGGAGCTGTTTATTCAGTTTGTGACGATGTTCAACATTTCGGTTGACGAGTACATATTCCCCAATAAGGAAGTCAATAAGAATTCCGCCTGCAAACGTTTAGACGCACAGCTCGACAATTTAGATGATAAAGAACTGTCCATTGCAGAAACAACCGTCAACAGTTTATGTAAGGCAAAAAAACAGAGGAAGGAAAAACCTCTGTTTTTCTTTTGCCCTTTTTAATAGGCAGGAATACCGTACCCGCAGATAACGCTGCCGACGGCGTATTGCTTCTGCCTGCAAGCATCGCCAGAGTTACCCTCGACGGTATAGACAATCATCACATATCTGCACCCTTGTTTTATTGCCACAGACGGGGCATAGCACCCACTCTGCTTTATTGTTTATATCCATAAGATACCTCGCTGATACTACCGTCAAAGTAAACCAAATCTCCATCTTGATAATTCCAAACAGCTTGGAATTTCGTAGGATATTTAATGCCATTGGAAGCAAGTTGATAATCATTACAAATTGCAGACCACGGTACATATTCCATACTTCCGTCTGTTCCTGCAGTGGCTCTGTCATTTGTGGTAAAAGAAATCATTTCATACTGCTCATTAAAAGTAAAGATACCGCTTGCCGTTTGCCCTTTGTAATTGATTGTCGCCTGTACTTCAAAATCGCTTATTTTCTCAAAAGAAATATAATCCTGCAACAGAATGGTAGGGGCAAATAAACTTTCCGCAAGATAAGTAGCAAGGCAAGCCTTATCCATATCTGTCCCCGTCTGGTTGAATAAGGTAATTGCTTTTGCAATTACACCTTTCATACCGCCAATCCCATTTTGATAGTAGTCATATCCCTCAAAAGGAATACCGAACATACTGCTGTCAATGAGTGCCATTCGGCAAGGCTCATTGATGAAGTTATATTGTGTGTAGTCGATTTTTAGAGTGGGTCCGTTTTTGCCCTGTGAGAAATCGACATTGTGGTATTCCATCTTGAGATAGGACATTTTGGGTTTTCCAATATATCCACACTCTTGTATGTACTTCTGAATAGCAGTAGGCAGGCTGCTAAAATCTTCTTCTTCAAAAACCTCATCATTTATCTGTAGTTGATTTTCAGATATAAGAGCGTCAATGTCTTTCTGAAAATCTCTTTTTACTGGGGAGTATGGAATATTAAACCATATCAAAATAATTCCAACAAGTATAAACAATACACCAATTACTATAAACACTTTTCTTTTCCTCACTTCTTTCATAGTTAATCTAATTCCTCCACATAGCTTTCTATTCGCTCTAATCCTACATAGAGCTTTGAATAGAGGGAAAATAGTTGTCCAATTTCTTCTTCGCTAAAATCGGAAAATAACAGACTTAATGCCTTCATATGCCGTTCTCCGATTTCTTCAGCATAGCGTTGCACCTCTTCTGTCGGTTGAACAAGAACGGAGTTGTTGCTGCTTAATAGCAGATGGACAAAACCTTTCTTTTCAAGTGCTAACGCTAATTTCTTTACATTTTGCCTTGAACATCCCATCAGGTTTCCGATGTTCGTTAGTGTTCGCGGCTCTGGGCAACACTCCGTCATTGCAAGCAGAAGCCATTGTTTCATAGATATTTCGGTTTGAAGTTTTTCGCCAGCGGTCTGCATACGATTTTGCAAAACAAAAATACTTGAAAAGATTGCCTGCATCCTGTGCTGCGTATCGCAGTCGAATTGCTCAAATAGTTCGGTCATTTTTATGTGCGCCTCCGTTTAGTGGTAACAAGTTCCTACTCGCTCTAAGTATAGTAACTTGTTACTGCAATGTCAAGTCCTCAGATAGAAAATTTACAAAAAATTTCAGAACGCTTTTCCACTTCCTTGACACAGAGATTATATCTCTTATTGCAAGAAGTTTCACACCGTTTAACAGGAAGCCAAATCTCTGTAAAATATAAGAGTAAGATTTTTAGAGTATAGGTGGTGAGCTTATGGACGAAAGAAATAATGATTTTGATTTCGATTTTACGCCAATCGGTCTGTCTATCAAGAAAGCC
>NZ_JBKXNW010000003.1:105535-109122 GCF_047012705.1 Pseudoruminococcus sp. | reverse complement strand
CTCGACCTCCTTGCGTTTATATTGTACCGTAGGTCGGTGTTAAGTTCCAATGTGCGATAGGCTTGTCCTACGCTACATCGGGAACAGCGGCGTAGATGTTGATTGTTCTTACGCTGCCACGCTTAACTACCATAGGATGCTCGGAGAAGTCTACTTTATTGTTTTCGCCGTACTTCAATACCTTGTCCGAGGTCTTTAATCTATGTACCCAAAGCCCACGAAACGCAGGATTTTGAGCTGAATTAGCACTGTGGAACATTTCCGATGCTTCTCTGGGCACTGAGGAACTAGCTCACCTCGAAATGGTTGGAACGATAGTATATCAACTTACAAGAAATCTTACACCTGAAGAAATAGAAAAAGCTGGTTTTGCTGATTACTTTGTAGACCACACAACTGGTGTTTATCCACAAGCAGCCGGAGGTTTCCCATATACAGCAGCCTCTATGCAAGTTAAGGGCGATACAATAACAGATTTACACGAGGATATGGCAGCAGAGCAAAAAGCACGAACGACATATGATAATATACTTCGTTTCTGTGATGACCCAGATGTTATTGACCCTATACGCTTTTTACGTGCAAGAGAAATAGTTCATTATCAACGTTTTGGTGAAGGCTTGAGAATAGCAACAGATAAGCTTGATAGTAAGAATTTCTATGCCTTTAATCCAAGTTTTGATAAGTGCGAGGTTAAAAAGGACAAGAAATAATCAACTTAGCAATAAATATATCATAACCCCACGTAAAACGTGGGGTTTGCAAAACGACCCCATAGGGGTCAATATACCAGCCGCACCTAAAGGTGCAGAAAAAGCAACGCCAACCGCACTGGCGTTGCTTTTTACTTTACTCTACATTCACTATCCGCAGGAATGTCCGGGGAATCATCATCGAAATCTTTGTAATCATTAAACGGATCTTCATACTCCTTAAAGCTTAACTGATCCATCATCATATCTTCCATCTTTTGATTTCGGATGTATTCCTGCACTGCCTTTTTATTAGATCCTACTGTACTTACATAATATCCTTTTGACCAAAATATTTGCCTACCATACTTATACTTCATATTTGCATGTTTTTCGAATATCATAAGGGGGCTTTTTCCCTTAAGATACCCAACAAAATCCGATACTGCCAATCTTGGCGGAATGGATACCAACATATGAATATGATCTGGCATTGCATGTGCTTCTATTATTTCCACACTCTTAAAGTCACACAATCTTCTCAGTATCTTTCCTATATCACTCCTCAATTTCTTATATATCACTTTTCTCCGGTACTTCGGCACTAAAATTAAATGATATTCACATTTCCATCTTATATGTGATAAACTCTTCTCATTCATTTAGATTCGACCTCCTTTGTTTTGTGCGGTTGGCGTTACCAGCTTTTATTTTAACAAAGGAGGTCTTATTTTCCCATATCATCGTCCCTACTTCTCTTGAACCACAAGCATAGCTTGTGCTTTTCTTAATACAACAAAAACAATCCTGCATCATAATGACGTAGGATTATTTTTATGATATACTTAAATATATCATATAGCAGTTAGCTTCCATTTGAATTTTAGTATTCTATGAGCAGAAAATCTTTCAAATTTGGTTTTCATAATATAAAGTTATTTTATTTCTATATTTTTAGGTAAAGAATTAAAAGTTTCAATAAAGCCACATTTCAAAAGCTTGCGGAACCGAAATAAAACGCCTAGTAGTAATAAACAAAGCCTTTAACAAACAAAAATGGGAAACCCCGAAGGATTTCCCATTAAAAATCAGTTGTTATTAGTCAGCTGCGTAAACAGAAACCTGCTTGCGGTCACGACCAACACGCTCAAACTTGACAACACCGTCAATCTTAGCGAAAAGAGTATCGTCAGAACCACGGCCAACATTGTTGCCTGGGTGAATATGTGTTCCACGCTGCTTTACGAGAATGTTGCCAGCGAGAACTGTCTGACCATCTGCACGCTTTGTGCCAAGACGCTTAGACTCAGATTCACGACCGTTGTGAGAACTACCCTGTCCCTTTTTATGAGCAAAAAGCTGAATGTTAATCTTTAGCATTTGTTACACCTCCGTATAGTTTACAGTAAGATTATTCGGATACATTTCTTCAGTGTTTATAAGGTGGAGTTTTAAGCCCTCAAGAATATCCTTACAAAGCACTGCGTCACTTCTCTTTATCATAACATAAACTTCGCCGTCATCGTCATAAATATCGGCTTTTGCTTTAATGACCTCAGAAATGGTATTAGCAGTAAGTATAGCTGCACTCGAAACAAAAGCACAAAGAATATCCTGTCCGCTTTCTGCCATATCTGAATGACCTTTTATACGATAACCGATTAGTTCACCTGTGGGCAAAGAGAAAAATTCCGCATTAATCATTATGCTTCGATAGCTTCGATTTGTACCTTTGTGTAAGGCTGTCTGTGGCCCATCTTGCGTTTCTCGCTCTTCTTAGGCTTATAAGTAAAGACAGTAATCTTCTTGCCCTTACCATTCTTAAGAACCTTACCTGATACCTTTGCACCTTCGACATAAGGTGTACCGACCTTGAAGCCATCATCTGTGCTTACGGCTACAACCTTGAAGTCAACTGTGGACTCTTCTGCTGCGTCAAGCTTTTCTACATAGATAGTATCGCCATTAGATACCTTGTACTGCTTTCCGCCTGTTTCAATAACTGCGTACATTTTTGGCACCTGCCTATTATTAAACTCGCTATGTTGAGGCGGAGCATTTAGGCTCACTTAAAAAAGCCTCTGATAAGCGGCTTATAAAGTATATCACAAGTAAAAAAGAATGTCAATTATTTTATAAAAATAAAGTCGGCTAAATGCGATAAATCTAACATTTAACCGACCTTATGTTGTTATTAAATTTTAGTGAACGCTTATAGGCTTATAGCCTGCATCACGAACGATTTGTCTGAGTGAGGCATCGTCTTTATTTTCTTTCATAAGTACAGTAGCCTCATTCTTTTTGAGGTTTACGCTTGCGTAGAAACCATCAATAGAATTAAAAGCATTCTCTATTCTTGCGGCACAATTTTTGCAAGTCATACCCTCAATTTCAATAGTTTTTGAGAAAGGGTAGTTATTCTTGTTTGTATCACTTGGTTTGACCTTTTTAATGTCGTCACCCTCTGCACCACAACAGCCGTTAGAAAGCTTTTTAATATAGTTTCTGATTGCAAAAAATGCAATCAAAACTAAAACTGCACAAATAATAATCGTAGAAACATAGCTTGGCATATATATCACCTCATTTTAATTTTTTCGAGAAGAAATGTATCGATTAGCTAAAAGACTATCCCAAAGACAACTAAAAGTTTCGCTTGAGCCTTTTCAAAGGCTCATAGGTCAAGGGCAACACCCTTGTCGCTCTCCGTAGAGAGCGAAATACCTTTGGACGAAGCCCAACATTTTTTTACTCCTGAGCGGCGGACTTTGTCCGTCGCTTTTTCTTTTGGCAGCAACATTAGTCGAAAATGTGCGAACGAAGTTCGCCCATTAAAGGGCAAGAGATGTTAAGGGCGTTGCCCTTAAAACCCACGAGGGACTCCGTCCCTCGACC
>NZ_JBKXNW010000003.1:72525-105525 GCF_047012705.1 Pseudoruminococcus sp. | reverse complement strand
TAAACGGTAGTTTCCACATCCGCGTCAATTAACTTACCATATACACTACGAGCGAGACTTGTCGAGCGATTCCGCCTCTTGACTGCGGAGGCACTCCGCTAAGGGCGTTGCCCTTAAAACCTACCAAAGGCTCTGCCTTTGGAATCCGCAAGCCTTTAAAAAGGCTTGACCTAAACTTTAATTGTCTTGGAAAAGTTGATTAGCTAAACGGTAGTTTCCACATCCGCGTCAATTAACTTACCATATACACTACGAGCGAGACTTGTCGAGCGATTCCGCCTCTTGACTGCGGAGGCACTCCGCATAAGTAAGAGGGAAAGACGAATCTTTCCCTCTGCTTAGTTAGTTATTTAGCTTTTTGGTGTTTTGATGTTTCTTGTGTTGGGTGACAGCTTGCACAACAGCCACCACAGGAAGCACACGAACCGCCACAGCCACCTTTACCACTCTTTTTGTCTTTAACCATACTTCTTATTACAAGAAATACTATAAAAGCAACAACAAGAGCAATAATAATTGAAGAACCATAGGTCGCTAAAAATTGTAGCATAAGAAACATCTCCTTAATTGATTAAGCGTTGACTTTAACTTTCTGAGTAAACTTTGTGCTTTCCTTGTAAGGTCTTACAAGAAGATAAATAACAAAAGCAACAATTGCAAAAGCAACGATAGAGCCAATAATTGTGAATACATCGAAATGTCCTGAGAAGAACATACCGAACTGATAGATAACAAGAGCAGTTGCATAAGCGAATGTGCACTGATAACCGATTGCGAACCATGTCCACTTTGCACTGTTCATTTCTCTCTTGATAGCACCGATAGCTGCGAAGCAAGGAGCGCAGAGAAGGTTGAATGCGAGGAATGCGTATCCAGCAAGAGCGCCAAGACCCTCGAAGTCGAGGACACCAAATACGCCGACAACCTCTTCCTTAGCAACAAGACCCATAATAGTAGCGATTGTAGCAGTAGCCTCGCCAAATCCGAGAGGTGCGAAAATCCAGCAGATAGCATTACCAATCATACCGAGTACACTGTCGTTAAGTTCCATTTCTGTGCTGAATCCGAATGAACCATCAACCATACCGAAGGAAGAACCAGCCCAGATAATAATTGATGCGAGAAGAATAACTGTACCCGCTCTCTTGATGAAGGACCAACCACGCTCCCACATTGAACGGAGAATAGAGCCGACTGTTGGAAGATGGTAAGCAGGAAGTTCCATAACGAATGGAGCAGGGTCGCCAGCAAACATCTTTGTCTTTTTAAGAATAATACCAGAAATAATGATTGCAGCGATACCAAGGAAGTAAGCACTTGGAGCAACCCACCATGCACCGTCAAAGAGTGCAGTTGCAATCATAGCGATGATAGGAAGCTTAGCACCACAAGGAATAAATGTTGTGGTCATAATAGTCATCTTACGGTCACGGTCATTTTCGATTGTTCTTGATGCCATAATGCCAGGAACACCACAACCTGTACCAATAAGAATTGGAATAAATGACTTACCAGAAAGACCGAACTTTCTGAAGATTCTATCCATAATAAATGCTATACGAGCCATATATCCGCAATATTCAAGGAATGCAAGGAAGATAAAGAGAACAAGCATCTGCGGAACGAAGCCAAGAACAGCACCAACACCGCCGACGATACCGTCAACTATAAGTGCTGAGAGCCAGTCAACACAGTTGATTGCCTCAAGACCGTTGCTTACAAGTGTTGTAATACCCGGAATGTAGACACCATAATCAGCTTTGTCTGGAGCATTTTCCATAATATCATCATTATAATATTCAGAAATATCAATTCCTTCACTTTCGAGCGCTACACTATACGAACCCATAGCCTCTTCAAAGGCATCAAAATCTTCGTCCTGAACAGCTGCAAGAATTTCTTCAGAGCCCTTTATATGTTCATCAACAGCCTTCTGGAGTTCAGCTTCCATTTCCGTCTTGTGGTTGAAAATATTCTCCTCAACGAATTTGTCAGTAGCAGCATCATAGTCGCTTCTGCCTATTCCGAAAAGATACCAGCCATCTTCGCCAAAGAGCTGGTCATTAGTAAAGTCAGTAACAAGAGAACCAACAGATGTAACAGAAACATAATAGACAATAATCATAATTATTGCAAAGATTGGAAGTGCAAGCCAACGGTTAGTTACGATACGGTCAATTTTATCTGAAGTTGAAAGCTTTTCCTTGCTCTTTTTCTTGTAACAGCCCTTAATAATACTGCTAATATATGTATATCTTTCATTTGTGATGATACTTTCGGAGTCATCATCAAATTCCTTTTCAGCGTCAGCAATGATAGATTCTATATCTGGAAAATCTTCTCTTGTTTCAAGAATCTTGCTGTCACGCTCAAAGAGCTTAATAGCATAGAATCGTTTTTGCTCCTCAGGAATATCCTTAGGAAGCTTTTCAGCGATATTTTCAAGAATATCCTCAACATTCTTAGCAAAAACGTGAGCAACTTCAAACTTCTTGTTTTCCTTAGCAAATTTTACAACTGCGTCAGCAGCTTCCTGAATACCCTTGCCTTTAAGAGCAGAGATTTCATAAACAGGGCAACCTGTTTTCTTAGAAAGCTCTTGAGTGTTGATAATATCGCCCTTTTTCTCGAGAACATCGAGCATATTTATAGCGATAACAACAGGGATACCAAGTTCTGTAAGCTGAGTTGTAAGATAAAGGTTTCTTTCGAGGTTAGTACCATCTATGATGTTAAGAATAGCATCAGGACGCTCCGTTATAAGATAGTTTCTCGCAACAACTTCCTCAAGAGTATAAGGTGAAAGGGAATAAATACCCGGCAAGTCCATGATAACAACATCTTTATTGCTTTTGAGCTTACCTTCCTTTTTCTCGACTGTAACACCCGGCCAGTTACCGACATATTGATTAGAACCGGTCAAAGCATTAAACAAAGTCGTTTTACCGCAGTTTGGATTACCTGCGAGTGCGATTTTAATCGACATAGCTTTTCCTCCCAAAAATATTAGTTTAACCTAACCTTTGTACGGTGTTTAGATATCCCTAACCATAGAACAAAGGCTAAGCACGATGATGAAGCAACTTACTTAGCAACATCAATCATTTCTGCGTCAGCTTTTCTCAAAGAAAGCTCATAGCCACGAATAGTGACTTCAACAGGGTCTCCAAGCGGAGCAACCTTGCGAATGTAGATTTCTACACCTTTAGTTATGCCCATATCCATAATACGACGCTTAACAGCACCCTCTCCATGAAGCTTGACGACTTTAACTGTTTCGCCAACCTTTGCATCTCTAAGAGTCATGATACATTCTCCCTTTCTCAATTTTTGATTATTTAAGGAATTTAAAAGTAGGAGAAAATATAGCTTTAACTCCTACTTTTAAATTCTGAAATCACATATTAAATTTAAACAAGATTAAACCATAATTTTGCAAGCCATTTCTTTGCTTATAGCAACACGAGTATCTTTAATGTTGACAATAAGGTTGCCATTATTTTGAGAAATAACAGTGACTATACTTCCTACTACAAAACCAAGTTTTTCAAGAAAAAGTCTTACATCACTTTTACCGCCAATTTTCTTAATCTGGTTTTCTACACCAGTTTCAGCCATAGTTAAAGGCATATAGCTCACTCCTTTTCAGTTATATATAGACACAACTTGCCTATTTTGAAAATAAGTTAGGAAATATTAACTATCCTACATATAAATTAGCACATACTAACCGATTTGTCAAGGCTATTTTAAAAAATAGTCGAATATGAGAAAAAAGCAATACTGTGTCAAAAATTTTTTCAAAAATCGCATAAAAGGCTTATTTACGCTATAAAAACTGCACAAAAGTGTTATAATCATTTGTAAGCATTTTAAACAATTTTAAATATAAAGTATTACGATAATTTTAATTTTATGATATTATTAAAATTATAAATAAATTGTGTTAATTTAATGAGGAGGATAATATGTATAGCATAAACGATACTGTATTATATGGCGCAAATGGTGTTTGTAGAATTGCAGATATTTGCCAAAAAGAATTTTCTGGCGTAATCAAAGATTACTATATTCTAACACCACTTAATAATGAAACAATGACCATATTCGTGCCTATAAACAATAAACTTCTTACCGATAAAATCAAAAGAGTTTTATCTAAAAAAGAAATATGCGATTTAATAACTACTGTTTCATTAAAGCCTATAAATTGGGTTATAGATGATAACGAAAGAAAAGAACATTACCGAACGATTTTATCGTCAGGAAATCGTTTAGAGATTTTAAATATGATACGCGAACTTTATATACATAAACAAGAACAACTGAAAAATGGAAAAAAGATGCACATTTCAGATGAACAGTTTATGAAAGAAGCAGAAAAATTATTATATTCAGAATTTTCGCTTGTCCTTAATATCAGAGTAGATGAAGTACCAAGTTTCATATCGTCAAGAATAAACTAAAAAAGTCTTACTTAGACCTTTGAATAGTTCTAAGTAAGACTTTTAATTGTTTTATTGAAATTTACTAGCTAATCGCTTGCCGTTAGTCTATATCTAAGCCATCAGCCATACACTCATCACCTGAATGAAGTGCAATAGCACCCGTTCTGACAAGTTCCATAATGCCGAATGGTTCTAATCTTGAAACAAGCTCATCAATCTCAGAAGGTAAACCTGAGGCTCTGAATGTAGCAGAAGTTTCGCCTAAGTCTACAACAGAAGCGTGATATGATGATGCAGCTGTAAGAATCTTGTTTCTATCCTCACTATTAATCTTAACTTTAATGAAAATCAATTCTGAAATTACAGAACTGCTTTCAGGGAGAACTTCAACCTTTTTCACATCATTCAACTTCATCATTTGATTTATGAACTGTGAAAGCTGTTCGTCATCACCGAGGATTCTTACGGTAATCCTTGAGTAACCCTCTGTGTTTGTTGGACTGACAGTAAGGCTGTCAATATTAAAGCCTCTGCGTGTAAAAAGACTTGTTACACGCTGAAGAACACCTGTATAATTTCTTACAAAAAGTCCGATAATTTGCTTGCGTATCATTCTAAACTCACTCCATTTCTGTAATCATATCGTCAACAGTTTTTCCCGGAGGAATCATCGGAAGAACATTTTCGTCAGGGGAAATAACACAATCTACAATAACAGGCTTTTTAAGGTTAAATGCCTTTTCAAGAACACTTTCAACCTCGCTGTCATTGTGAACTCTCATACCATCAATGCCGAAAGCCTTTGCAAGTTCAACGAAATCAGTTGCTCTGTGAGGGTCAGTCTGAGAGAAACGATGGCCGTAGAAAAGCTTTTGCCATTGACGAACCATTCCGAGAACTGAGTTATTCATAACAACAACCATAATCGGAAGATTATATGATTTTAAAGTTACTGTTTCATTAAGATTCATATGGAAGCTGCCGTCACCAGTAAAGAGTATGACACGCTTGTCAGGGTTAGCAGTCTGAGCACCAATAGCAGCACCCATTCCATATCCCATAGTACCAAGACCACCGGAAGTACACCATGTTCTCGGTTTCTCAAATTTATATTTCTGAGATACCCACATCTGATGTTGACCGACATCAGTTACTATAATATCATCAGCAGTTGTAAGCTTTTGAACAGCCTCTATTATATGGTAAGCGTGAGCGAAATCCTTTGAGTTATATTCAGGAGTCTTGTCAAATTGTGCTTTCCAATCTGAAATTTCCTTGAGCCATTCAGGATTGCTCTTGCTATCACAAAGAGCTGTAAGAGTTGTAAGAGTATCCTTTAAGTCACCGATAAGGCTAAACTTAGACTTAACATTCTTATTAATTTCTGCCTTATCAATATCCATATGAATAATTGTAGCATTTTCGCCGAATTTCTCTCTATCACCTGCAACTCTATCAGAGAATCTTGCACCTATCGCAATGATAAGGTCAGCGTTGGCAGTTATCTTACCTGTTTCGTAAGCACCGTGCATACCGAGAGTACCAAGGAAAAGCTTATGTGATGCTGGGAAACCGCCAAGACCCATAACAGATGAGCATACAGGACAGTCAATTTTTTCTGCAAACTTAATAAGCTGTTCAGTAGCTTCAGAGAGAAGAACACCACCGCCCATATAAATCATAGGACGCTTAGCGTTTTTAATGGCTTGAGCAACAGCCTCAAATTCATAATTCTTTGATGAAGTTACATTCTCATAAGTACGAATTGGAGCGTGTTCATATTCATAGCTTATTGCTGTAATATCTTTAGGAATATCAACGAGAACAGGGCCTTTTCTGCCAGAAGTAGCAATTCTGAAAGCCTTGCGGAGAATATTTGCAAGGTCAGCAATATCCTTTACAATAAAGTTATGCTTAGTGATTGGCAAAGTAATTCCTGTAATGTCAACTTCTTGGAAGCTATCACGAGAAAGCAAGTCAGTTGAAACATTACCTGTAATTGCAACCATAGGAATAGAATCCATATAAGCAGTAGCAAGACCGGTTACAAGGTTAGTTGCACCAGGACCGGAAGTTGCAATAACAACACCAGGTTTTCCTGTGGTTCTTGCATAACCGTCTGCCGCATGAGAGGCACCCTGTTCGTGTGCTGTAAGGATATGCTTGATTTTGTCACTATACTTATAGAGTGCGTCATAAATATTAAGAACTGCACCGCCCGGATAGCCGAAAACAGTGTCAACACCCTGTTCGAGCAAACATTCTGCAATGATTTCTGCACCTGTAAGCTTCATAATATATCTCCTCCATTTTATATGCTTAATATGTTTAAGCATAAAATTTTGTAAAAATAAGTAAAAAAATAACCGTCATCTCTCAAAAGAGACGAAGGCTCATAAGGATATGGAACTTCGTTGTACCACTCTCTGAAAATTACATCTCGGCGATAGCCGTAAAATGTATGACGAAATAACGCTTGTCGTGCGTTTTTGCTTAATGCTCATAGAGTTTCAGCAAAACTGCTCAGCGGCGACCTTCATTCGAGTGCCGAACTGTCTTTCACCAACCGACAGTTCTCTTAAATTCGGCAATCAGCGAATTACTCCTCCGCATCATAGCATTTAAAAATGTTACTTAATATATTGTATATATAATTTCAGAATTTGTCAATATCTAAATAAAACAATAAATTATTTTATATACTTGACTTTCCCCAAGAAACTTAAAAGTTTCGCTCGAGGCGGCGAGCCGCCTAAACAAAAAGGACTGCCCGATTTCTCGAACAGTCCTTTTTGTTTTAGGAGTATATTGTGAAAAAAGTCGTAATCTATTTAAACCGACGCATAAATTTAACTATAAATGCGTCAATGAGCAACAGCTCTATGAATTAGTACATTCCGCCCATAGCTGATGGGTCCATAGCAGGAGCAGCAGCCTTTTCTTCCTTGATGTCAGCTACAAGTGATTCTGTTGTAAGAACCATGCTTGCAACAGATGCAGCATTCTGAAGTGCAGAACGAGTAACCTTTGTTGGGTCGATGATACCAGCATCAATCATATCAACATATTCTTCTGTGAATGCATTGAAGCCATAACCAACCTTGTTAGCAGCCTTAACATTAGCAACGATAACAGAACCCTCAAGACCTGCATTTTCTGCAATTTGACGAACTGGCTCTTCAAGTGCCTTAAGAACAATCTGCATACCTGTCTTTTCGTCACCGGTTGCACTCTCAATAGCCTTCTCAACAGCAGGGATAGCGTTCATAAGAGCGATACCACCACCAGCTACGATACCTTCTTCAACAGCAGCCTTTGTAGCAGCAAGAGCGTCCTCAATACGGAGCTTCTTTTCCTTCATTTCAACTTCTGTTGCAGCACCAACCTTGATAACAGCTACGCCACCAGCAAGCTTTGCAAGTCTTTCCTGAAGCTTTTCACGGTCGAAGTCAGAAGTAGTTGTTTCGATTTGTGCACGAATTTGAGCAACTCTGCCCTTGATTTCGTCTGCGTTGCCAGCACCGTCAACAATGATAGTATTTTCCTTGTCAACCTTAACCTGACGAGCCTGACCGAGTTGGTCGAGAGTTGTATCCTTGAGTTCAAGACCGATTTCAGAAGAAATTACCTGACCACCTGTAAGGATAGCAATATCACGGAGCATTTCTTTTCTTCTGTCACCAAAGCCAGGAGCCTTAACACCAACGCAAGTAAATACGCCACGGAGCTTGTTAAGAACGAGGTTTGTAAGAGCGTCGCCCTCGATGTCCTCAGCGATTATAAGGAGCTTTCTGCCAGCCTGAACAATCTGCTCAAGGATTGGAAGAATTTCCTGAATGTTAGAAATCTTCTTATCTGTGATAAGGATATATGGATTATCGAGGTCAGCAACCATCTTATCTGTATCAGTTACCATATAAGGAGCGATGTAACCTCTGTCAAACATCATACCTTCAACAACTTCTGAATATGTTTCAGCTGTCTTAGATTCTTCAACAGTGATAACGCCGTCCTTGCTTACCTTTTCCATAGCTTCTGCGATAAGCTTGCCAGTGAAGTCATCAGCAGCAGAAATAGCAGCAACGCTTGCAATATCGTTTGTGCCGGAAACAACCTTAGAGTTAGCCTTTACAGCTTCAACAGCAGTATTAACAGCTGTCTGAATACCCTTCTTAAGAACCATTGGGTTAGCACCGGCTGTAACATTCTTCATACCCTCACGGATAAGAGCCTGTGCAAGAAGTGTAGCAGTAGTTGTACCATCGCCGGCAACATCATTAGTCTTGATAGAAACTTCCTTAACAAGCTGAGCACCCATATTCTCGAATGGGTCGTCAAGTTCTACTTCCTTAGCAATAGTTACACCGTCGTTTGTGATAAGCGGAGCACCGAATTTCTTATCAAGAACAACATTTCTGCCCTTAGGGCCGAGAGTGATTTTAACTGTATCAGCGAGTTGGTTAATACCGCTGAGAAGAGCCTTTCTTGCATCTTCGCCGTATATAATTTGTTTAGCCATGATATATTCCTCCAATTACTATTAAATATTTAGAAATGCTGAAATTATTCAACGATTGCGAGAATATCGTTTTGACGAACGATAGTATATTCTTCACCGTCAAGCTTAACCTCTGTGCCAGAATATTTGCTTGTGATAACCTTATCGCCGACCTTAACATACATCTTGACTTCCTTGCCGTCAACGATTCCGCCCTCACCAACAGCAACAACAGTTGCAAACTGAGGTTTCTCCTGAGAAGAAGCTGTAAGAACGATACCGCTCTTAGTTGTTTCCTCTGATTCTTCCGCTTTAATGACTACTCTGTCAGTTAATGGTTTGATAGTCATAATAAATTGCCTCCTTTAAAATAATAGCAAATTGATTTTTAATATATTTAGCACTCTCTGTTCTTGAGTGCTAAATATATTGTAAAACTTTCCAACGAAAAAATCAAGTACTAAATGTCATATTCAAAAAAAATTAACAATCTCATATAGCTTTAATCTTTAATATATGATTTTACTTTTTTGCATTATCTTAAATTCTATATTATCCATAGTGTAAATCTATGTCAAAATTAAGCAGATGTCATCCAATTAAAATAATATCTGCAATGTTTTGTTTCAAAGGCAATAGTGTAGTCGTTCCATTCGCTTTCAAATACGGTTATTATATTTTCTATTTCTTCAAACTGAATATGAACTCTTTTGTTCATACCCTCAATTATTTGAAACATACATTGCTTATCTTCATTGGATATAGGTATGTTTATTATTTGTGCTTTTAGTTCAGATAAAGCTATCCCTATATTACATAAATTTTCTTCATACCATCTTTCAACAGCACGATTTATAAATTCTTTAAAGTCTTTATGCTCACTTTTCGCCGAAATCATGAGGATTATAAATTGCTCAGAGTTTGAAATATTAAAACAAAGACTATCAAATGTAAAATAATTCATAATTATCTCTTAAAGTACATATAGACTTGACACTTAATCATACCATTATAAAGCTTTCTGCGTTTATCCGCAGGTCTGCCGAAAATCTCCTCAAATTTATCATCAGGGCTAATTATGCAATAGCTGTACCCCTCACGCTTAAGGAATTTTTCTCCCATTGTGCGATAAATATCCTGTGCCTGTTGAATATCAAGAAGTCTTTCACCATATGGAGGATTGCATATAATAGCCGCCCTAGGCAAATCTGACGAGAAATCCGCAATACTTCTTACTTCTGTATGGATTCTCGCAGCAACACCGGCCTTTTTTGCATTTTCATTTGTAAGCTCTATTGCCTGTGGGTCTATGTCATATCCATAAGCCTGAAATTCAGCACTGCGGTCTATGAGGTCTTGAGCTCTTTCTCTTTCGGCTCTCCAAGCGTTTTGGTCAGCACAAGACCACTTTTCAGCAATAAATCTTCTGCGGAGTCCGGGTGCAATATTCAAAGCCTTTAAAGCTGATTCTATAAGAATAGTTCCCGAGCCACAGAATGGGTCAATAACTCTGCTGAATGGTCTGATATGTGATAAATCTGCCATAGCCGCCGCAAGAGTTTCCTTAATAGGTGCGGAAGCGGCATTTTCACGATAGCCACGCTTATGAAGTCCGACACCAGAAGTATCAATCATAATACTTGCAACATCTTTCATAATAAGAAATTTAACCTTTACAGATGAACCGCTTTCCTCAAACCAGCTTATGCGATACTTTGTTTTAAGTCTTTCAACAATAGCCTTTTTGATGATAGACTGACAGTCCGGTATACTTGAAAGCTTAGAATTAAGAGTTCTGCCAGTGACAGGAAAAGCATCATCTTTGCCAATCCACTGTTCCCAAGGAAGCTTCTTTACATTGTCAAAAAGCTCGGTAAAGCTTAATGCTCTAAAGCTACCCATTTCTATAAGTATTCTTTCACTATATCTCGAACAAATATTAGCCCTTGCGATTTCGCTCTGATTTCCCGAAAAAAGAACTCTGCCATTCTGAGGTTCTACATTTTTAATATCCATTCTGCGAAGTTCATCAGCGACTAAACCCTCTAAACCTAAAAGACAGGTTGCAACAAGTCTGTTTTCACTCATAATAATCCCCAATTCTGTAATAAAGTATAATTAGTTTAACATTATATTCCGATTCTTGCAAGCCGAACTTAGAAAGTCATATAAGGCAAAAAGTGTTTTATCTTGACGATTTTAGGGCATAGGTTGTATAATAAAGAAAAAATATTTTTATTGGAGTAGATATGCAAAATTTAACTGATATAGCTTATATGAAATCTGTTTTAAGTCGACATGGCTTTACATTTTCTAAGGCATTGGGACAGAATTTTCTTGTGAATCCAACAGTTTGTCCAAAAATGGCTGAATATTGTGGTGCATCAGAAAATTGTGGAGTTATAGAAATCGGACCGGGAGCAGGTGTTCTGACAAAAGAACTTTCAAAAGTTGCAAATAAGGTTATTGCCATAGAGCTTGATAAAAGACTTTTGCCAGTGCTTGATGAAACATTGTCCGGCTGTGATAATGTAAAAATCATAAACGGTGATGCTATGAAACTCGACCTTCACAAACTTATTGAGGAAGAGTTTAACGGCGGAGATGTAGTTATCTGTGCAAATTTGCCATATTATATTACCTCGCCTGTAATTATGCGTATACTTGAGGAAAAACTTCCTATAAAATCTCTTACTGTTATGGTTCAAAAAGAGGCGGCAGAAAGAATCTGTGCCGAACCAGGAACAAGAGACGTTGGCGCAGTAAGTATTGCGGTAAGATATTATGCCGAACCTGAAATGCTATTTAAGGTAAGTGCAGGAAGTTTCGTACCTCAACCAAAAGTTGATTCCGAAGTCATAAAACTGGATATTCTCTCAGAACCACCGATTAAACCAAAAGACGAAAAGAACTTCTTTCGATTAGTCAAATCGGCCTTTGCACAAAGACGAAAAACTCTTTCAAATTCTCTTTCATCAGGACTTGGAATTTCAAAATCAGATATTGCAAAGGCTCTTGAAAGTTGTGGCTTAAAGCCAACTGCGAGAGCGGAAGAACTTTCTATGCAGGATTTCTGCAATCTTGCAGACTGTTTATTATAATGTTAGCTAAACAAGAATTAAAAGTTTTACTTGAACTTTTCAAAGCACAGAAATAATTTTTGTATAAAAATCTTATGAGAAATTATTTGAATTTTTTTAACAAAAATGCGGTATATTTACAACAAACATTGTAATATACCGCATTTATTTTTTAAGTTTATTTAATCTACTTTAATAACTACCAAAGATTGCGGAAGCATAGCAATTCCTTCATTTTCAACACAAGCTTTGCCTATTGCAAATACTTGTTCACCATTAAATTTAAATGGTGCTTTCTGCTCCTTATCTGTTGGGTTTACTGCAATAGCAAACTTACCACGCTTAAAAATAAATGGATATTTTCCGCTCTCTGCATAAACGACCTCAAAGTCGCCGTCAGACTGCAAGTCCTCATTTTCGTGGCGAAGTTTGATTACTCTACGGAGCGTATTAAGGATAGAATCTTCGTCCTTTTCCTGTGCGGAAACTGTCGGTGCGTCTGCTGAAGTATCAACAGGAAGATAAAGTTTATCGGCTGAAGCAGTAGAGAAACCATGATTTGCAGAATCGTCCCACTGCATAGGTGTTCTTGTTCCTGTACGGCTAAATCCTCCTTCCTTGCTTTGCAAGCCTTCCATAAACTTCATACCAATTTCATCGCCATAATAAAGGAATGGTACGCCCGGCATTAAGAATACAAATGAATATGCGAGCTTTGCTTCAAGAGGACTAAACATCTTAGTCATTCTTGGGGTATCGTGGTTGCAGGTAATAAAACTAATATAGCCTTTGCCCTTTATAGCCTTTAATTCGTCAAGGTAATCATCAAGGAATTTTGTAATATCGCCCTTACCATTCTTTGAGAAAATAGCCTTGCATTCCCCTGTTTCCTTATCCTTTTCTCTGAAAAGATAGCGATAGCCATTATTATCGTGGTCAAGGTAGAAATCGCTGTGAAAACCTGCACCGATTGATGTATGAGGTCTGCTCCACTCGGAAATAATTGCTGCCTCAGGATATTCCTCATCAAGCATCTTTCTTATATTACGCCAAACCTTGCAAGTCTCCGGCTTTTCGCCGTCCTCATTCTTAACAAGTGAATCTGCCATATCTACTCGGAAACCATCGGCTCCCTTATCAAGCCAGAAACGCATAACATCTTTCATAGCTTCAACTGTTGCCTGACAATCCGGGTGACTCGGTGGAAGCTGCCAATTTGGGTGTGTAATCTCTGCAAAACCATAGTTCAAAGCCGGCTGTGAACTAAAGAAGTTTACGAGATAGTTGCCGTCACGATTTGTGACACCACAGACAAACTTATATTGCGGAGGTGCTTCCCATACGCTGTCTGTCCATGTGTAGCGGTTTGAAAATTCATTCTTTTCAGGCTTCTGGCTTTCAATAAACCATTCGCATTGGTCAGAAGTATGTCCCGGAACAAGGTCAAGAATAATTTTTATCCCTTTTTCGTGAGCTTTATTAAAAAGCTCAACGAGGTCATCATTTGTGCCATATCTTTCTGCGACAAGCTTATAATTACGAACATCATAGCCTGCATCCATAAATGGCGAATCAAACAAAGGATTGAGCCAGATAGCATTGCAGCCAAGGGATTTCACATAATCCAGTTTTGAAATAATACCGGCAATATCACCTATGCCGTCACCATTGGTGTCGCAAAAGGTTTGGGGATAAATCTCATAAAAAACAGCATCTTTTAACCACTGTGGCATTTTGAATACCTCCAATTAAGTATAATTTTATATATTTTAACATATTATCCCCAATATTACAAGGAATAATAGTATAATTTTGCTTAAACATAATAATAATTATTTAAGCTCATTAAACCTATTATACCTTACACTAATATATTCAGTTTTTTTCCTGCCGGTAGAAACCATATACTCGCCGGTTCTCTGTCGGCTGATTATAATATTTTTCTTACCTGCATTAATCAATGTTTGCAACTCATCAGAATCAAGTATAACTATCTCGCCTCTTGAGAAAATATCTATTATACAAACAAGCACAATAAACATTTTCTTACCCTCAGCCAAATACCCATTTAGTTCGTCAAGTTCTTTTTCTATATCGAAAATCCAGTTATCATACAAACCGTTATTACTTATGCCACTATATTTAACATATAAAAGACATTCTTCTCTATCAATCAAAATGCTATATAAATTTCTTTTCTTACTGCTATCAATAAGTGTTGGATTGATGCCATTACTCATTAAAACAGATACGGCTGCACCATATGCAAAATCGCTTTTTTTTAATTCTGACATATCTATTACCTCACATTGAAATTGATTTATATATTATAACATATTATAATTTATTTTGCAATTATAGTTTTACTACGCTTTTATAATTTCTTGACCTAAAAAAGAAAACATGATATACTGAATTTGAATTGAATATCTTCGGACAGAACTGAGGGAAATCAGTGAAAATCTGATACAACCGCCATTACCGTATGTTTTGGTTTTCGCCAAGATTAAGTCGGGTCGCTCGCTGTCTGATTTATAAACTTATTAATACTTTCGGGCATTTGGGAGAGTACAGAGTAAGGAGTTATTAAGCATTTAGCTTGATAGCTTGTTTTCTGTGTCAATTTGCATTTTGTGAATTGGCTTTTTTGTTTTCCCTTTTCTCGAATTATTATAAAATCTTTTATAAGGGGAAAATTAAAATGAAAGCAAAGAAAATCTTATGCTCTGCTTTGGCAGCAGCTCTTGCAGTAAGCTCATTCAGCACTTTTGCATTTGCTGATGAAGAAAAACAAATGTCTGTTACAGTAAGAATTGAGGGAATCAACAAGAATCTATACTATGATACTGTTGAAGTTCCTTATACAGGTGATAATCTTACAGTTCAGAATGCTCTCATGTATGTTGATGAAAGAAATGATGATATTACTATCACAGGAGTTGAGAGTGGCTGGATAACTGCCGTTAACGACGACAAGCAAGCTACTTTCGGTGGCTGGGACGGTTGGTTATATACAGTAAACGGAGTTTCTCCGACAGATACTGTCAATAACTATAAGCTTTCTGACGGCGACAGCGTTGTTCTTTATTACGGTGACCCATACGGCGTTGGTATGCAGTATCCTGAAGTTGACGCTTCTAAAATCAGCGAAGGTATTCTTACATTTACAAGCCAAGATACAACATATGACGCGGATTATAACCCAATTATAAGCACAAACCCTGTAAAAGATGCAACTATTGAATGGGGTACAGATGGCGGCACTGTAAGCTACAAAACGGATGAAAATGGTTCTATCAACATTGAAGATAAGTATTTAACAGAAGGCAACCACTCTCTTGCTATAAGCAAGCTTAGCGAAAACGGTATTCCGCTTGTACTTCGTCTTGCGCCTGATTATGAAATTAATGTTCCTGAAAAATCCAATGAATCAAGTGTTGAAAGTTCAGAAGTAAGTCAGGAAAGTTCGGTTGAATCAAGCACAACTGAAAGTTCAAAATCAGAAGTAAGCACAGAATCTTCTGCCGAGCCAACAAGCACAGTATCTACAACATCTCAAGACGGTAAAGCACCATCAACCGGTGATTCATCAGCCATGACTGTTGTTGCTTTAACAACCGCTATGGCTTTTGCAGTAATCTTAATGACAAGAAAGAGAAACAATGAAAAATAATTTTGCGAGTAGAATAATTTCAATTATGCTTCTTGCAGTTATATTGGCAGGGATTTTTATTCCTGCCAATTTTTGCATAACGGCAGAGGCAACATCTAATGATACAGAAAGCGTCATCGACGGCATATTAAAATGGAAACATAATGGCTCGGCACAAAATCTTGCTGATGAAATAAGCGATAGTATGGGAAGTAGTATTTCCGATTGGTATGCAATTTCGCTTTCACGATATAAATATAATATCAATTTTTCAAAATGTGTCAAATCTCTTGATAAATACACAAATTCCGCTGAAAATCTTCGTGCAACCGATATGCAGAGAATTGCTATAACCTATACTGCTATGGGAAGTAAATCTGATTATATTAAAACTGCACTCAATGGTTCTATCGGTAAACTTGGAATTATGAGTTATGCCTACGGTCTTATTATGCTTGATTGCGGAGCATACTACGGCAGTATGACACGAGATGAAATCATCAACAAAATTTTGTCTATGCAATTTTCTGATGGTGGCTGGGGACTTATGCAAAATTCTGATGTCGATGTCACAGCTATGACTATTCAGGCTCTTGCAAGATATTATAAACATAGCGATGTCAAAACTGCCATTGATAAAGCCCTTAATTACCTGTCAAAAAGGCAGCAGTCTGACGGTGATTTCAAAAGCTATGGCACTTCTAATGCAGAAAGTACTGCACAGGTTTTGCTTGCATTAAGCACTATGAAAATTAACTGCAATACCGACAGCCGATTCATCAAAAATGGAAATACGGTTTATGACGGACTCTTGAAATATCATAATTCTGATGGAAGTTTTTCTCATACCTACGGCGGTGACAGCAACCAGCTTGCAACTGTTCAAGCTCTATATGCAACTATTTCACTTTGGAGATTAGAAAATGGAAAAACTGCTTTCTTTGAATTTGTCAGCAACAATATTCAAAGAGAAATCAGTACAAAACCTGAACCAAAGCCAAATAAAGATAATTCAAAGCCAAGTTCTTCAAGTTCTGTAAGCTCTAAGCCTAACAACTCAAGCAATAGTAGCACTTCAAGCTATTCTCAAACTTCTCAAATAAGCAAGCCAAGTCAAAATAGCCATACAAATTCAAGCATTTCAAGCAAAATTGAAAATTCAAAAGCTGAACTTTCAACAAACAACAAGCAAAATGTTGAAAACTCAGTTACAAGCAAATCTAAAAGTAGCGAAACTACTACCTTAGAAAGTTCAAAAGCTGAATCTATTAAAAATTCTAATATGGAAGAAATATCAGAACATAACAAAAAAAGCTCAAATCTTTCAAAATCAGAAAGTTCTGATATTGCTGAAACTCAAGCTGTAAATTATAATCTTATTATTGCTTTATGCTTATTAGGAATTTTCGTTATAATCTTTGTTGTGCTTATTATTCGTAAAAAGCTAAACAAAACGAATATTATAGTTCTTGTTGCGTTATTTGCAGTTTTAACAGGCATTTCACTTACTATAAAGATTGAAACGCCAAATCAATACTACAATGAAACTTCGGACAATAAACAAAATACCAAGACAGTAACTATATCAATCTCTTGTAAAAATGCAATCGGAAAAACTGATAATAAAAAAATCCCTGAAAATGGAATTATTCTTGATGATACAGAATTTTCAATTTCAGAGGGTGATACTGTTTTTGATGTGCTTGTTTCAGCAACGAAAAAAAATAAAATCCAAATTGATTATGATAGCTCAAACGAAACTGTATATGTAAAAGGAATAAATGGCTTATATGAATTTGATTGCGGAGAACTTTCTGGTTGGATGTATAAAGTAAATGGTGAAACACCGAACGTTGGCTGTTCGGGCTATAAGCTTAAAGACGGCGATGTAATAGAGTGGGCTTACACCGCTAATATCGGAAAGGATTTATAATGAGAGCTTTTTCAGAACACAATTCTATTGCTATTTTTGTGCATTTTATGTTGACAATAATTATAGCGATGTTTATACAAAATCCAATAATATTACTGCTTGCCTTGTTTGGCTCAATACTCTATTATGCTGTAACTTTCAGAAAAATCTCTGCAAAGACACTTATTTTTTGGATATTGCTTTTTTTACTGATTTCGCTTATAAATCCTATATTTTCGCACAAAGGCGAAACCGTTTTATTATTTATAAACGGAAAAGCTATAACCCTTGAGGCTCTTTTCTACGGCATAAATAACGGAATTATGATTCTTGCGGTTATGATTTGGTTTCTTGTTTTCTCGGAAATAATGACCTCAGATAAGGTTATGTATATCTTTGGAAAATTCAGTCCACGACTTGCACTTCTTGTATCAATGTCGCTGAGATATATTCCACTATATCGACAAAGGGCAAGTATTATCAACAATGCTCAAAAAACTATGGGCTTATATAAAGAAAGTAATATAGTCGATAATGTAAAGGGCGGTATGCGTGTAACCTCATCTTTAATAACTTGGTCGCTCGAAACTTCTGTTGATACTGCGGATTCCTTTGCTGCTCGTGGCGGTGAGTTAAAGCACAGAAATTCATTTTCGATTTTTAAATTTCGCAAAAATGATGTAGCTTTGATTATAATTTCTATCGTGCTATTTTCGGCAGTAATATCAGCACAGGCTATGGGTATTCTTTCAGTTGATTATTATTCCTCAGGGAATTTTTTAAACAAGCTTAGTTTCGAGTTTATTGCTATTGTGGCATATTCGGCATATTTCATACTATCAGTAATTCCATTCATACTTGAAATTTCAGCACGAAAATAGCTGTAATTTGACAAGTAATCTACAGAGCGGTATAATAGCAACATATTATTATTGAGGAGCGGTATAATGTCAAGGATTGAAAACTCTCCCTGTGACCCGAAATTATTAAGTCCTTTAGCCTTAGCTTTTGTTGGTGACGGAGTTTACGATTTATTTGTGCGTGAAAGGCTTGTATGCGAAGCTAATCGTCCAGTAAAAAAGCTCAACGAGGAAAAAGTTTCCATAGTAAGATGTTCTTCACAAGCAAAGCTTGTTGAAAAGCTTATGCCGATTTTGACCGAAGAAGAGCTTGATGTACTCAAAAGGGGCAGAAACGCTCATACACAACATATCCCAAAAAATGCAACATCGGCAGATTATCATTCAGCCACAGCTTTGGAAGCTTTATTAGGATATTTATATCTTGCCGGCAGAATTGAAAGAATAAGAGAATTATTAAAGAATTAAAAGTTTTAAGAAACTTATCGACTTACCTAAAACATTTTAAACTTTAAGTGAAGCCCAACATTTCTTTTTTCTTAAGCGGTGGATTTTGCCCACACTTAAAGAGCAAAGAATGTTAAGGGCGTTGCCCTTAACACCCACGAAGGACTCCGTCCCTCGACCCTGCGAGTAACTTTCACCAGCAAAGCTGGTGTAGAAAAGGCTCGAGCGAAACTTTTAATTATCTTGGGGAATTTTATCAACTTATACAAAAAACGCAGTCAGGCTAATTTAGTCCGACTGCGTTTTTATATTTCGCTAAATATTTTATTTATCACAAAGCTTTCTCAAAAGCTTATATATATTTTCTGATGAGTTACCCTTAGAATATTTCTTTATACTTGCTCTCATATCCTCTAAGATTGTATCATCTGTCAAAAGTTCAGTTATAGTATTAGTACACTCTTTACCTTTAATAAGCCTTACCGCCATATTTTTGGCTGTTAAAAACTCTACATTTTGTTCTTCTTGTCCCGGAATAGGCTTATATGCAGCTATCGGAAGGTCTGATGCTATCGCCTCAGAAACGGTTAAACCGCCAGGCTTTGTAACAATCAAATCTGAAATGTGCATATATCTTGGAATCTCTTCGGTAAAGTATAAAAGCTTAGTTGGCTTTGACGGCTTTGGCTTTCTTGGTTTTTTAATAGTTTTGAAAAGGTGTTCTTGCTCAGAATTAAATTCTGCAATAAGAGCATTTTGCAAAATTGTCTTAGACAAATATCTATCAAAGGTTTCATAAAGCTTTTCGTTTCTGCCTGTTATAAGTATAACCTGAAAATCGGGTTTTGCGTTAACAATATTATGATAGATTTTCAGAACATCAGTTACACCAAAACTTCCTGCCATAATAAGAACAGTTTTCAGGTCAGGGTCTAAGCCTTCTTCTAAAAGAATTTCTCTGCGTGAAACTTCATTATAAAATTCTTGCTTTACGGGTATTCCAAAAGGGTAGACTTTTTCTCTCGGTACTCCACGAGCCACCATATCTTCAACCATTTCTCGACTTGAAACGATATATGCGTTAACATTTTTGTTTATATATGTTTTATGTGGTGCAAAGTCTGTTATTATGCTTACTATAGGAATATCAATTTCTCCATCACCTTTGAGCATTGCTGCCATTTCTGAAGCAAAAGCATGAGTTGTAATAATAACATCAGGCTGATATTTTTCTATTATTGGCAAAAGCTTTTTGCCAATCTGTGATGTAGCAATAGTAACCGCTTTATTAAGGGAAGTATCTTTATCAGAGGTCTTGTAAATACCACCATACATCTTAGGAGTTTTTGTTGCAAGATAAACATAACCACCCGTAACAACCTTATTAAGTGTGGGACTTACAACCTGAATTGCATCTATAATATTAACCTCAGCATCGCTTTCTACACTTATAACATAGTTTTTAAGTGCATTTGCAGCACTCATATGTCCTCCGCCTGTTGTTGCGGAAAGTATCAAAATCTTCATACAGTTTCCCTCCGAAAAATTTTGTAAATTAATCAAGCAAATTATATTTGAGGTATATTATACAGCAACTCTATATTTTTTTCAATAAAAACATTTTGCAAAATCAATAATATGTTTATTTAATCTCTCCATGTTTTTCGTAATCAGTAATCTGACTTACAGCATTTTTTTTATCAACAAAGACAACTTTTGGCGTATGAGTTTTTGCTTCATCTGGAGTAAGTGTACAATATGCCATAATTATAATCTTATCACCTGTAGAAACACATCTTGCAGCCGCTCCGTTAAGACAAATTACACCTGATCCTCTTTCACCTGCTATGGTATAGGTTTCAAAGCGAGAGCCATTATTTATATCTACTATCTGAACCTTTTCATATTCAAGAATCCCTGACGCTTCAAGAAGGTCTATATCCACTGTGATACTTCCAACATAATCAAGCTCCGCCTGAGTAACTGTTGCTCTGTGGATTTTAGCTTTAAGCATCTCGATTTGCATTAGTACTTCCTCCCTGTTTTAAACGGAAAACGAAAAATTGTCTATAAGTCTTGTTTTACCTATTTTAACAGCAATAGCAACAAGAACATCGCTCTTTATTGTTTCAACATCTTGCATAGTGACTGCATCAACAACTGAAACATAATCAATCTTTGCAAGAGGTTCTGTGTTTATAACTTCTGTTATTGCATCTATAATTTTTTTACTATTGGTTTCGCCTGTTTTGATAATGTCCATACCTCTCTTAAGTGAACGGCTCAAAATAAGTGCCGCCTTTCTTTCTTCAGGATTAAGGTATGTATTTCTTGAGCTTTTAGCCAAACCGTCAGCCTCTCTTACGATAGGACAACCAACGATTTCTATATCAATATTGAAATCTCTTACCATACGCTTTATAACAGCTAATTGCTGTGCATCCTTTTGACCAAAATATGCTCTATCCGGCTTAACTATGTTAAACAGCTTGAGAACAACTGTGCATACACCTCTGAAATGAGTAGGTCTGCTCTTTCCACAAAGATTTTTTGTGATAATGTCCATATCTGCAAAAGTACAGAAATCATCATAATACATATCGCTTACATCAGGTCTGAAAATCAAATCCGCACCTGTATCTTCACAAAGCTTTGCATCACGCTCAGGGTCACGAGGATAGCTTTCCAGATCTTCTGTTGGTCCGAACTGTATAGGATTCAAAAAAATACTTACAACGGTTCTGTCATTCTGTGCGACAGACTTCGCAATTAAGCTTTGATGTCCCTCATGCAAGTAGCCCATAGTTGGCACTAAACCAACAGTTAAGCCTTCCTTACGCCATTCATTAACAATATCTCTGACTTCTTGAACAGTTTTTACTATTTTCATTTTCTATTCCTCCTATATTAAGGGGTCTAACCTTAAAACCTACGATAGATGCTTTTCTAAACTATTTATTTATAACCAATCTCTTGGCAGACAAACCTTCAACTTTAAGTTTCATAATACAAGTATGCTTTACCGCCTCTGATTCAAATTCAAACTTTTCGCCACTTGGCTTGGCATATTGATTCATTAAAAGTTTAAGTGCTTCTAACTTTTCATCATCAGCAACATATTCAATTTTACCATAGCCCATTACACTCTCATATTCAGCAACAGACTTACAAGCAATATCATATGTAAGAACAGAAAGCATATTTTCCATAACAAAGCCGACTTTATTATTTTTCTTAACCAAATCGTGCTTTCTTCCAACACCTGCGCCATGAAAATAGAGTGTAATTTCTTCGCCATCAATCTTCATTCCAAAATTCATTGGCACAACATATGGATATTCGTCAGAAAACGAAACATTGCATACTACACAGTGTTTCATAATTTCAACCATCTGCGAAAAATCTGTAATTTCTCTATCTGTTCTTCTCATAATACCACCCTTAATTAAAAGCTATGCTCATCTGTCGGAAAAGCTCCGCTCTTAACTTCATTATCATAAGCCTTAAAAGCTTCAATCATTTGCTCGCCTATATTAGCATAAGCCTTAACAAATTTAGGTTTCATTTTATCATACATAGCAAGCATATCCTGATATACAAGAACCTGTCCATCGCAATATTTGCCCGCACCGATTCCTATAACAGGTACACTCACTGCTTCTGTTATAGCCTTGCCAAGTTCTGCCGGAACACACTCTACAACAATAGCAAATACCCCTGCTTTTTCAAGAGCCTTTGCATCATCTATAAGCTTTTGTGCAGCTTCATTTGTCTTTCCCTGAACCTTAAATCCTCCAAAAGCATTGACAGATTGTGGAGTAAGACCGATATGTCCCATAACAGGAATTGAAGCTTTAACTATTGCAGAAATATGCTCTGCAAATTCTACTCCGCCTTCTAATTTAACAGCACCTGCTCTGCCCTCTTTCATAAGTCTACCGGCATTGACAACAGCGTCATAAACGCTTGTCTGATATGACATAAAAGGCATATCTGTAACAACAAGGGTATTTTTTGCACCTCTTGCAACAGCCTTACTATGATGAATCATATCTTCCATAGTAACAGAAATAGTATCTTCATATCCAAGCATAACCATACCGAGAGAATCACCGACAAGTATTGCATTGATTCCTGCGGAATCTACAAGACTTGCAGTAGTATAATCGTATGCTGTTAACATACTGAGCTTTTCTCCCTTTTGTTTTGCATTTTTAAAGGTTACTGCTGTATTTTTCATAAATTAAATTCCTCCGATTCTTTCCAAAATATAGTGAAAGTCCGATTTTTTTCATAGACATATTTTTGAATAACGCAAAAGTCCTGTTTCAATAAGAATATAGGCTTTTACCCAAAATAGTCTTACGACGCTATTATATCATATTGCAAGCTAAAAGTGAACTGTTATTTTATTTTCGTCATTATTCCTATATCGCATAATATACTGCTTGACTTTATATGTTTTTTGAAATATAATATATTTAAAATTAAAAATATTAAGAAGGAACTCATATATCAAACACAAGTAAAAAAGCACATTCAAGTATTATAATATATTTGTTTTTGCTATAGTGGCAACTATAGCTACACTTATTCTTGTAGGATATGTGAATTATTCTAAGGGGAAATTGCATTAGAATCTACTGCATATCAGATAAGATACGACAATGAATTAAGATAGTGCGCTAAATATACTGTTAATAGGAAAATTATACATCATTCATAAATGGAGATAATTCTCATATTTCTACAGGAGAAGTAATAACCGTATATTATGATGCGAATAATCCAAATAAATTATGGCGTGATTCCGATAAGAGTAATGTTAATATTGCAATATCAAAATCCTTATAAGGATGAATACCAGAACCCTTATGAAATAATATTGAAAACAACAATAACTATAAATTTTAAAAGTATTGAGGAGAATTAATATGTCGATTGATTTTAAAGATTCAAACACAAAAGGTATAATACTATTTATAATCGCTTCATTAGTGATTATAGCTATTGCCTTTTTTTCAACTGCTGACTATTCCAAAGGACGAATGCCAGTAGAAGCTACTATAATTGCCAAAGAAAGACGTGACAAGAGCGTAAGATGGTATGCTATATATACTGTTGACGGAAAAACCTATAAATCATTTGTAAATGGAAATGGCGATGACATTTACATTGGAAGAAAATTAACTTTATATTATGATGAAAACAATCCCAGCATAGTATATCATAGCACTGAAAAAGGCAGAGCTATTTTTGTAAGATGCTTATTTATAAGCTTTCCTGTAATAATACTAACTGTAGCTTTTATCACTTCTAAAACATCAAAGAAAAAACGACAACAATTAGAAGAAAGCGGAGAATTACAGCAATATCAAAATCCATATGAAGATGAATACCAAAACCCTTATGAAAATAATAATGAACAAAGTAATAGCAGCCATATTTATAATGATATAAATAAATTCTAATTGGCAAAAATTTTATGAGAAAATTTAAAAACATAATAGTTTTAATATTCTCTGATATTCTCTGCCTTTATAGATAAGTGGAGAATCTTTTTAATGGAAATAACAAAAATTTTATTTAGGAGAAATTTATTATGAAAAAATCTAAAACCATACTTGAAATGCTATTAATTGATATATTCTTTGGATTTATAATAATAACCGGTTTTATTGCAGTTTATAATGGTACTACTCAAAAGCTTGAGAAAGACGGATATAGACCCATAGAGGCAACATATGCTTATAGTGATTATGTTATGAATAAAAATAATGAACTTGAGAAAGCGTATTTTCTTACATATAATATCAATGGAACAAGCTATACTTCATATGTTATAGGAAATGCTTATGGTATAGATAATGTTGGCAGCAAATATACAATATATTATAATCCGACTAATCCTTCGGAAATTGCTTGTCCTAATCCAACAGGATCAAGGATTCTTATCTTTATTATTTTATCTTTAGTTTCTGTTATAATTATTATTGTAAATATCAAACGATTTTTGAAAATTTCAAAAAATAAAAAATATGACTATTAAACACTTTTTTCTAAATACGATAAACCGCAAAAGCTGATACTTGATATTGCCTCAGAAATATGGTAAAATAGGTAATATATATTGGGAAATATCGCTTTGTAATATTTCACGAAATCAATTTATTCTCGGAGGTTTATCTATATGTCAGGACATTCAAAATGGAGTACCATCAAAAGAAAAAAAGAAAAGACTGATGGTGCAAGAGCAAAAGTATTCACTAAAATAGGTCGTGAACTGGCTGTTGCGGTTCGTGAGGGCGGAAGCGCTGACCCAAATGTAAACTCAAAGCTTAAAGATTGCATCGCTAAGGCTAAAGCTAATAATGTTCCTAATGAAAACATTGAGCGTATCATCAAGAAGGCTGCCGGCGAGGGCGATTCAAATAACTACGAATCAATCACATATGAAGGCTACGGTCCAAGTGGTGTTGCACTTATTGTTGAAACACTTACCGATAACCGTAACAGAACAGCAGGCGACCTCCGTCATTACTTCGATAAATTCGGCGGAAACATGGGCACTCCCGGCTGCGTTTCCTTTATGTTCTCTAAGAAAGGTGTTATCCTTATTGAGAGTGAAGGTCTTGAAGAAGATACTGTTATGGAAGACGCACTTGACGCAGGCGCGGCTGATTTTTCCGCAGAAGACGGTGTATTTGAGATTCAGACAGAACCTGACGATTTCAGTGCAGTAAGAGATGCTCTTGAAGGCAAAGGATATACATTTGTTTCAGCTGAAGTTGAAATGGTTCCAAGCACATACACAAAGCTTACTGATGAAGAAGCTATCACAAAGATGCAAAGACTTCTTGATGTTCTTGAAGACAACGATGATGTTCAGAATGTTTTCCATAACTGGGAATATGACGAACCAGAGGAAGATGACTAATCACCTTTTAAAAATATTATGCTAAACATACGAATGGCATTAGAATTTATATTCTAATGCCATTTTTATTTATTCACAAACAAAAGTTTTTTCATTATCTTAAAAACAATATCTTTGTAGTAATATCAAATATAGTTATTTCTTTATTAAAAATTTTAAGATAAATAATTTTTTTATAAGAGTAAAAGTGATTATATTTACGCATATGTATATTTATAAGTGATTTTGTAATTTTTAGTCAAAATATAACAAAATTCGACAAAGTTATAGTATAATACATACAGGGAGGTGTGTTATACTATGACGAAAAAAATTATAGTAACGCTTTTGAGTTTACTATTCTTAACTTACCCTTTAATAAATTTTATAAGCATCTCTGCGAAAACTGATTATCAAAATTATCTTTTAAGTGGTTTTTCTTATGGATTTTATAGAATTATCAATGATAACAAAACTACTTGCACCTCTATTACAAGTCAAGGTGAGGAAACTACAATATTCTGCAAAAGTGATTATGAAATTTCAAAGGCTGTAACTTCACAATCCTATCTATATATACTATCTCATTCCGATGAAAACAACGCCATATTTACATTATTACGAAACGGTTCTGTCGACGCATCATATATTCCTGAGGATAATGTTATTCCATCAAGCTTTACAGCAAATGATAATTATATATATTTTATAGGTAATGACGGAAACTACACTATTTCTATCAAAAGAAATACTCTTGATACTACTACAACTTTCTTTTCAGAAAGTGTAAAAAAGCTATTTTGTTATAATGAAAAAATTTATGCTGTTACTACCGATTCTCTATATTGCCTTGATAATCCAAATACTGCTATTAGATGCGATATTCCCTCTTTTAATAATCTAGAGCCTGTTTTCTATGGAAATATCTTTATAGATACAAACGGTACAGTATATTCTTTTAATCCTGAAAGTGGTTTTAAATATATAAAAACGCTTAACTACAAAAAAGCATTTATACTAAATGATGTTTATTATGGTGTAAGTGGAAATACAATAAATAAGCTATCTGAAAATGGTTCAATAGTAAGTAAATATAGCTTTTCGGGAAATATTGATGACATTGCTGTGAATGGAAATAAAATTGCCCTGCTTAGTTCTAAAAATGTAAAGCTTATTGCTGAAAAAGATTTTATACCAATAGAAAACTCAAAAACTGAAAGTTCTAATCCAATATCAAAACCAAGCTTTAATGGTTTTACTGATTATAAAACAGACGGAAACTATATAATAGTTCCACAAGGCACAACTATCGCTATACTGAAAAAGCATATAAACTCTGCGAAAAATTCAAGTCTTATATTTTATGACAATAAAAACAAGAAAACATCTTCTGGTAATCTCGGAACAGGATTTTCGCTTGAATATTATGAAAATCTCTCGTTGAAATCTAAATACATAATTATAGTTATGGGCGATGTAACCGGCGAGGGTTCTGTTAATACTGGTGACAAAAGAAGATTAACAGATTATCTACTTGGAAAACTTGAATTAACTACTCCACAAAAATATGCAGCCGACTTAGATAAAAGCAATGTAATAGATTCGCTTGATTTATTACTACTTAATCGCCTTATATCTTAATAAATTACATAAGGTTTATATAACAACCTTGTGTAATTTATTTTATGAAATAATAAAACATTTACTTGATTTATTTTTTATTATAGGTATTGACAAGTCGATTTTCGAGCATTATAATATAGTCATCATATGAACAGTTGCTCATATGTTTAAAGAATGAATTAGGAGTGTGTTCCCCTATGGATAATAACGAAATAAATAAAAACTTTGAGGAATGTGTTTCTTGCAACGATAAGGATACTTGCGAAGAAGTTTGTATTCACACTGATGCCGTTGTAAGGGCAAAAAATAATACGCCTGACCTCGATATTTTATTCTCTCTTGCAGAACTTTTTAAAATGTTTGGCGATACTACAAGAATCAGAATTATGTGTGCTTTATTTGAAAACGAACTTTGTGTATGCGATATTGCTGAGGTTCTTGGTATGGGACAATCGGCTGTTTCACATCAGCTAAGATTGTTAAGAACTGCTAATCTTGTAAAAGTAAGGCGTGACGGTAAATCATCTTTTTATTCACTTGATGATGAGCATATACAGAAAATTTATGAGCTTGGTTTAGAACACATCTTAGAAAAAAGAAAGGGAAATTGATTATGAGTACAACAAGGAAATATACCCTTGAAGGTCTGGATTGTGCAAACTGTGCTATGAAAATCGAGGAAGCTATTGCAAAACTAAATGGCGTTGAGAATGTTTCTATTGTTTTTGCAACAAAAACGCTTTCTCTTAAAAGCATTCTTGATGAACACGAGCTTTTTAACACAATTAAAAAAACAATAGATTCTGTTGAGGATGGCGTTACTCTTATAGAAAAAACTAAATCTCATCACGAACACCATCACGATGATGATGAACATTGTGGTTGCGGGCACGAACATCATGAACATAACCATTCACATGGCAAAACAAGAAAATATACTTTGCAGGACCTCGATTGTGCTCATTGTGCTATGAAAATTGAGGAAGCTATTGCAGGCCTCGACGGCGTTGATAATGTTATTGTTACATTTGCAACAAAAACTCTCGCACTTGAAAGTAATCTTGAGGAAAAGGAACTTTTCGACACCCTTCAAAAAACAATAGATTCTGTTGAAGACGGTGTTACTCTTATTGAGCAGAAAACAAAAAATAAACATTCACATGGCAAAACAAGAAAATATACTTTGCAGGACCTCGATTGTGCTAATTGTGCTATGAAAATTGAAGAAGCTATCGCAGGTCTCGACGGCGTTGATAATGTTATTGTTACATTTGCAACAAAAACTCTTGCACTTGAAAGTAGTCTTGATGAAAAGGAACTTTTTGACACCCTCCAAAAGACAATAGATTCTGTTGAGGACGGCGTTACTCTTATTGAGCAGAAAGATAACAAAAAAATCCATTCGGAGAAAAAATCTTTTAACAAGGATAAAATGATACTCATTGAAACCGGTATTGCAATCATTTTAACAGCAATAGGTCTTGCAGTTTCTGCTTTTATTTCACCTGAATGGATTGGAAAAATTATAATTGCTGTCGGTGTATGCTTCTCCGGATATCGTGTTGTAATAAAAGGTCTGAAAACTCTTGTCAAACTAAGACTTGACGAAAATGTACTTATGATGATTGCTGTTGTCGCTTCATGTATACTTGGCGAATTTTTTGAGGCTGCCGCCGTTACAATTCTTTTCAACATCGGCGAATATATTGAAGATAAGGCTGTCAACAAGTCAAGAAAAGGTATTGAAGCACTTTCTATGATTCGTCCTGATAAGGCACATTTACTTAAATCTGATGGAACTACCCTTACAATAGACGCTGAAGAAATTGAGCCTGACGATACGATTATTGTAAATCCATATGAGCGTATTCCTCTTGACGGTGTTATAATTGATGGTGAAAGTTCTCTCGATACTTCCGCGCTCACCGGAGAAAGTGTTCCAAGAAATGTTGCAAAAAATTCAGATGTTATGTCTGGTATGATGAATCTTGAAGGCGTTCTTACTATAAAAGTAACAAACTCTTGTGAAAATTCTGCGGCATCTCGTATTCTTAAACTTGTTGAGGAAAGTTCCGCACAAAAGGGCAATTCGGAAAAATTCATAAGCCGTTTTGCAAAGGTTTATACTCCGATAGTATTTTTGATGGCGTTGGTTCTTGCTATAGTTCCTCCACTTATCGGTTTAGGTGATTTCACAACATTTATAAATCGTGCATTAGTATTCCTGGTTGCATCTTGCCCTTGTGCATTGGTTATCAGTGTTCCGCTCGGTTTCTACTCCGGCATAGGTTCGGCATCTAAAAATGGCGTTCTTATAAAAGGTGGTAAATTTATTGAGGCTATTTCTAAAGTAAATACTGTTGCTTTCGATAAAACCGGAACTCTTACAAAGGGTGAACTTGCTGTTGCCAATGTAAAACTTCTTGGCAAAATGTCTGAAGATGAAGTTCTTTCTATTGCGGCTTCTGCTGAAGAATACTCCTCTCACCCATCGGCTCTTGCTATCAAAAAAGCTGCCGAAAAACTTCCTAAGGTTACGCTTACTGACCACAAAGAAATTGCCGGTAAGGGCGTTTCTGCACAATATAACGGCAAGGCTGTTCTCTGCGGAAACAGAAAACTCTTTAATGACAGTAACCTAAAGAGCGGTATAATATATCTATCTGTTGATGGAAAAATTGTCGGCGAAATTGAAACAAGTGATGAAATCCGTGAGGATACAAAGGCTACACTTGATAATCTAAAATCTTTGGGCATTGAACATATAGTTATGCTCACAGGTGACGGTGAAATTGCCGCAAAGAAAATTGCTGATGAGTGTGGTTTAAGTGAATTCAAACATTCCCTTATGCCTGAAGAAAAAGCCGAAACTGTTAAAGAGCTTCAAAAGAACGGTAAGGTTATCTTCGTTGGTGACGGAATAAACGACGCGCCTGTACTCGCTGCTGCTGACTGCGGATTCGCTATGGGACTTGGTAGCGATGCCGCTATTGAATCTGCGGACGCTGTTCTGACAAGCGGCACTCTTGCAAAGTTGCCTACTGCAATTAAAATAAGTAGAAGCGCTATGAAAACTGTTCGCTTTAATATTGCATTTGCACTTGCACTTAAAGCTATTGTTCTTATACTTGCTGCATTTGGATATGCGCCGATGTGGATTGCTGTTATAGCTGATACCGGACTTTCCGTTCTTACAGTTCTCAATGCTGCAAGACTTTTAAGAAAAAAATATTAAAGAATTTATGAATTATAAATAACAAATCAAAAGGACAGCACCATTTTGGGTGTTGTCCTTTTTTTCTCACCTCCAATAGAAACCTTACAGGTTCAAAGGGAACAAAACACATTTCTGAGTCTAAAACCTGAAAGCACTATGTAGAATTGATATAAACACACATAAAATTGACAGTCAATATTATTTATTTTAATTGAGCTAAAATGTTGATTTTTGTCTTAGTTTGTGATACAATACTTTTGTAGACGCAAGTCAAGTGTACGCATGTTTATAAATTATAGGATATAAGAGACTAAAATTTACATTTTAAAGTAGCTGAACTTAAAGTTATGATTATGATTTCTTCGGGAATATAGGGAGATTCATTCAACCGATTGCATCTTCAACTACTTCTCTAAGGTGTATCGGCTCTAAACCGTTCTTATTGCATAATTCTACAAGTTTTTCTGCTTTATTCCTATCAAGAAAAATATCTGATATGGAAATAAGAATTACATTTGTTGCTCTAAGATAAACTGATATTCCATAAGCAATATAGCTTCCTAATTCGCTATTTCGCAAATTTTCCTCTACAACCTTATATATGAACATTTTAATCTCCCTTTTCAGCTTTATTCGCTGTCCTATGGCACTATTATATCACACAACCATACAGCTAATTATCGCTTGTGAAATCGACGTAATCTTCATTGAATCAAGCGTTACTTGACAAAACGTATGATTTATCATAAGAAAGGGTTTGAATTATATGAATATTGCAATATGTGATGACAATCTTTTAGACAGAGAACTAATTATAGACTTATTTGAATACTATTTCTTGAATAAATCTATTGCTTATAACATAGACCAATACGAAAGCGGAAATAATCTTATATACGAAATCGAAGACGGACATCCCTATGATATAATAATCCTTGATATTTTTATGGGAAAAATTTTAGGAATTGAAGTTGCAAAAAAATTAAGACAGCTTAAATTTAACGGTGGAATTATTTTCCTCACTGCAAGCTCTGATTTTGCAGTTGACAGCTATGATGTAAATGCAGATGGATATATACTAAAACCTATCTCATATGATAAACTTAAAAATTCTATTGACAGAATTACAAAAAATTTTAGTACAAGCAGTTACCGTGTAAGGCATAGAAGTAATTTTTTGCTTATACCGTATAGTGAAATTACTTATATTGAAAGTAATAATTCAAAATGTATTTTACACAGAAATAACGGTGAAAGCTATAACATATATAAAAAGCTTGGAGAAATTGAAGCCGAACTTAATGATTCCCGTTTTTTGAGAAGTCATCAGAGCTATCTTGTTAATATGGATTATATAATTGAGGCCGGAAATCAATTTCATCTCTCTACCGGAGATTCTGTTCTTATAAGACAACGACAACTAAAAGATATTCGTTCAATATATCTTAAATATAACGAAAAGCATAACTCTCATATATCTTCGGTTTCCCAATAATTTAATTACTTAAAATTATTTTAGGCTTTAATATAAATACATAAGTGAAGGGGATTGTTTTTATGACTTTAGAGGCATTTTATCAACAAATAGGTAGTAATTATGAAAATGTTTTAAAAAGATTACTAAGTGAAAAACGCATAGTAAATTTTGTAATTCGTTTTTTAGAAGATGATAGCTTTGATAAACTATGTCAATCTCTTGATAATATGGATTATGATACTGCCTTTAATTACGCTCATAATTTAAAGGGGCTTGCTCAAAATCTTGGCTTTGAAAATCTGGCGAAGTCTGCTGGAAAAATCAGCGATATTTTGCGTTCTGATAATAAAAATATTTTAAAAACATCACATAAGCTTATTAATGATTTAATTTCTGACTATAATGATGTTAAAGCGGCTATCATAGAACTAAAGAAAAAATATGAGCCATAATATTACAGTTTATAAGAAAGAATTATTAAAAAAACATTCCTTTTATAAAACTACCAATAATATAAAAAATCACACAAATACAACTCTCAAACCCCTCTATATTTAGGGGTTTGCAATAAAAATACTGTACTTCACCCCCGTCATTAGCTTTCAATATAAAATATATTTAGAAAAGGTTTGAATTAATTTTTTGTTTTATATAGTTTTTAGTATAAATAATAATTTAAGGCAATCCATAAATGGACTGCCTTTTCTTAATTATTATTTAAAGCTAATAAAAAAATTCTCACAGAACAAATTCTGTGAGAATTTTTTATTTTAAACTTATTTAACTGCTACTGTAAAACTCTTAGTAACATAATCACCTGTTGAATCAAATACTCTTACTGCATATTGATATGTGCCTACCTTAGTTGGC
>NZ_JBKXNW010000003.1:67804-72150 GCF_047012705.1 Pseudoruminococcus sp. | reverse complement strand
GCTTTGCCGCCTGTTGCCTTTGCCGTCATCTTGATTGATGAACCAAGGTTAATTGATGTTGCGCTGATTGTAGAAGCATTTGCAAGTTCTGCAACCTTATTAACATTTACAGTAAATTGTTTTGTAAGATTCTTACCTGTTGAATCAAATACTCTTACTGCATAATAATATGTACCTACCTTAGTTGGCTTATAAGTATAGGTTGTTGCTGTTGTTGCATTCTTGAGAGTTACCCAATCAATTTCTCCGGCCGGCTTGCAGAAATAGCTGTACTTATATGGTGCTTTGCCGCCTGTTGCCTTTGCCGTCATCTTGATTGATGAACCAAGGTTAATTGATGTTGCGCTGATTGTAGAAGCATTTGCAAGTTCTGCAACCTTCTTAACATTTACATCAAATGTCTTTGTAAGATACTTACCTGTTGAATCAAATACTCTTACTGCATACTGATAGTTAGCCGCCTTAGTTGGCTTATGTGTGCATGTTGTTGCTGTTGTTGTGCCTGTAATAGCTGTCCAATCAATGTCGCCACGAAGTCTATAGAAATATCTATACTTATATGGTGCTTTGCCGCCTGTGGCCTTTGCGGTTATCTTAATTGATGAACCAAAATTGATTGATGTCGCACTGATTGTTGAATTGTTTGCAAGTGCTGTTGTAGTAGCCTTTACAGTAACTGTAAATTTGTTAGTTAGACTATTGCCTGTTGAATCAGTAACCCTAACCGCATAAGAATATGTACCTGCACTTGTTGGAGTATGCTTATAGCTTGTTGCCGTTGTTGTTTTAAGCGTTGTGTAGCTTGAGCTTGAAGGCGACTTGCATAAATATGTGTAGGTATAAGGTGATCTGCCGCCTTCTGCTGAACCCTTCATTGTAATTGAACTACCTTTTTTAATAGATGTCGCACTGATTGTTGAAGTGTTCATAAGCTCATATGTGTAATTTTCAGCTACGGTTACATTTGCAGTCGCTTTAAGACCGTTTGAGGTAGTAGCTGTAATAGTAGTTACACCCACTGACTTAGGTGTAATCAAGCCGTTTGATACCGTCGCAACAGAAGTATTGCTTGATGTCCAAGTAACTGATTTGTTTGTTGCATTTGACGGAGTAATTGTTGCTGTTAGCTGTTCTGTAGCTGTAACATCAATATCAATATTTGTTTTGTTAAGAGTAATCGCCGTTGGCTTAATTTCCGTTACTCTTTCAACAGTTCTAACATAACCGCTTGAATTGTAGTAACCATTCTTGACATACTTGAGGTCATCAGTCTGATTACTGCCATCATTGAATATAACCATTAAGTTGGAATCTGTTGTGTCATATTTAAAACCGTAAAGACCATCACCGAGGTCTTTCATGGCTGTGCCAGGCCACGAAGCACCTACTGTCTGATTATTGCTAAAGAAGTATACATTAATATTAGAACCCCAGCCAGACGGCTTTTCAAAGTATACACCGTCACCATCAAGATATGTAATTGTCTTACCAGTGACGGTTACGGTTACGGTTGCAGTTTTGCCATTAGAAGTTGTAGCCGTAATAACAGCAGTACCCTCTGCAACACCCTTTACCTTTCCACCAGATACAGTGGCAACAGATGTGTTGCTTGATGTCCAAGTAACCTCTTTATTAGTTGCATTTGAAGGAGTTACTGTTGCTGTAAGCGTTGTTTCTTTTCCTGCCTCAACAGTAGCTGATGTAGGAGAAATGGTAACGCCTGTTGGTTTTACTATATTTGGATTCTCATTTACTTTAACGGAAACTGTTGCAGTAAGTCCATTAGAAGTCTTTGCTGTAATTGTAGCTATACCTACAGAAACACCTGTAATTTTTCCGCCTGCAACTGTTGCAACGGTTGGATTGCTTGATGTCCAAGTAACAGTCTTATTTGTTGCGTTATCAGGTGTAACCTTTGCAGTAACAGTTTCAGAATTGCCCTCAAGGATAGAAACAGAAGACTTGCTTACTGTAATACCAGTTGCAGGAATTTGCTCTATTGTTTCAGGTCCGATAAGTTCTGCTGCACCACCGTCTGTGAGATATTTGCCGTTTGTAATAACTCTGCCAGGAGCAGGAGTCTTAGCTGTATCAAGAACATAAACCTTCATGTTACCCTTGCCGGAAACATTTGCTGTAAGTGTTCCGCCGCTTACATTCTGAACATCGCCTGTAACGGCATCAACATATCTACCATTAGGAATACCTGAGAATGTTGCACCGCCAGAAATTGCTACGCATACAAAGCTATCTGTATTAGAGTCTGTATAACGACGCTTAAATGCCATATTACCAGAGCAACCCTCTGTTGAATATTGTCCCTTTCTAAGAGCAGGGATAGCCTGACGGATTCTGTTCAATCTCATAATGTGCTGTGAAAGTGTAGAATTAAGTGTATTCTGAACCTCACCGCTTATATTTCCGAAAACTGTGAAGTCAGATGTAGAAACCGTACCTTCAATGTGGTCACCATAATATGCACGACCTGTTTGACTAAGAGGGGAATTAGGACCAACATCTATTGGCTTACCAGCTTGGAACTCTATTTCACTTCCGTAATAAACACAAGGGATTCCGCGGAATGTAAACATAAGTGAAAGGTTTTCTGCCCAAGCATCAGTACCACCTGTATATCTTAAAGTTTGGCATTCATCTGGGGCATAGTCGTGAGAATCAACATAAACAACATTCCAAGTAGAATCGTTGAAATATTTATCTTCTCCACGAGCTGTGTTAAATGCTCCATTAGCGCTATTAAAGCTCCAGTGCATCTGGAAGTCAATAACATTCATATCTGATTTATCAGAATAGTTAGGTGTATGATATTCATTTCCTTTAAGGAAAGCATTATCACTTGTTGGCTGTTTGCTTGTATCATTATGTGACTTATAATGTTCCTCTACCAAAGATTCGTTAGACGCTGTGTTTGTTGTCCAACGACTCTTCCAACTATTATCATCGTCCCATGTATAGAAACTGGTCGATATACCGGGCTGGTCACGATACCATACATCATGTCCCTTGGTACAAACTTCACCAAACATATAGAAGTTATCTCCACCTGCCTTTTGGAAAGCCGGCATAAATACAGTATTCAATGTAAGACGATTAATATGCTTAACTGTATCAACACGGAAGCCATCAACACCCATGTTGATATATTTTGTATAACAATCTACTAAATAGTTATAGACCTTTGGATTTTCTGTTTCGAGGTCGAAGCAGTCATCAGCGATAGTTTTTCTTTGAGCCTCGTAGTTATCCCAGTCACCGCCACCACAGAAACCATTGTGATGATAAATATTTTCAGTATCTAAACTTGCACCAGACGGCATTACATAGTTACTGCGTCCACCACCATAAACAGGGTTATCAATCTTAAGAAGATTTTTTTCACCCCAGTTACAAGTATGGTTAAGAACGACATCCTGAATAACCTTCATACCTTTTGCATGAACGGCGTCAATCAAATCCTGATATGTAATACCATTAGATTCATATCTCTTATCAACTGCACTGAAATCATATGCATGATAACCATGATAATCGTAACCTGAATTATTTTCTACAACTGGAGTAATCCAGATTGCAGTAAAGCCAAGAGCCTTGATATAATCAAGCTTGTCAATAAGTCCTTTAAAATCGCCACGCCAAGATGGGTCACTCTCAGGGTTCTTAGCTTTTTCATCTTCAGAAGTACGAGCATTGTTGCTTGGATCTCCATCATAGAATCTTGTAGTAATCAAGAAGTAAATAGATTCATCACGGAAATCTGTACGAGAATTTGCGTAAATAACGCCTCTTTCTGAGTTAGAAAGAACATTTGAGCTTGCTGCTTCTGCTTTTATCGGATTAATAAATAATCCGCTTGTTGCAACAGCAGCTACTGCCAGAAATCCTGAAAGACAACGCTTGAGAATTCCAGCAGTACTTTTTCTTTTTTGCATTGCAAAACCTTCCTTTCAAATTTTTGTTAAGCAGTACGAAATCATCACAGCACAATATATAATTTCGTACAATTTCGCATATTTATCATACCTTAATTTTACAGATTTTTTATTCTACATAAGAAATAAAAATAAATCTACAATTAAAGCATAATATAGCTATTTTTAACAGTCTTATTGAGCATTTTCACCAATAATAATTAATAATTATGCTAATATTCTATTTTAAAATAATAATGTAATAATATTTAATTTATATTCAAGCTATCTTATCAAACCATAAAAACACCTCCTATGGAAAACCCAATAGGAGGTATTCTTATTAGAATTTAATTGCTATGCAATTTAAATTATTTTACAGTAACATTAAATGTTTTTGTAAGACTCTTACCTGTTGAA
>NZ_JBKXNW010000003.1:0-67794 GCF_047012705.1 Pseudoruminococcus sp. | reverse complement strand
TGTGCCGCCTGTTGCCTTTGCTGTAAGCTTAATTGATGAGCCAAGGTTAATTGATGTTGCACTGATTGTAGAAGCATTTGCGAGAGCTGCAACCTTCTTAACATTTACATTAAATGTTTTTGTAAGATTCTTACCTGTTGAATCAAATACTCTTACTGCATATTGATAGCTAACTGCCTTAGTTGGCTTATGTGTGCATGTTGTTGCTGTTGTTACGCCTGTAAGAGATGTCCAATCGAGGTCTCCGCGAAGTCTATAGAAATACTTATACTTATATGGTGCTGTGCCGCCTGTTGCCTTTGCTGTAAGCTTAATTGATGAGCCAAGGTTAATTGATGTTGCACTAATTGTAGAAGTATTTGCAAGAGCTGCAACCTTCTTAACATTTACATCAAATGTCTTTGTAAGATACTTACCTGTTGAATCAAATACTCTTACTGCATACTGATAGTTAGCAGCCTTAGTTGGCTTATGTGTGCATGTTGTTGCTGTTGTTGTGCCTGTAAGAGCTGTCCAATCGAGGGCACCACGAAGTCTGTAGAAATATACATACTTATATGGTGCTGTGCCGCCTGTTGCCTTTGCTGTAAGCTTAATTGATGAACCAAGATTGATTGATGTTGCACTGATTGTTGAATTGTTTGCAAGTGCTGTTGTAGTAGCCTTTACAGTAACTGTAAATTTCTTAGTTTGGCTATCGCCTGCTGCGTCAGTAACCTTAACTGCATAATAATATGTGCCTGCACTTGTTGGAGTATGCTTATAGCTTGTTGCCGTTGTTGTTTTAAGTGTTGTGTAGCTTGAGCTTGAAGGTGATTGGCATAAGTATGTATAAGTATAAGGAGCTGTACCACCTGTTGCTGCTGCCTTCATTGTTACAGAACTACCCTTATTGATAGTTGTAGCACTGATTGTTGAATTATTCTTGAGAGGTAATTGTGGATCTACGCCACCTTCTGCTGTATAAGTTTTAGATGTTGTAGCAGTTGCACCCTTTGAATCAGTGATAATGCACTTGATTATGTGCTTGCCGCTTGTAAGATTCCAAGTATAGCTGTCCTTAGAGGAGCTTGCCTGTACTGTTGTGCCATCAACGATGAACTCATACTTGTAGCCTGTTTCTGAACCACCGTAGCCGATACCCTTAAGTGTAAGAGCTGTGCCAGCCTCCTGAGGAGCAGAACGGTCAGCACCGAAGTTTACCTGAAGTGGAAGATCTTGATCTGGATCAGGAGGAGGTGGTGGTGTAGTACCGTTACCTATTCTTGCGAAAGAAGTTGTGATATTGTCTTCATCGCCCTTTTCAAAGCTGTTCTCTGGGTTAGATCCTGGATCTGACTGGTCTGCATTGTCGTTCATTGTAATATCATACGGAATGCAATCCATACCCGAAGCACCTGAACTATGAACGAAGAGAACACCAATACCGCTGTTTTCTATATCGCTCTTTGTTATACCAAGCTGGCTGAGCGGAATGGAAACTTCATAGTTGTAGTCCATTGTTGCACTGTTATGGCTCTTTGTATTAAAGTCTACCCAATCGGCAGAATCACTGCACATATCGCCGATTACACGATTATTATATTCGCCATAAGCACCGTTGATACCCCAAACCTCTTTGCTGAGTATGCCCTTGCCTGTTTTGTATACAATACCGGAGGTTGTGGAATTTCCAAGTTCTACCGGATTTATTCCTGTGCTGTCGCCGCCATAAATATAAGGACCGTTTTTACCAACACCTGATGACATAGCAATAACTCTGTTGAAGCTGCTTGTAACAGTTGTTTTGCAATCCCAAAGCGTGCCGCCTTTTTGAGTCTTACCATTGTTTCCGATAGCATCACTCTTGCCTGTGTCAATATAGATAAACATCGGAATATTATCAACCGTTGCATTTGAACCCATTGGGAAATTATCATCAGGAGCAACTACGTCCTGAACGTTTGTCATCTCTATCATAAGATAAAGATTTTTGTCGTCCCAAGCACCATAAAGTGCATAAGCATCATATGGGATTTCGTACATTGAGTTTGGACGGTATACACGAGGGTCATCATTAGCTGCACCCTGTGCAATAAGCATTGAGCTATTCCAATCAGAAACATCACCGTCAACTGTTATTGTCTTACTAGAACCCTTACCTACTGCATTTGTCTTATAGTAGCTTGCAAGTGATGAATTGCTTGCTGCTGTAGCTGCTACTGCTCTTGCAGCCGCCTTAGTTGAAAGTTTTTTAGTTGAAGATGTCTTCTTGACATATGTCTTCTTATAGGTGAATGTATAATTCTTTGTTGTACCCTTAGAATCTGTTGCAGTAGCTTTGATTGTTACATCAGAGTCACCGATTTTACCTTCGCCTATTGTAACCTTTGTTGCGCTTGTGAAAGTCTTTGTAGGACCGTTATCAACAGAATATGTACCTGATACGGCATTTGAAAGACCAAGTGTAACATCATAAGTTTCTGTTGTGAAAGAAGAGCCTGAAGCCTTATCGGCTGTTACAGTTGGATCTGTTGTTGGAGTAACTGATGTATAATTTTCCCACTTATTTCCAGCCTTAAAGATTTTTGAAGAATCGCCAATCTCAAGACCTGGTTCCATATCAGCAGGGTATCTGTTTGTTGCGGAATTTGTTCCATCAGAGAAAATTACTCTACCATTTACAAGATTATCCGGAACCTTATATTCATAAAGTCCATCAGCATTTTTTGTCATTGCAACACCTGGCCATGCAGCATTTTCTGTTGCTGAAGAAGCACTTACCTGAGTAGCTACTGCCTTAACTGATACAGTTGATTCTGACAAACTTTGCATAGCACTTGCATCCCATGGTTTTGCGTTATCGGCAGAACCATCAAGATAATAGCCTGTAACTCCGCTAAGTGTCAAATCGCCTGTCTGTGTACCATTACCATTATTAAATACAACACTTGTTGCTCCACTTGGTATTGAGATTTTGTAATTTGTTTGTCCAAATGGATTAGTTTCATAGCTGGACATCTGAGTTCCAGGCCATTCTGAACCACATGTTCCGCTATCATTGAAGAAGTATGCGTATACATTACCCCAGTTCAAACTGTCTGTAAAGCAAATATCACCAGTTGTTACTGTTGTACCGCCACCGCCGCTGCTTCCGCCGCCGCTTTCACCATATACATAAGCGTAAACATTGCTCCAGTTGTAGCTTGAGTTATCAAAGTAAATCTTTGTAACTGCATTCGGGTCTTTCTTTGTGTAGATATACTCTGCTGTTGCAGTAGAACCATCTGACTTGGTACCTGAGAGAGTAACCTTAACAGTACCGCCGACAGCAGTAGATGCACCTACTGTAATCTTCTGACCGTCTGTGTAAGAACCTGATGCACCTTCAGATGTTGTGTACTTAGCGTTTGTAACATCTTTAGCACCCAATGTAACAGAAAGTGTATCTGTGGTGAATGTTGTGCCTGTTGCAGGTGTTGCAGAAACGCTACCGCTTATAACATTTTTATAAACAACTGCGATACCCTTGTTACCAATCTGACCGCTAATCTGACCACCAGAAACTGTAAATGTGTTACCAGAAACATGGTCAGTATATGTGCCGTCCTTCATCTTGTTGACTTTAGCATTGATTTGCTGAGAGTTGCCGTTAATATTAACAATAACAACACCCTCTGTTCCACGCTCAACAAGAACATTATTACCGCTACTGGACATATACTCAGATTGTCCTACAAATGCGTTGTGGAACTTATTAACTTCAGCAACCTCTGGATTTTTCCAACTTGTGTTGCCACTTGCTTCACCCATCTGAGCATTAAAATTGCTTGGACGGACATAATACAACGCACAGAAAGCACGGGCTGCTACAATAGCCCATGCTCTGTTAATTTCATCTTGAGAGAACTTTGTAGATTCGCCTGTAAATCCATTAGCTGCATACGTATCATGAGATTCAGACCAAAGAACTATTTTATTTGCAGGTACTCCATTATATTTAAGTGAAGAATTAGCTGCCTCACCTATATTTCCATTTTTAACACCATAACGAGTTGCATTTCCTGATCTGTTGTCTGTAACGGCCATATACTTTGTGTAGTTAGTAATATCTGTTGCAGAGTCATCAAGAATTTCACCATAGCAGAAGATATTTACACCCTTAGATGCCGCATAATTATTAGCACCATTTATTACTGTTGGCCAAAAATCAGAAGCTCCGCCTGGATCTGTTGGAAGCTCAATATGCTTTGCAGCATCAAAACGGAAACCATCTGCACCGAGGTCGATACATTCTTTCAAGAGGTCTATTACAGCGTTCTGAACCTTCTTGTTACCTGTATTAAGGTCAGGCCAACCGCCGAAACCGTGTGTAAGGCTTGATGTATCTCCGTTACGATGCTGATTATTATAGTCAATACCAGTTGAACCATTCAAATGCCAGCAACTGTCATCATCACGGAATGTCGGGTCATTTTGGTCAGAAATATCAGCTCTGGTGTTACCAATATGACCAGTATTATTTGCCATATGGTTAGCAACAACGTCAACGATAACTTTAATTCCATACTTTTCAGCTTCGTCGCACATTGCTTTAAATTCAGCTTTTGTGCCGAACCATGGGTGTCCTTCAGGAGCGAAGCAGATTGTAGTAGGCTGATAAACCTTCCACCAACCTGTCTGATCACTGCCTTGTGAATAATCCTTAGGACGCTGAACAGGTGATGTCTGAACAGAAGTATATCCAGCTTCAGCAATATCCTTCATATTATTCTTAATAGCAGTAAATGACCAGTTCCAAGCATGAAGAATAACACCTTCTTCTGCCTTGTCCGCAAGACCATAATCATTAGCCGCAGAAACTTCCTCTGTCGGCTGAGTTGACATAAGAACAGTGAGCATAGATGCTGCCATAAGTAGCGACATAAATATGCTCATTACTCTTGTGCTGAATTTTGTTTTTGTTTTAAACAAATTTTTTCCCTCTTTCCTTTGTTGTTTAGTCAATTAGTTTGTTTTTAGCTACGAAAATAATTCCTTAGATAAGCTAAAATAAAAACCCCCAATAATTATTTACAGCTTATCACGAAACTACCTTTGATGGCTTCGTCAGCCCGGCGTAAATTCACCTCCATAACGCCTTTCAAATAGTTGATTAAACGGTGATTAAAGAACAAGTCTTTCCTTAATCTTCATATAAAAAGATAACCTTTTTCTGCCTTTTTTTAATTCCTTATTGTAATTATATGACTAAATTTCAGTATTTTGTATGGTTGACTAAATGGCACTTTTTTATTTTAGTTAATATGCTTAATAAATATGAATAAATAATGAATAAATTTTATCATTTAACTTAATTTCTTAACAATTTTCAAAAATTATCAACACAATTTAAAATCATAATTTTCTTTTTCAAATCAATTTATAAAGTGGATATAAAAAATATACAAAATCATTCATTATAAAGATATGATACATTATGAGCACTTTTCAAATATTCTCTTCAAATTAACTCCAAATAATTGCATTTAATAAATCTTGTTTATTGACATTATGCACATTAAAAGGTAGAATTATATTGTATTATCGGAATAGTATAAATACCTACTTTTCGATATAAACAATTCTCTTACATTATATGTTGTAAGAATTTCTAAATTAAGGAAGTGAAAATTTATGCCTGCTTTTGTTGAATTTCAAAATGTATTCAAAACCTATAAAATGGGGGAAATTGAGATAAATGCTGTCAATGATGTTTCATTTGCAATCAATGAGGGCGAATTTGCTGTTGTTGTAGGTCAGAGCGGTGCGGGCAAAACAACCATACTAAATATTCTTGGCGGAATAGACAACTGCTCAAAAGGAAGAATATTTGTTGGCGGTCGTGAAATAAGCCGATTAAGAGGTAAAGAATTGGCAGCCTATCGAAGATATGATATAGGTTTCGTTTTTCAGTTTTATAATCTTATCCCAAACCTAACAGCAAAAGAAAATGTTGAGCTTGCAACTCAAATCTGTAAAGACTCTCTCGATGCAGAAAATGTTCTCGTTGATGTTGGACTCGGACATAGAATCAATAACTTTCCCGCACAGCTTTCAGGTGGTGAACAGCAGAGAGTTTCAATTGCAAGAGCTTTAGCAAAAAAGCCTAAGCTCTTACTTTGTGACGAACCGACAGGTGCTTTGGATTTCAATACAGGTAAAAATATCCTCAAGCTTCTCCAAAGTAAATGCCGTGAGGACGGAATGACAGTTATTCTTATCACTCATAACTCAGCCATTACACCTATGGCAAACAGGGTTATAAGTATGCGAAGCGGTCAGGTTGTAAGCAACACCATCAATAAAGAGCCTATGAATGTTGAAGACATTGAATGGTAATCAGATGGCATTTATTGGAGGTGATATATAAAAATGAAATCTCTCAGAAAGAATATATTCCGAGAAATCTGGCAAACAAAGTCGAGGTTTATTTCAATACTTGCAATCATTGCTTTGAGTATCGGATTTTTCTCCGGAATAAAGTCATCTGCACCAAGTCTTATAAAGACGGCCGACGATTACTTTATTGATAATAATCTTATGGATTTCAGACTTGTTTCAACGGTCGGTTTTGATGATGACGATATTTCCGCAATAGAAAAAGCTGAAGATGTAATGCAGGTTATGCCGTCATATATGGCAGATGTCATTACAACTCTTGGAAATCACGATTCCGTTGTAAGAATACATTCTGTACCGGAATCCGAAAGCGGTACGCCAATCAATAAGCTTAATATTATTGAGGGCAGATTCCCGCAAAATTCTGGCGAATGTGTCATAGAAAATTCAACTCTCAGCTATGGCAATCTTAATATCGGCGATACACTAAAGATTCAGCCAAATGTCGGAGATACCAAAACAAGCACATATCTTAAAAAGACCGAATTTAAGATTGTCGGTAAGGTAGAATCTCCTATGTACATAACCTTTCAGCACGGCAATACTAATGTCGGAAACGGAACAATTTCATTTTTTGCAATGATTCCTGCGGAAGATTTCGCATATGAAAAATATACCGAGCTTTATGTCAAAACCAAGGCATCTGCCAGTGGATATTCAGCGATTTCCGACGATTATAAAAATATGATTAAGGACGAAACCACTACTTTTGAGAATCTCTCAAAAGATGCCGCAGAACGCTTTAACTCAGGCACTCTCGCAGACGCTAAAAAGAAATTAGCCGATGCTAAAAAAGAATATTCTGATAAAAAAGCCGAAGCAGAACAACAGCTTGCAGACGCTAAGAAAAAATTAGATGACGGACAAAAAGAGTTTGATGAAAAAATTGCCGCCGCTGAAAAAGAAATCAAAGAAAACGAACAAAAGCTAAAAGACGGCAAAGCAGAACTTGAGTCCTCTAAGAAAACTTATAATGAGCAAATCGCCGCCGCTGAAAAAAAACTTAAAGACGGTGAAGAACAGCTTAAAAATGGCAAGCAAGAATATCAGGACGGACTTGATAAGTATAACAAAGAAATCAAAGCAGCCCAGCAAAAAATTGATACTGCTAATTCTGAATATCAGGAACAATATAATAAATTTACCTACGAAACCAAACCTCAAGCCGAGGAAAAACTAAATGACGCAAAGGAACAGCTTAACAACCTTGATACACTTCTAACTGTTGCCAATGCTTCTTTAGATGTTTTGAAAAAAATTCCGGAGGAATATCTCACGGATTCACAAAAACAGAAAATCAAAGAGCTTGAAACAAAAATTGCTGAATACCAAAAGCAATATGATGAGGGTTTAGCTCAATACGAAGCTGGCAAGAAACAACTCAATGACGGCGAAAAAAAGCTTGCGGAGGCTAAACAAAAGCTTGATTCTGCTCAAAAAGAACTTGATACAAAGAGCAGTGAAGGTAAGGCTACTTTAGATACCGCCAAGGATAAAATCACAAGTGCAGAAAGTGAACTTCGTGAAGGCAAGCTTGAACTTCAAATTCAAAAACTTTCTGCCGAAGCAAAATTCAAAGATGCCGAGCAAGAAATATCTGACGGAGAAGAAAAACTCGCCGCAGGAAAAACAGAGCTTGAAACTCAAAAAACAGCCGGTCAAAAGAAAATTGATGCGGGTAAGTCTGAATATGAATCAGGCAAAAAAGAAGCCGAAGAAAAGCTCGCTGAGGGCGAAGAAAAAATCAAAGATGCAGAGGATAAAATCGCAGATATTCCTAAATATAAATGGTATGTATATAACAGAGATGACAACAAGGGCTATTCAGGACTTGGAGAAGACGCCGAAAGAGTCAACTCCGTTGCCGTTGTATTCCCTGTATTCTTCCTTATAGTTGCTGTTCTTGTCTGCATTACAACTATGACAAGACTTGTCGAGGAACGCCGAACAGAAATCGGTACACTAAAAGCACTTGGCTACACTCCGTTCTCAATTATAATGAAATATTTCCTATATGCTGCTATTGCGGCTATCTTAGGAAGTATCATAGGTTCGCTCATAGGTATTGCGACACTGCCAAGAATTATAGTTCAAACCTACGGCATACTTTATACTCTCCCAGAAATGCACCTTTCAGTAGATTATGGAGTTGTGTTAATATCATCAGCCGTTGCTATAATCGCAACCTGTGCAGTCGCAATATTCACTTGTGTAAAGGAATTAAAACTTAATGCCGCAACTCTTATGCGACCTAAAGCACCTAAACCAGGCAAGCGTATTCTTCTTGAAAAGATGCCATTCATATGGAAGCATATCAACTTCACATCTAAAGTTACAGCAAGAAATCTTTTCAGATATAAAGCAAGATTCCTTATGACAGTTATAGGTGTTGCAGGCTGTACAGCACTTATAGTTGCCGGTTTTGGATTGAAAGCATCTATTTCAGTTGTTGCAGAAAAGCAGTTCGGAGATATTACAAAATACAGTGCGGTTATGGCACTTAAAGAATCTGAACGCTATGAGAAGTGCAAGCCTCTACTTGATGAACTTTCAAAAGACAAGAACTTCTCAACTATACTCGCAAGTAACACAAGCAGTACAAAAGCTTATGTAGATTCTTCAAAGAAACAGCTTGAACTCAGCTGTATAATTCCACAAAATAATGAAGATTTCAAAAAGCTTATTGACCTAAGAACTCGTGTTAATAAAACACCTGTTGAACTCACAAACAAAGGCGTTGTAGTAACTGAGCGTATGTCAGATATACTTGGTGTAGGCATAGGCGATAAATTCACAATGCTTATATCTGATGAACCTTACGAGGTTACAATCACAGGCATTACTGAAAACTATGCAAGCAACTATATCTATATGATGCCCAGTTATTATGAGCAAATCACAGGAAATAATATTCGATATAACACCATTTATGCTCAGATAAACAATACAAATAGTGAGCTTGAAAGTTCTCTCGCAACTAAATGGATGAAAAATGATAATATTATTACAATAAGCTTTGTTTCTGATATTATCTCGTCTGTTGATGATATGCTTCAATCATTGAATGTTATCGTTCTTGTACTAATCATTTGTGCAGGTGCTTTAGCAACAGTTGTTCTCTATAACCTTACAAATATCAATATCGCAGAGCGTGTCAGAGAAATTGCTACTATCAAAGTGCTTGGATTCTATAATGGAGAAACTGCGGCATATATCTATCGCGAGAATATAGTTCTTACAATAGTAGGTGCAATAGTCGGACTTCTCTTAGGTTCAGTATTCACAAAATTTGTTGTAGAAACTATTCAGATGGATATGGTTATGTTCTCTAAAGAAAATAATCCAATGAGCTTTGTATGGGGTTTTGTACTAACAGCGGTATTCTCAGCAATAGTAAATATCATAATGTATCGCAAGATGAAAAAAATAGATATGGTCGAATCTCTGAAATCTGTTGAATAACCTCTCAAATAACAAAAATGACTTACCCGTTTTCGAGTAAGTCATTTTTCGCAGCGAGCCGCCGCTCCCAAGTCGCGTAATCGCTCGACAAGTCTCGCTCGCAATAAGTTAGGGAGGTTTATTCACGCGGAGGACTAATCTACCGATTAGTTAGCAAATTTTCCTAAGACGATTAAAAATTTCCCTCAAGGCGGCGAGCCGCCGCTCCCAAGTTGCGTAATCGCTCGACAAGTCTCGCTCGCAATGAGTTAGGGAGGTTTATTTACGCGGAGGACTAATCTACCGATTAGTTAGCAAATTCTTTAAGACAATTAAAAACTTGCAGGGTCGAGGGACGAAGTCCCTCGTGGGTTTTAAGGGCAAAGCCTTTAACATTCTTTACTCTACTAAGCGGCGGATAAAATTCGCCGCTATTTTTCTTTTAATATCAACGTCAGTTAAACAGGTCACCCTCTGCGAGGATTCCCTACAAAAAACATTCCGGTGGAATGTTTTTCTATCCTCCTACGCTTTGTGAAGTATAAAGTATTTCGCCGTCTGCGGACGTCGACAATGGCTTCGCCCTTGATCTACGAGCAACTTTCACCAGCAAAGCTGGTGTAGAAAAGGCTCGAGCGAAACTTTTAATTTTTTATCAAGCTAACATTTTTATGAATTTTTCTCTGTATTATTATTTTCAAAGTATTCTTTTACAAACTTAGGTAAGATTTTATATATCCCATATCCGATAATAATTCCAATCGAATTTAATATAACATCATCAATATCAACAGTGCGATAAAAACTATTAGTTGATATACAAATTATAAGCTGTGTCAATTCAATAGCAAGCGGAAATATCAAAGTATACACTAAATAATTATACCATCTTTTCCTCTTAACCATAAACGGTATAAAAATTCCATAAGGAATTGTCATAATTATATTTCCTATAATTTGTAAAACTATAGTCCATAATGTAGCATTTTCAAGAAGATTTGTAATCGTTGAAAATGGAACTAAAATTATACTTCTATCATTTATAGGCATTAGCTCTGGGTCAATAATTAGCGGAAAAATTGTAATTGAAACTACAACCGTCATATATACAATAAATAACGAAATCAGTATCTTTTTAGAACGATCTTTTTTAGTTATGCAAGAAACAATTATCCAAAAAATTAAAGCCACTATTCCAGAAAAAAATGCTAATGGTCTTCCTAAGGTCATAAAAGCACCTCTTAACACTTCTCTAATTAAAAACAACATTGCTATTATATAGTACCAAATCTTTTAGGTCAATTATCAAAATAACAGTTTTTTCTAAATAATCAATTACAATTATATAAAAACAAAACAATTCAAATCTTTTAGTAAAAAATTCTTTCAATATAATAAAATAGGCAAAAATAGTTGTATTTTGGCGAACGATTTATTATAATATAGTTTGGTTTGTTTAACCTATAAAAAGTAAAGAAGGGTTCAGCTTGTTTAGTAAAGAAATAGACTCATTATGTGATGCTGCTGTCAAAAAAAGCGATATGTCGAAAAATTCTCCGCTTAGATATATGACTTCAGCAATTATCGCAGGTTTTTTCATTGATGTTGCAATTATCCTATCTAATATCACCGCTGCGGTTTTTTACAAAAGTTCTCCTGAACTTTCAAAGTTTCTTGGTTCGATCTTGTTTCCAATAGCAATCGTACTTATAGTCTTTGTTGGCGGTGACCTTTTCACAGGCAACAATATGACTATGGCTTTTGGGCTTTATAACAAAAAAGTAAAGTTTGGCAGTGCTTTAAGAATCTGGGGTATGAGCTATATAGGAAACTTTATAGGAACATTTATCATTGGTGGATTATTAGTTTTAAGCGGTTGTGCAAGCGGAATATTAACTGATTACTATTCAGCAATCATACCGGGAAAATTAGAGCTTGACCCTTTGACATTATTTATCCGCGGAATACTTTGTAACTATCTTGTATGCCTTGCGGTATTCATTGGCACAAGAATGAAAACTGAAAGCGGAAAGCTTGTCATTATGTTCTGTATAATAACCGCCTTTGTCATTGCAGGTTTTGAACACTGCATAGCAAATATGGGAATTTTTACCGTATCAGGTTTCTTGCTCGGCGGACTTCCAACACAAGAAGTAATAAACAATTTTATATTCGTAACACTTGGGAATATGGTCGGCGGAGCAATCCTCTTTGCCCTACCGATACAGCTTGTAACAAAAAGAAAGTAACAAAAATGCTTGCAGAAAATCAACTCTGCAAGCATTTTTATTTAGTCATCATTTTTAATATTTGCTTTAGACATAAATTCCTTTGTAAAGCCTTTAATAGCTTCAAAGGTTTCTGCACTTATAACATGCTCTATTCTGCAAGCGTCCTCAACAGCAGTTTTCTCATTTACACCAAGGCGCATAAGCCAAGTAGAAATCCACTTATGACGCTCATACATAGTTTCAGCAATCTTTTTGCCCTTATCAGTAAGGGTTATATATCCGTCACCGTCAACATTAACATAGCCATTCTCACGAAGATTTTTCATAGCGACACTGACGCTTGGTTTTGAGAAACCAAGCTCGTTTGCAATATCAATAGAACGAACATAAGGATTTTTAATTCTCAACATTAGTATAGTTTCGAGATAATTTTCTGCAGATTCGTGAATTCTCAAATTTCTCACCTCTATTAGTGTAAAATTTTATAGATTATTTTTATTATTTTAACATAATTTTATGCAATATTCAAGTATCAATTATTACAAATGAAATGGAGCAGTACAAAATGAACTGCTCCATTCATTGAGTTTAAATTTTATTAACCAGCATCTGGTTCAAGAAGTCCATATGTGCCGTCATTTCTTATATAAACAACATTGATTTCGTTTGTATCACCATTTCTAAACATATAGAATTGATGTCCGATAAGGTTCATCTCAAGAATAGCCTCATCAATAGTTTGTGGCTTAACAGGAAAACGCTTTGTTCTGACGACCTTATATTCTTCCTCAATAGCTTCACTATCTGTTTCGTCAACCGGAGCGAAATATTGGTCAATAGAATCAGCACGCAAACGCTTACTAAGCTTAGCCTTATTCTTTCTGATTTGACCACCTAAAATATCTACAACGCTGTCGAGTGCATCGTTCATCTCTGACGCTGAACTTTCTGCACGATACAACATTCCATTATCTCTAATAGTAACCTCGACTACTTGGCGATTCTTTTCAACTGTTACAGTAACAGTAGCATTTGCATCTTCACTGAAAATACGCTCAAATTTGCCGAGCTTCTTGTTTACACGCTCTTTAAAATTGTCTTTTAGTGTGACCTTTCTTCCAACGATATTAACATTCATACTTAGTGCCTCCTTGATTAATCATTAGGACCTTTGCTAAGATAATTATATCACAATAAACAAAAAAAGAAAAGCATTTTTTTGAAAATTATCAGAATGTTATTAAATTTATCATAAATTACGAATTTATGAACTTGCCTCCTGCTATAACAGCCTTTGGCTTTTTCATAACATCAAGTGGAGAACCGTTAAAGAGTACAATATCAGCATCTTTTCCGACTTCTATTGAGCCTACCCTGTCATATATTTTACAAATTTTTGCCGTAGTTGACGTAATTGAACGAATAGCGTCATATTCGTCCATACCCTCACGAACTGCAACAGCCGCCGTCAATGGCAAAAATTGAATCGGAGTTTCCGGATGGTCGGTAATAATAGCAGTCTTAATGCCATTGTTGCTCATTATTCCAGTTGCCGCTCTGCTCAGATTTTTTAATTCGGGTTTACTTCTATCCGTCATATAAGGACCTGCAAGAACCGGAATATTTTCCTCTTTAAGTTCGTCAAGAATCATATATCCCTCTGTTGCATGAACTAATACTAAATCAAGATTAAATTCCTTTGCAATGCGTATCGCTGTAAAAATATCATCTGCCCTGTGCGCGTGAAAATGTGCAGGAATTTTTCTCTCTAAAAGTGGAATCAAAGCCTCGCATTTTGCGTCATATTCAGGTTCGTCAAGCTCGTCATCAGCCTGTGCCTTTGCTTTATCTTCCATATAGCGTTTAGCCTTATATAAAGTTTCTCGGATAAGTGCCGCCGTAGCCATTCTTGTAACAGGCATCTGACTTTTATCGTTATAAACACTCTTAGGATTTTCTCCAAGTGCAAACTTCATAGCCGCTGGAGCGGATATAATCATCTTGTCGATACGCTTACCATAGGTTTTGATTGCGGCAAATTGTCCCGCAATCGGATTTGCACTTCCCGGACCTGTCAGAACAGTTGTAATTCCGCCTTCTAAAGCCTCCTCAAAACCTCGGTCAAATGGATTTATAGCGTCAATCGCACGAAGCTGTGGTGTAATCGGGTCTGTGGATTCATTTCCGTCATCGCCCTCGAAGCAAAGTCCGTCCTCGAACATACCTAAGTGCGTATGTCCGTCTATAAAGCCCGGATAAGCACTTGCACCATCAGCATCTATAAATTCATCACCATTTGAAACATAGCTTAGCATATCCCCTATTTCAAAAATTTTTCCATCTTTAATTTTTATATAGCCATTTTCTACGATAGTATCTTTATCATTCATTGTGAAAATTTTTGCATTTATTATATCCATAAAATCCCCCATATTTAGAAACACGCAAGAAATAATCCTGCGTGTCGCTAAAATCAAATTATTTTTTTGTTTTTTCTTTATTTTTCATTTAAAGAAGTGTTATTATAACTTTTATAAAATCAGGTGTTCTTGTCTACCTGATGAAATTTTTTGAGGTTGCCGGTCTTGTTACTTCTCTTATCAAGCTCTGCCATAACATCTTCAACGGCGATACCTTGGTCAACCATCATAACGAAAAGGTGATAAATAAGGTCTGAAATTTCGAGAACTGTTTCGGAATTATCGCCATTTTTTGCAGCAATAATTGTTTCGCTACATTCCTCGCCAACCTTTTTAAGAATCTTATCTAAACCCTTATCAAAAAGATAGCAAGTATAAGACCCCTCTTGCTTATTGGATTTTCTGTCAAGAATTGTTTCATAAAGTGCCTTTAATGTATCGTTTGTCATTTTAATCATACCTCTCATTATTTTAAAGTAAATCCCTAAAGAAACAGCTATGACTTCCGGTATGGCAAGCCGCTCCTGTTTGTTCAACCGTTACAAGCAGTGTATCCTTATCGCAATCACCCTTGATAGAAATAACCTTTTGAAGATGTCCAGAAGTTGCACCTTTATTCCAAAGTTCCTGTCTTGAACGACTATAAAACCATGTATAGCCTGTTTCAAAGGTTTTACGCATAGATTCACGGTTCATATACGCAAGCATAAGAACCTCTCCTGTATCTTTTTCCTGAATTATCGCAGGAATAAGCTCAGATTTCTGAAAATAATCCTCTATAAAATCAAGATTGCTGGTAGTCATAGCTTGCACCCTTTCCCTTGTTTTCGGCAGCATGAGCAATTTCAACAGCTGCTCTTAAATCAAGACTTCCTGAATAAATCGACTTTCCGCAGATTGCGCCATAAACATCAAGGTCAGTAAGATTGATAATATCCTTGAGGTTGGCGACACCGCCAGAAGCAATAATTCTGCAAGAAACAGCCGCTTTAAGCTCATCAAGCTGATTAAGATTAGGGCCTGAAAGCATACCGTCCTTAGAAATATCCGTGAAAATAATACAGCTTACACCAATTTGCTCCATACGCTTTGCAAGTTCTGTAAAGCTGATTTCTGATGTATCAGTCCAGCCCTCAGCAGAAACCATTCCGTTGAGTGCGTCAATTCCTACGGCAATCTTTACGCCGTATTCCTTTACAGCCTCTTTTACAAGCTCCGGATTCTTAACAGCCGCAGAACCAAGAATAACTCTGTCTATGCCTTGGCTAAGATAATACTCTATAGAAGCCATATCACGAATACCGCCGCCGACTTCTATATGAAGTGAAGTATTCTTTCGGACATCAAGTATAACTTTGGAATTTTTTCTTTCGCCGTCCTTAGCACCATCAAGGTCTACCATATGCAGCCATTTTGCACCCTGCTCAGCAAAGCTTTTTGCAGTATCAACTGCATTTTCAGCGACCTTATGAACGGTAGAAAAATCGCCCTTATATAGACGAACACAAGCACCATCTTTAATATCAATAGCAGGTAAAATAATCATTAAAAACCACCCTTTCTATGGGGCTTACCCACAAACTGTTTAATTATTAATTTTAAAATATTTTATTTATATAATTTTATTGTTTGCTCTATTTTTAACAAACTCTACCATCTTTTCATCTTTGCAAAGACCACATAAAAAGTCTAATGAAATTTTTTGCATTGAATCCAATAGTAACCAAGAAACATTCTCTTCAGATTTATATATTTCTGGTATGTAGTTCTGTATATCTTTTTCATCAGGTGAAAAAGATATACTTTTGCCTTTATAATCATATTTTTCGACATGACACAAATAGCAAATGCTATCATCATTTCCTAATGTTAAAAGCACATAATCTGGCTTGCTAGCAATGGGTACATGAGTTGAATATGTTACTTTACCATTTACTACAAAATATCCTAAATATATAGATGAAATATCCATACTGCTTAATCTTGGATCTTTATCCTCAGATAACTTTAACATACGAATTTCCATAATTATTCTCCTTTAAATTTAAGAAAATACATTTTTATCAAAGAACACCCTTTGTCGAAAGAGTTCCCTTGCCTGTTTCTTTCACAGCCACAGCAAGAGCGTGTGCAACAGCCTTATAAATACCCTCTGTTGCATGATGTGAATTTGTGCCGTATAACAGCTTAATATGAAGTGTAATTCCTGCGTTGAAAGCCAAGGCTCTCATAAATTCCTCTGTCATACAGGAATCATAACCGCCCATTCTCTCCTCTTTGAATTCAGCATCAAAAACGAGGAACGGTCTGCCACTTATATCAAGCGAACAAAAAGCAAGTGATTCGTCCATCGGAATATAGAATGAACCGTATCTTGCGATACCCGACTTATCTCCGAGAGCTTCTCCGAGTACCTTTCCGAGAACGATAGCAGTATCTTCAATAGTATGGTGACAGTCAACCTCAAGGTCGCCCTTTGTTTTAACCTCAAGACCAAAACCGCCATGAACACCAAATGCTGTAAGCATATGGTCGAAAAAACCTATTCCTGTATCAATCTTTACATCTCCGCCGTCAAGATTGAGCGAAACTGAAACATTCGTTTCCTTTGTAACTCTTTCGAGCTTTGCACTTCTCATTTTTTAAGCAACCTCCTTTACTGTCGGTTTTCCGATTTAGCCTAACTTCGCAAAAAACTTTTCAAGAACTTCAAGAACGATTTTATTTTCTTCCTCTGTACCTGTTGAAATTCTGATGTGGCCGTCCTTAAACAAACGGATAGCTATACTATTTTCAGCAAGGAAGTCTGTAATCTCTTTTGATAAATCAGTCTTTATATATAAGAAATTAGTGCAAGTCGGATAAACAGTCATTGGCACAGAATATTTCTCTTTCAATGCCATAATTCCATTATACAGTGATTTTGTTAAAAATATAAGGCTTTTACGGGAATTTTCCAAAATTTCTGTATTTTTATATATAATTGTACCGATTGCCTGCGAAATTGAGTTCACATTGTACGGTGCTTTAACACTTCTAAGTGCTTTTGTAATAGTTTCATTAGCTATTGCAAAGCCTAAACGCAATGACGCTGAACCAACAGCCTTAGACGCTGTCTTTAAAATGATAAGATTATCATACTTTTCAACTTCATCTAAGAGTGATTCATTCCAGAAATCCATATATGCTTCATCAAGAACAACCATAGCATTAACGCTTGTAATCAGTTTTCGCATATCTTCCTTAGACGCACCCAAACTTGTCGGATTGCAAGGGTTCGATAGAATAATCAAAGCGACATTTTCTTCATTAGCTTTTTTGATAACCTCATCAACATTGAATGTTAAGTCATCATTCTTGCTTGCTGTAACAACTCTATGACCGCCTGTTGCGGCATAAAAGCCATACATTGAAAAATCAGGATTTACTGTCAAAACAACTCCGTCATCTTCAATCATTGTATAAACTATAAGAGAAATAAGTTCATCAGAACCATTTCCAGCGGTAACTGTTTTCGGAGAAAGCTTATAGTAATTTGAGAAAGCCTTTATAAGTTCAGATGCTGTTGGGTCAGGATAGCGGTTAAACTGAACATTTTCAATAGCCTTTTGAATATCAGCTTTTAATGATTCAGGAAGCTGATAGCAAGATTCATTCGCATCAAGGCGAATATTATATGTACCACTTATAGGCTCATAAGGTTCAAGCGAACGAACCTTTTCGCATAAAATATATGACATAAAAATCATTCCTTTTGATAAAAATTAAAAGTTTCGCTCGAGCCTTTTTAAAGGCTCGTAGTTTCCAAAGGCAAAGCCTTTGGTGGGTTTTAAGGACAACGCCCTTAACATTCGATAAATAACGGGAATCCTTACGGATTCCCGTCTGGAAAGCTTGTTCTTATTTCTTTCTAACAATAATAGAATTTGCGTGAGCGGTTAAGCCCTCTGTGTTCGCAAATCTTATAATGTCATCGCTGTCATTTTGGAGAGCGTCCTCTGTATAGTAAATAAAGCTTGATTTCTTAACAAAAGTATCAACAGAAAGCGGTGAGAAAAATCTTGCTGTACCTGACGTTGGAAGAACATGGTTAGGGCCTGCAAAATAATCTCCAAGCGGTTCCGGAGAATAGTTACCCAAAAATACAGAACCTGCATTATCAAGCTTGCCGACATACTCCATAGGATTTTCACAGCAAACCTCAAGATGTTCAGGGGCAAGCTCATTTGCAAGCTCTATTGCTCTCTCCATAGTGTCACAAACGATAATAACACCGTAGTTATCGAGAGAATATTCAATAATATCCTTTCTTGAAAGTTCCTCAACCTGTCTGTAAATTTCTTTTGTTGTATCCTCTGCCAATTTATCAGAAGTTGTAATAAGAATAGCAGAAGCGAGCTTATCGTGTTCAGCCTGACTCATAAGGTCAGCCGCAAGGAATTTTGGATTTGCACTTTCGTCTGCAAGAACGAGAATTTCGCTTGGACCTGCAATCATATCAATATCAACTGTTCCGTAAAGCAATTTCTTTGCAGTAGCAACAAAGATATTACCAGGGCCGACAATCTTATCAACCTTAGGAACGGATTCTGTACCGTATGCAAGAGCCGCAACAGCCTGAGCGCCACCCATAAGGAAAACTCTGTCAACGCCTGCAATGGCTGCGGCTGCCATAATATCTGGATTAGGCTTGCCGTCCTTGCCAGGAGGAGTTACCATAATAAGTTCAGAAACTCCGGCAATTTTTGCAGGAATAGCATTCATAAGAACAGATGACGGATAAGCTGCTGTACCGCCCGGAACATAAAGACCTACACACTTTAAGCCACGAATACGCTGTCCCATAATAACACCGTTGTCTTTAGTTGTAAGCCAGCTTTGTTGTTTCTGTCTTTCATGGAAATTGCGAATATTATCAGCAGCCTTTTTAAGAGTTGCAATAAATTCAGGGTCACAATTAGCAGTAAGGGCTGTAAGCTCTTCCTTTGGAACTTCAAAAGCATCAGGAGCCTTACCGTCAAATTTAACAGTATACTCACGAACAGCTTTGTCACCGTTCATCATAACATTATTGATGATTTCACTTACTGTTTCTGTTACATCTTTATTGGTGTTACGGCTTCTTTCGCCGAGTTTTGCAAGAAATTCTACTTCTTGAACACCATCTGCTTTAATTTTTCTAATCATGAGGATTTTCTCCTTTCCTCTTCCATCTTTTGTGCCAATGCCTCAATTTCTGCTTTTCTAAGCTTCAGACTTGCTGTATTTGCAATAAGTCTTGCAGAAATCTGAGCGACATTATCCTCTATAATAGTAAGTCCGTTTTCTCTGAGAGTAGAACCTGTTTCAACTATATCAACAATAGCGTCTGCAAGTCCGAGAAGCGGCGCAAGCTCAACAGAGCCTTCAATCTTGATAACTCTTATATCCATACCCTTGCCCTCGAAAAAGTTTCTTGCGACATTAGGATATTTAGTTGCGATAGTTTTTTCGCCATAACCTGAGAAAAATTCCTCAGCACTTCTTCCACCCTTACCTGCAAGTGCAAAACGGCACTTACCAAAGCCAAGGTCGAGTATCTCAAAGAAACAACTACCGTTTTCCATAATTGTATCTTTTCCGACAACGCCTAAATCGCATACACCATTTTCTACATATGTAATAACATCGGCAGCCTTTGCAAGAACAACCTCAATATCTCCGTCGCCTATCGGAAGAATGAGCTTTCTGCCCTTTTCACGAACGGCTGTGCAGTCATATCCTGCCGATTCAAGCAAGCCTATTGTATCCTTTTCAAGTCTGCCCTTTGTAAGAGCAATTCTTAATGGCTTCATATATATAAAATCCTTTCAAATCTTAATTTAAGAGAACAGTTTCGACTTCTTCATTAACGAAATCGATTCTTACTATGCCTTTTTTCTTTGCATATGCAATAGCTTCATCTCTTGTAGAGAATACGCTGTTCTCGCAGATAAGTCCACTCTGTGTAAGAGCCTGATAATGCTTGATAGACTTAACCTCAAAGCTATTATCACCATGAACAAGTACATCAGGCAATGGTTTCATCTTAATCTGACCTCTTGAAAGCATAACCTTTGCAAGAGCGTCTACATTTATACCAAAACCACTTGCAGGCATAGATGAATCAAAAATATCAAGCAACTTATCATAACGACCACCGATAAGTACAGGCTCGCCTGAACCCTCAACATAGCCTGAGAAAACTATATCACTGTAATAGTCGTTTCTTTGGGCAAGTCCGAGGTCAATCATAAGCCTTTCACCAAGACCAAACTTTGTAAGGCAATCATAGATTTCCTTGAGATACTCAAGGGGACGAAGTGCGTCCTTATCATCACAAAGCTCAGACGCCTCGTTAAGAACTTCCTCACCGCCAAAAAGTCTTGGCAATCTTCTGATTGCTGCAACAGCCTTAGTTTGCTCAAGAGTATCAAGAAAACTATTAAGTGCGGAATAGTTCTTTGCCTCGATGAATGAATGTATATCTTCGCGCTCATTATCAGATACAGGCAGCTTATTCAAAAGAGCCTTAAAGAAACCGGCGTGACCAAGTTCTATTCTAAAATCAGGAACACATCTTGTCAATGCCTCAATAGCAGTAGTAATAATCTCAAGGTCTGCACGCTTTCCAGAAACACCCAAAAGCTCTATACCAGTCTGCATAACCTCGTTGCTTCTGCCTGTCAGACCACGATTATTTCTATAAACTCTCTGATTGTAATAAAGTCTGATTGGCAAAACTTCATTTTGAAGTCTTGTAGCAGTCATTCTTGCTATCGGGAGAGTTGAGTCCGGGCGAACAACCATAAGTCTGCCCTTAGAATCGCTCAATTTAAACATATTTTCCTGCGGAATCAATGCAGCAGGATTTGAGAAAACATCATAAAATTCAACTCCGGGAGTCAGAACTTCATGAAATCCTCTCTGAGAAAAGACCTCGCCCAAAATATGTGAAACTGTCCTTGTGGAAAGGCATTCCTCAAAAAGAAAATCCTTTGTACCCTCAGGAGTAATTTTGCTGTAATTTTTCATAATATACCTCATCTCAATTTCGTGCTTTTACTTTAGCACGCTAATGTAATAATAGGATAACACAAGCATATGATTTTGTCAACCATATTCTTGCATTAAATAAATCTTTCAACCAGCAAGGTCATAAATGATTTCTTTAGTATTGCAGTTTATAGAAGCAGTTATGGTATGACCACCTAAAATATTAGTATCTTCAAAGTTGCCGTTTATAACTATTGTAATTTCATCATCGCTCTCAAAAATATCAATGTCATCTACACTGAGATTTTTCTTTATGTACTCTATGCTTATTGAATTGCCATCTGAATCTTTTTCATCCCAATTATCACAGAATTTCTTTGCTTCATCATAATAATCGCTCAATATCTTTTCTTGATTATCATAAATTTCCTCCAGGCTTTTTAAATATAAAGTCTTAAATTTATCATTATAATCAATAATATATATTGAGGGATTAAAATTTCCAAATGGTAGGCTAAAACATTCGCAATAAAGCTCATTAGTCTTTGAGTCTTTTTCAAAAGATACCTTACCGAATTTATCATTTTCTATTATTTCAGTCGATATAAATTTTTCACGATATTCCTTAGCTTCTTTATTCGCTGTTTTTACCTTATGATTCAATAATAATGCACTTATAATCCACCAAACAATCACCGATATTATAAATCCAAGTAAAGACCTATCATCTTTAGTTTTTATAATAATAAATATAGATAAATGGAGCAAAAGTCCCACTATAATCCATATCACTGAAAGTATCTTTTTTATTTTTTTCATAAAACTTATTCTCCACACATACTCAATTTACTTATATACTACATTCAACAATTACTCCAAATGTGCATTATAGTTTATATATAGTAGGTAGTCTGCCATCAGTGTATGTATAACTGTTTCATAGCTATCAAATATAGTATTTGTGCGATTATAAAACAACTTGCTAAGTTCATTTTTATCTGAAAGGTTCAAATCATCGGGAAGGATACATAATAATGACAGATTAGGGTTAGTTTTAAAGCTGTAATTTTTGCTTATAAAAGCATTATCCAGAATATAAATTCTAAGCTTGTTATCTTTAATAAAGCCTTTAAAATTCATTGCATTATATAAGAAATTCAAAAGCTCATCATTCGGTTTATTACCAATATTAAAAGCTGTCAATGTATATTCTTTATCCAGCCTATCAAGAAAATCACTGCCATCAGCACAAATTATTTCGCAATACTTTTCAGCATTTTTAATCTTATAGAACTTAGAAAGCATATATTTTCTCCAAGGAATATAAACCGCAGCTGCTGCATAAACCCCAAGCGGTGCAAAAATCACAAATCCAGTATAGCACATAAATCCAATAACTGCCACACATACAAGTAAACTAATTATAAAAACAATTATTGCTTTCCAAACATCTGATTTTTTCTCAAATATTATTGCCTCTGCAAAATTATCATATCTTATTGAACTTTCAAATTTTCTACGCCTGAAAAATATTATAATAGGCGAAAGGAACATAATAGCCCCTGCAAAAATTGCAGTGAAAACAATCGTTGCATAAACTGCATCGCCCTTTAAATTAAGCAAACCAAAAAAGCAGACAATAAGTACAAAATCAATAAACAGCACTGCCAAACCTATAAGTTCCCAAAACAAATAAGGGTGTCTTTGACTAAATTTCATATTATCACCAAATTTTCAAATAATATTAAACACACTCAACCTATAAATTTAACAATATCAAGTGTAAATTTATTTAGGGTAAATCCGTTTTTTTCAATACCAACTTTGCTAAACCCAATTTTTCTCAATATTGTTTCACTTGCAGGATTTTCACAAACAACTTCTGCATTAAATTCAGCATTTGGAAATTTACCCCGTATATAATTTATAAAAGCTTCTACCGCCTCGCTTATATATCCCTTACCCCAATATTTTTTCATTAACTGATAATACAAACCAAAAACTGCCTTATTTTTATCAATGATAGGAGAACCAACTATTCCAATAGCCTTACCATCTAATAATATAATAAAGTTATTCACAACTTCATCATCTGTATAGTTGATAAACATTTCTATCTTTTCAGAACACTCATCAATAGATTTTAGCTGTGGCATATATGTATATTTTATTACCTCATAGTCGCTCCATAGCTCAAATAAATCTTTTGCGTATTTATTATCAAATCTAACTAATTCAAGCCTTTTGGTTTTTATCATATTTCCACCTCATCTTGTCTATATACTCAAAAATCTTAGGCTGAATTGTTGGGTAAGTCCAGCTTATTGGAGCTTTATCGGTTATAATAATTTTTTCAATCTCGTTGTGCAATTCCGTTTCAAAACTCCTGATATTCGCATAATACAGCATACCAAAGGTTTCCGCACCATTAAAATTATTCTTTTCAGTAACAGAATAAACTCCGACAGGCTCAATGTCAAAATCTATCGCACCAGTCTCCTCATAAAGTTCACGCTTTGCGGTATCATCTATGGCTTCATTTTCTTCACGATGCCCACCAGGGATTTCAAGGGTATCTCTTTGCTTATGCTTGCAGAAAATATATTTTCCGTCGTACATAGCAAAAATAACTGCAAATTTTAGTAAACTATCATCAACGCTGTCATAAAATTTAACCACTATTCTTACCCTCCTCGACAGTAAAAGTCATATTATCCTCTGCGAATTTAACTGATTTATTTAGCTTTGCAAAATATCTTTCAAGCTCATGCTTAGCGTCCTCATTTGGTTCATCAAGATTAAAATATTGACCCCCGCAGGCATCGTGAAAATGAACATAGACAGAAAGTTTTTCGTCCATATACTTTTTGAGTTTAAGGACTTCATCATAAGTAAAAGCCATAATTTTCCTCCTTATAATAAAATAGGGCTGATATAAAATCAACCCTAAAACAGCTAAAAGCTTGCATTTTTCAAAGAAACCGTTTATACTTCTCAAAACTCAAGCTGTCATCAAATTTCAATTATTTTAGAATACCAGACTTACGAAGTGCTTGGTCGAGGTCAGCAATAATATCTTCAGCGTCCTCAAGACCGACAGAGAAACGCATAAAACCGTTATGGAATTCTTCTGGATAGAGATACTGTCTTTCGTCATCTTCGCCGAGAAATACGATAAGGCTTCCCTCGTGTCCAAGAGAAACGGCAGAAACAATCATTTTAAGCTCGCTGATAAACTTGTTGATTGTATCATGGTCAGCCTTAAGTCCGAATGAGAATACACCACCGCAACCGTTTGGCATTTGCTTCTTTGCAAGCTCATAATACTTACTTCTCTTAAGTCCTGGATATGCAACAAAGCTTGTGCAAGGAAGTGATTCAAGGTATTCTGCAACAGCTTGAGCATTTTCGTTGTGCTTTTTCATTCTGAGTGGAAGTGTAACAGAACCACGCATAATAAGCCAAGCATTCATCGGGCTGATTGTAGCGCCGAGATTAACCTGAGATTGTGCTCTGATAATATCAAGGTATTCTTTCTTACCGATAATAGCACCGCCCATAGCATCGCCATGACCATTGATATACTTTGTAAGACTTTCAACAGTAAAGTCTGCACCAAGCTCGCAAGGACGCTGATTATAAGGCGAAGCAAAAGTATTATCGCAAGAAAGGAGAATATTATGCTCGTGTGCAAGGTCTGCAATAGCCTTAATATCAGTAACATTAAGGGTAGGGTTACCTGGAGTTTCGATATGAATAAGCTTTGTATTAGGACGAATAGCCGCCTTTACAGCTTCAATATCTGTTGTATCAACAATAGTAGTTTCAATATTAAACTTATTATTGAAAAGTTCATTCAAAAGGCGATATACAGCGATATATGTAACGCTTGAGAAAATAACATGGTCGCCGCTTTTTAGAAGTGCAAAGAAAAGGCCTGAAAGAGCCGCAACACCACTTGCAAGAACTACGCAATCCTCACCGCCTTCAAGAGAAGCAAGCTTTTCTTGGAGATAACCTTGGTTAGCACCGCCGTTTCTTGTGTAGATGTTTACATCTGCGTCACTCCAGTTAAGAGTTGTTGCGTCATAAGGGAGTACATAGCTGTTAGCCATTGTGATAGCGTGCTTAATAGCACCTGTGTTAGTATCGATACCATTGCCAGCGTGTACGGCACGGGTAGCGAAGCTTTGTTTTTCATTGGTATTGCTCATAGTTTTCATTTCCTCTCTGATTATAATTTTGCGGAGTGCCTCCGCAGTCAAGACACGGTGCGTGACCGCACAGGACAAGACGCAGAATCGCTCGACAAGTCTCGATAGTAGTAAGCATAAGCAGCTTGTTCACGCGGAGAAAGTAGCTACCGAGTGAGTGAATATATTTCGCCCCTACAATAGTTTACTAACTTATCTAAGACAGATAAAAGTTTTGCTCAAGCTTTTTCAAAAGCTTGCAGGGTCGAGGGACGGAGTCCCTCGTGGGTTTTAAGGGCAAAGCCCTTAACATTTCTTTGCCCCTAAATTGGCGGACAAAGTCCGCCAATTAACGCTTTTGGTAACTATTTTTCTAAAAAATAAACGCTGACCGTAACTTCTAAATTAATAATTTTTCAAAGCCATTATGTCAAGCATCATTTTCTGTACTTTTCTGCACCGAATTTATATACATCATTGCCAAAAGAATCAACAGCAACTACTGCCGGAAAATCCTCTATAACAAAGCGATATATAGCCTCTGTACCTAAATCTTCATAGGCAAGAACTTCACTGCTCTTAATACTTCTTGAAATAAGAGCCGCCGCACCGCCTATTGCTGCAAAATAAATACCCTTGTTTCTAACGATAGCGTCAATAACAGGCTGAGTTCTTGCACCCTTACCTATCATACCTTTCAAGCCTAAATCAAGCAAAATTGGCGAATATTTATCCATACGATAGCTTGATGTAGGGCCGGCCGGGCCTACTGCGTGACCAGGTTTTGCGGGTGCAGGACCTACATAGTAAATAACCTCACCTTTAATATCAACAGGAAGTTCCTTTCCTTCTTCAATAAGTTCATAAAGCCTTTTGTGAGCGGCATCACGACCTGTAATAAGACTGCCTGAGATAAGAACGCTATCTCCTGCATGAAGTTCTTTTATATCATCATCTGTAAGCGGAAGAGTTATCTTGATTTTTCCGTCATCTTTCTTTGTAATCATATAACCGCCTCCTTATGTCTTGCAGCGTGACAGCAGATATTAACTGCAACCGGCATACCCGCAATATGTGTAGGATATGTTTCAACATTAACGCCTATTGCCGTTGTATTTCCGCCAAGACCGGCCGGACCAAAACCCATTTTGTTGATTTCTTCTATGAGTTCGTCTTCAAGCTTTGCATAGCGCGGGTCTTCGTTTTTAGTATTTATCGGTCTGAGAGTAGCCTTTTTTGCAAGCTGCGCCGCTTTCTCAAATGTTCCACCGATTCCAACGCCGACAACAATCGGTGGACATGGGTTAGGTCCTGCATATTCAACTGCATCAAGTATAAATTGCTTTACACCATCAATTCCGGCAGACGGCGTAAGCATCTTAATCTGCGACATATTCTCACTGCCAAAGCCCTTACAACCTGCAAGAATTTTAATTTTATCGCCCTCAACAATATCCGTATAAATAATTGCAGGGGTATTATCTTTAGTATTAATTCTATCAAAAACCGGGTCGGCAACTACGGATTTTCTCAAATATCCGCCGACATATGCTCTACGGACGCCTTCTTCAATAGCTTCTTTAAAATTGCCGTCAATAACAACCCTCTCTCCATATTCAACAAAAAGTACAGCCATTCCTGTATCCTGACAAATAGGAATTTCTTCTTCAGCAGCAATTTTATTATTTTCTAAAAGCTGAGCAATAACAGCCTTTCCGACAGGCGATTCCTCATTTTTCTGTGCGTCACAAAGAGCCTCGCTTATATCATCTCCAATATTATAATTCAAGTCTTTAAAAAGCTTTTCTACTGTATTAGTAATAGTTTCCGCTTTAATAGTCCGTATCTCCATTTCTGAAGCTCCTATCATTTAATATTATCTCAATTTTAAAAACAGCCATATTTATATATTATACAGCATATTTCAACAAATTTCAATGCTAAGTGATTCAAAAAATCGTTGATTAGCCATATTTCTATTTACAAATTATGAACTTTCTGTGAATTTTTCCTTGACATAAACCGAGATTTATAATAGAATAAATATATATTTTTATAAGGAGGGGTGGATATGAATGAATCTAATTTTCAAATAATAAATTCAAATAATGAAATTCGCTGGTTTGACGGCTCACCGCTTTTCATTTGCTGTGCTAATTTATATAAAGAAAATGATTCTGATAAACTTTTTGCCAATGTAAAATTTATAAATATCCAACCCGAAATACTTACATCTATTAGAATAGACATTATATGCTATGGTATAATCAGAAATGAAATTTCACGAATTGAAAATTACACCTTTGAAAATCTCAATGCAAAAAGAAATGAGTGTTTCGGAGATGAAAATTTAATTCCCATAGAAAATTCTGAAACTATGGCGATTGATATTATTCTAAAAAGTGCTTCTGATTCTGACGGTGAAGAATGGATTAATGAAAGCTCTCAAGCTTTTAATATTCCAATTAAGCAAAATAGTATTTCCTCATATATGGGTAGATACTTCGGAAAATTTAGGGATTTATGGTCGGAAAAAGGGCTACCTGACGATAAACTTCTCTATGCACCACAAATAGGAACCAACTATTGGCTTTGCGTATGTGGTACATTCAACTGGCCGGTTGAGGAAACCTGTTGTGAATGCGGTGCTGAACTTGAATGGCTTCTTGAAAGTACCGATGTATCAACTATGAACCAAAATGAAAATTTTCTAAAACATCAAAGCAATGAAACAGAGTCTTTAACAACAAAAACTGAAAATATTTCCCCCAAAAAACAGAATAATTCACTTAACACTCAACCAAAGCCTTCAAAAACCTCAAAAAGAAAAAAGGTAAAGGCTAAAAGCAAAAAAAAGAAAATAACTGCATTCACAATAATACTTCTTATTATTGCAGTACTAACTTTCTGCACCTATTATTTTCTTATTCCTGCAAGCAATTATTATCATGCAACCGCACTTATAAGTGAAGGAAAATATGACCAAGCAATAGACGCTCTTTCAAAGCTAAATGGATATGGTGATAGCGAACAGGAAATTCTTCGTGCAAAATACCTCAAAGCAAAAACTCTTTTTAGCAACGAAAAATATTTATCGGCGGCTGAGATTTTTAGCCAAATAAATTACAGCGATTCTTCTGAGAAATACCTCGAATCTATGTATAAATACGGTGAATATCTTTATTCTCAAAAGGACTACATTTCCGCTCTTAAAACGCTCATAAATTTAGACGGTTATGAAAATTCAGAAAAACTGGCAAAAAAAGTTGAAGACTCTCTGATGAGTAAAGCGTCTGCACTTTATAATAAAAAGCATTATTCAGAAGCAAGCGAACTTTTTATGCAGATATATAATATAACTAAAAATGCTGATGCTCTTGAACAAGCAAATTCCGCAACACTAAGTCAGGCAAATTATCTATATGAAACCAATAAATATGTCGAGGCACTCAAGCTTTATGACTCTCTATCAGGTTATGACCATGTAGATTTAATTCTCAAAAAACTTGATGCTCTTAAAAAAATACTAAGCACATCAATTCATATTGGCGGAGGTTCGTCAGTCTGGGAAAATACAACTATGCAATGTACAAAATGCCATTCGCCTACCCTTGTATATAGGTTTGTTTTTAACGATGATGGAACATATTCATTATATCGTTACTGCACTACACATAGTAAGGAAAAAGATTACGAAACCTTCAAGGGTCAGTATAAAATTGAAAATGATATAATATATACACTCAAACACAATGCCGGCTCAACAGAATGGGTTGAGTTTGCCGCAATAGAAAATCTCGGTTTTAATGATAATGTTTCTAGTAAAAATGCCAGACTTGTTATAACAAATCCGTTCGATCAAAAACATACTTCTCTATCTCTTTATGGAAATATTGTTGGAGAAAATCCTTCTCCAATCTAAACAAACCTCCTATGTCAGATTATAATTTCTGATATAGGAGGTTTTTTAATATAAATTTGTGTAAGTTTAAAATTAAAAATTAGTTAATCGTATCAGTCAAGTTCTTTGCCAGTTCATAAGCTTGCTTTTCATATTCAGCAATATCCTTAATCCTATCTGTTTCTGCAACACAAATTTTTCCAAAAAGTTCAGTGTTCATAATTGTGAACATTCGTGAAAGCTGTTTTTCTATAATTTCAAAACCACTTTCATCATTACTTCCACAAGTAAGCAATAAAACAGCCTTTTTATGCTTTTTTATCGGCGGTTTAATACCGAGCGAAAATCTCTTTGAAAAATATCTCTGACTCCTATCCACCAAAGCTTTCAGCGGTGCTGGAACAGACAAATTATATACAGGACTCGCAAAAACCAAAGCCTCCGCCTCACTAAGAAGTGCATCATATTCATCTAAATCATTAAATATACAAACATCAGCTTTTTCACATTTTCCGCAATGTATGCAGGGCTTGGGCATAAGCTTATAGCAATCTAAAATTTTAATATCATACTTATTTTCCGCAACCATCAAAAAAGATTCAAGCAGTTTTTTAGTATAGCCGTTTTTTCTTGGAGAGGAAAAGAGAACAAGCATCAAAGGCTTGTTCTCCTGATTATTATTTATGAGTGCTGTTTTCACAATATTCGCAGACAAGCATATCACCATATTTCTTAAATCTCTTAGGCAAATATGTTTCCTGATGAGTTATACAATGCTCATTAGTGCAGATAACATCTTTATAAGGACTATCATTTTTATACTTTTTAAGTACCTTTTTTTCGCCATCAAGCATTGTCATAAAAAGTGCCATTCTTGCATACATTCCATAAACGGTTTGTTGGAAATATTTAGCCCTTTCGTCATCATCAACTTCATAATCTATCTCATCAACTCTTGGAAGTGGGTGAAGAATACGGAGGTCAGATTTTCCTAAATCCAGTTTTTCCTTATCAAGTATGAAAACACCCTTTTGGCGTTCATATTCCTCGTCATTTTCAAAGCGTTCCCTTTGTATTCTTGTCATATAAAGAACATCAAGTTCGCCCATAGCTTCTTTAAGGCTTGTGAGTTCAGTGTACTTACAACCAGCATTATTCATAATATCTTTAATATATTGTGGCACTGCAAGTTCAGGAGTAGATATAAGAACAAAACTGTTGCCTTTAAATCTACTCATAGTTTTTATAAGAGAATGAACTGTTCTACCATATTTAAGATCTCCACAAAGACCAATGCAGAGATTATCAAGTCTGCCTTTTTCGTTATATAATGTTACAACATCAGCAAGGGTTTGTGTTGGATGAAGATGACCGCCATCACCGGCATTTATAATAGGTGCAGGCGAATACATTGCAGCAGCTTCAGCAGAACCCTCAAGCGGGTGACGAATTGCAATAATATCCGCATATCCGCCTATAACTGTAAGAGTATCTTTAAGAGTTTCGCCCTTAGAAACAGATGAATTCATCGGATTATCAAAGCCTATAACATTACCGCCAAGACGCATCATAGCTGTTGAGAACGACATTCTGGTTCTCGTTGACGGTTCATAAAAAAGAGTTGCCAGTATTTTTCCCTGACAAGCATTTGCATATTCAGACGGATTAGCTTTAATCTTATTGGCAAGGTCGATTATATCAAGAATCTCCTTAACAGAGAGATCCTCAAGGTCAATAAGGTTTTTAGATAACATAAAAAATCATTCCTTCCCTATTTTCCCTATATTTTAACAGATTTCCTATAAAATATCAAGCATAGTCATCTCACAGATGAAAAATCATCAGATATCATCCAATATTTACATATAAAAATTCCAAATATTAAAATTTTCTAAAAAGTATACTTGCAATAAATTAATTTCTAAAAGCGTTACTCATTTAAAAATTTCCACAAACTAATTATAAATTAAAATAGACAATAACATATCAACATGTTAACATTCTAAAAAATGTATCGTTTTGTATTAAACTGCTTATAGCTAAAATTAATAAAATAATATTGAAAATTGAAGTTCTATTTGGTATAATAAATTAAATATCGTGTGGAGGCTGAAATTATGGAATCATGCTCACAGTTATATATTCATAAAATAATAGATTCTATTCTAAATAATTTAAAGCAGCGACATAATAACATAATTTTTGTTAAATATTATAATACTTTAAATCTTAGGGAATCTGAATTAAGAGAGGTTTTTGAATCTCAAGAAGAGGATATTGTTTTTTTATATCATGAATTTTCTTCAAAATATATGCATAGTGTATTCGAGCCTTTTCTTGATTGGATAATGGAACTTTATCAGAGATTTTATAGCGATATTACTGTTGATGAATTTCTCGAAAAAGCCGGCGTATATTTTCAGGCTCGTCCCGTTATAAAAAGCTATATTGAAACCGGAGTATGTCATCGAAATGAAAATATTATTTTCATAGAATACGAATATGAAGAAAAAAGATTTACAGAATCTATATATAATATTCTTGCCTATGTTTCTAAAAAGCATACTCTCTTCATGCTTCTTAACAAACTTCATTTTTCTGAACAATCTACTATAAAGCTTCTTATTGAGCTTATAAAACATGGCAAGGAAAATCTTGCTTTCCTTGCAAACTATAATGAAGTTTATAATGTTCCGGAATATATAAAAAAAGATTGGAATACTATGATTGACTATATTGATAGTCATAATATGATTGTTGATTGGAGTCTGCAAGACAGCCACACTTCAGAAAGCGAAAGAATAGAACTTTTTGACCCTATTCCCAAAGACTTGAATACATATGTCAGACTTATTAACAATATGGTTTCCTGTGCAATGATAAATCAGGCTAACTATTATCTCGAGCAAATTCATAATAAATTCGAGGTTGAAAAAATCACTATTCCACTGATGGATAAACTTTCCTATCTCAAGCTTTATAGCCTCGTCGCACTATGTCTTGATAACTCAAGAACTGCACTTATGCTTTGTGATAATATCAATAGTTCTATCAAAAAAACTACAAGTCTTGAGGAAAAATTCAGCTGTTCATATATTTCCGCATTATCTCAGTTTATATACGGTCAAAAGGATATTGCAAATAAGTATATTCAAAAATGTTTTGATATTGCAGAAGAAATTGATAATGATGAATACCATTTTAAAGCAAAGCTTCTTGATTATATTATTACTCTTAACTGTTGGAAAAATATTTATTCTTGGGACGTTAACCTCATTGTAGACGATAACTTTGCTAACGAGGCAATCAAGTATAAATATTATAATCATTTGGCATATATCTATCTTTTCGGAACTTGCAATGATATTATTTATTTTGCCAATGGAGAAAAAAGCATCGAAGAAGCCGAGTCGTTTAAACGAGGTATGGCTTTGGCTAAAATGCTTAATAATGAATCTTTGATGATAAAAGCTTGGCAAAAAAATGTTATGATGGCGTCTTCTTATGGCTACTTCTCATCTGTTGATTATTTTTATAAGAAAACTCTTGAAATTATTGAAGGGCAAAATAATAAATTCGAAGAAGCAAATACATATAACGGGCTTGGCTATAATCGTATAGTTAGTGAAAAATATGGCATTGCAAATGAATACTTTAATAAAGCATTGGCTATCCTTTATGAGCTTAATAATCCTGATATGGTTTGCGAAACTCTATATAATATGGCTACTAATGCCATTCTTGCACACGAATACTATTCAGCTATTACATATCTGACTATTGTTCTTGAATTTCTCGATGCACTTGATAAGCATAAGCTCAGAATTTGTAACCTTGGTAAGATTTACGGTTTCCTTGTTCTCTGCAACTGTTATCTTGGAATAGAATATAATGCAAATCTCTATTTCAGTAAGCTTGAAAGGTCAGTTTCTCATATGCTCAAAAAGCCTATCGAATCAAGCTTCTATCTTTGGGACGATGATATGTTTTTCTACTTCTTCACAGCAGGTCTAATTGCCAAAGATGAAGATATTGAAAAGGCACAGAAATGTTTTGACAGAGCAAAAATCCATCTTTTCCGCTCAACAGGAAATCTGTTTTTTGCATATTATCAATTTGCTATTGCACAAGCTGACCTCTATGAAATTCAGGAAAGACATGATGACGCTGTTAAGATATTAAATGAAGCGCTCGAATTTTGCGAAACACATAGTTATGAATTTAAAGCTGAAATTCTTCGAGCAAAGCTTGAGGGCAGACCGTTTCCACATCAAAAAATTGAACTCAAACTTGAAAGCGTCACACAAAAACAACTTGAATCTATGTCTAAGCGTTGCAAAATTGAACACGAGCTTAGTAATAAAAATAAGGGTATAAATTTTCTTATTTCGTGGCAAGACTTGCTCAATAAGGATTATTCTACTGATAAAGAGCTTGTTAATAATGCTATGAATAATATTCAGAATAGCTACAATATTGATTATGCTCTCTTTATAGAAATGAAAAATCATAGCCCTAAGGTTTCATATATGAGCAAAAGTCTTAATCTAACTAATAAGGATATAAAAGATATAACTAATTTCTTCTTAGATTATCGAAAAGAATTTATTACATCTCGTTTTGATAAAACTTTTGATGATTATGATATTATTCTTAATATCTTCGGAAAAATAGAAGTAGCATCATTGATATGTATACCTATGTATAATAATGAGGTTCTTCAAGGTGTAATGATTGCTACTGTAAAAGTTCACGAAAACTTATCATCTAATATATATTTCTTCGGAAGCACTGAACTTATTATATTTAAGTTTGCAGCTTTACAAATTATGGACGCCGTTGAACGACTTAATGCTAAGATAGAAATTAAAGCTATAAACGCAAAACTACAAAAAAGCTCGATTACAGACCTGCTTACAGGCTTGCTTAATCGTCAGGGATTTGCGAAAAAGCTTGAGGATTTCTCAGATTATTCAACAAAGCAAAACTTTGAGGAACAAGAGACAACTATTCTATATATTGACCTTGATAACTTCAAATACTGCAACGATACTTTCGGTCATGATATTGGTGATCTTATGCTAAAGAAACTTTCATCACTATTTACTGAAATAGTTGGTGACAAAGGCTATTGTGTCCGTTATGGTGGAGATGAGTTTATAATCGTTCTTCCCGATTCTTCAACTGAATATGGTGTAAAAATTTCAAAACAAATTTACGAGCAAATTGAAAAAAACGGATACTTTATAAATGATATTTCTAAAGCGTTAAAGAGACCTATAAAAATTGATACAAAACACAGAATTTCTTGCTCTATTGGTATCTCAACGACGCAAAAATACAATCAAGAATCAATTATGGAATGTCTGAAACACGCTGATTCAGCCCTTTATGATATAAAAAAGGGCACTAAACACGATTTTAAGGTTTGGCAAAAAATTTAAAAATAATCCCAAAAAGAAACAACTCGAATTATAACCTATTCAGGTAAATAATTCGAGTTGTTATTTTTACTAAAAGCTTATAAATTTAATGTTCCATCGCCTGCCATTTGTTTTGTCATTTCCTCTATCTTTTCAAGTGGAAATGGTGGAAGTGCAACCGGCTTCATTGCAATAGACATCAACTTCATAGGGTTATCATCTGCCGCTATACGATTTGAAGAAAGTTCTCCGCATATTCGGCAACGATGAATAATAGCCCATTCGCCATTCTTGCGTACCCATACTGCAATGGGTTCCATTATACCGCCACAATCAGCCTGACGGTCACCTGGTTCTATATCGAGATGTAGACTGCACAGGCAATTCGGACAATGATTGCGATGGTCACTACCTGCTCCCATTGGCACAACAAGTCTGCCACACATTTTGCAGGTAAAACTTTCATTGCATTTATGATTTTTATAATAAGCTTTTTCGTATTGTTTTCTTTTATTTTCTCTATTCACGAGATTATCCTCCTAAAAGTCATATATAAATAATAACTCTTTTGGGAGGCTTGGATTAAGATTGTTTTTTCACAAACCTCCCGGTTAGTGTACAATCTCCGATACCAAATATTTCTTCAAACAACTATCTCCTTTAAATTAAAAATTATTTTCTAAAACGGGCGAAAACAGTTCACCCTACTTTTAGCTTAGATTTATTTTTCAGGTAAACCTCTGTGAGATTTTCCTACAAAAAACATTACACTGGAATGTTTTTCTACCTTCCTGCTCTTTGAGAAAGATAAGGTGTTCCGCTCTATGCTGAGAGAGACCAAAGACTCTGCCTTTAGAAACTGTGAACCTTTGAAAAGTTTATTAGCTAATCGGTAGTTTCTTCAGTCGCGGCAGCAATCTTATCTAACCAACTACGAGCAAGGCAATGCCGAGTGATTCTGCGTCTTGACATCAGAGGTACTCCGCCCTGCGCAAAACTTTTAAGCGTCTAACATAAGATTTATAAATTAAAAAATTAATCTACTAAATCTGGGTTGAAGCTTTCTTTCCATGGAAGCCCCCATTTGTTGAGTGCGTCCATAAATGGGTCTGGATCAAACTCCTCTATGTTATATACGCCCGGCTTTTTCCACTTGCCTGTGAGAATCATAGACGCGCCTATCATTGCAGGAACGCCTGTTGTATAAGAAATAGCCTGTGAGCCTACTTCCTTATAGCATTCCTCATGGTCACAAACATTATAAAGATAATATGTTTTATCCTTACCGTCCTTCTTACCCTGGAAGATACAGCCTATATTTGTCTTACCCTTTGTGCGTGGTCCTAAAGATGCAGGGTCAGGAAGAACAGCCTTTAAGAACTGAAGCGGAACAATTTGCTTGCCCTCAAATTCAATAGGTTCAATAGAAGTCATTCCAACATCTTCAAGGCACTTGAGGTGCGTCAGGTAACTCTGTCCAAAGGTCATAAAGAAACGAATACGCTTAATGCCTTTGATATTAAGTGCCAGCGACTCTAATTCCTCATGGTGAAGAAGATACATATCCTTTTCGCCTATCTCTGGGAAATTATAAACTCTCTTAATTTCCATAGGCTCTGTTTCTACCCATTTGCCATCTTCAATGTAGCTTCCCTTTGCGGAAACTTCACGAATATTGATTTCAGGGTTAAAGTTTGTTGCAAACGGATAGCCGTGGTCGCCTGCATTGCAATCGAGAATATCAATATAATTGATTTCATCAAACTGATGTTTCTGTGCATAAGCTGAGAAAACACCTGTTACGCCTGGGTCAAAGCCACTGCCTAAGAGAGCAGTAATTCCTGCCTCCTTGAATTTCTCACGATATGCCCACTGCCACTTATACTCGAATTTTGCCGTATCGAGTGGTTCATAGTTGGCTGTATCAACATAGTCTGTCTTTGTTTCAAGGCAAGCATCCATAATTGTTAAATCCTGATATGGCAAAGCAACATTTATGACAATATCAGGCTTTTCTTTATTGATAAGAGCAACAAGCTCTGCAACATTATCTGCATTAACCTGAGCAGTTGTAATTTTTGTCTTTCCGCCGTCAAGCTTTTCCTTGAGTGCATCGCACTTGGACTTTGTACGGCTTGCGATACAAATTTCCTCGAAAACTTCTGAATTTTGGCAGCACTTATGAACTACTACGCTCGCAACACCACCTGCACCAATTATCAATGCCTTTGACATTTTGATTACCCCCAATTATACTAAAATATACTTTTATTTTTCACAAGATAGTTTACCATCTTGAACCTTATATATCATATTTTTACTGCTATCCCAAAAACTAAAATATACTTTTCCACCATTTTTTAATTCATTTCTAAATTCTTTTGTATTTGGAAAGCAAAACTTCAAAAATTTTGATAATGAATTCATTGGAACATCTTCAAATTTCAAGAGATTGCTACATAACCATCTTTTATTACTATAAACAACCATAACTACATATTCTGATGATAAAACTTTCTTGGTTATATCAACTAAATATTGAAAACTATCATCGTCATAATAAATATGCATATGATATTCTAAAAAGAAAAATATTATTTCATTTTCATCAAAATGTATAATAATATTTTTATCTTCATAATTTATGATTTCTATCTCTAAACAATCATCTTCTATGCTTTCTTTAATATTATATTCACTAAATTTTTCTATAAATTTAGTTTTAAATATTTGAGATTGTTCCATTATTTTAACTCTTAGTCAAGCTGTTCTAATACATAATTTGGCAAGGCAAAACTACCCTTATGAAGTTCTGTATTATAATATTTTGTCTTTAAGTCAAGCTTATTCCACGCATCTGCATCAAGGTCTTTTATCGGGTCAAACTTCTTTGAGGCAAAACCAAAAAGCCAATGACCTGACGGATAGGTTGGAATATGTGCCTGATATACCCTTACTATCGGGAAAAAGTCCGCTATCTTCTTATGAGCAAGACGCATAGCCCTTGCGTAAACTGAATAATATGGGCTTTCGTGTTGGTTTACAAGAATACCGCTCTCGTTGAGAGCCTTATAGCAATTACCGTAAAATTCCTGTGTGAAAAGTCCCTCGCCAGGGCCTACCGGGTCAGTGGAATCTACTATAATTAAATCATACTGATTTTCACAGCTACGGACATATCTCAAACCATCATCAATATGTATAGTAACCTTTTTGTCGAGGAGCTTGCTTGAAACATCTGGTAAATATTCAAGGCAGGCATCAACAACCATTTTATCTATCTCGACAAGGTCTATATGCTCTATACTATCATACTTTGTAAGTTCAGCAGTTACTCCGCCATCGCCTGCTCCGATAACAAGAACATTCTTAATATTCGGATTAACAGAAAGCGGAACATGCGTTATCATTTCGTGATATATAAATTCGTCCTTTTCAGTCAGCATAATTCTATCATCAAGGATAAGAATTTTACCAAACTCGGGAGTAGAAAAAATTTCTATTCTCTGATAGTCTGATTCTGCCGCATAAATCTGCTTATCACAGCGAATCGAAAAGCGGACATTCTTTGTCTGCTCTTCAGTATACCAAAGCTCCAAAAAATCAACTCCTTAAAAAATATCTGCAAATAAATTATACCACACTTATTTGAAATTTAAATATTATATGAGTAAATTTTATAAAAATACTATCCAATCAGAAAATATTTAAGAACTTGTATTCCAAGAAGAATAAGGCAAGATATTAACATACCTACTTCATAAGCAATCTGTTTTATCTTGTATATTTTCTCGGTAACATCTGCAATCGCCCTGCCATTGCTTGTTCTGCGTTCAAGGCTATATTCCTTATCACCTATTTCGGCAAAATCAAATATTAAAAAATCCTCGTCCATAACATATATTGTAACCGAATTCAGGCTTAAAGCTTTTTCATATGACGCACACATAGGATAATTAGATGTAAGAGTTATTTCTTTTTGAGTTTCAGAATCAAAAAATTTTACAACAGGATAATATGTATATATTGTTTGTATCTCGGATTCCATAAGTGGCTTGCCGAGCTTTTCATCTATTATCTTTGCTCTGAACTTTTTGCCATCAGCCTTAAATCTATTTATCTTTCTTTTAAATTTAATCATAGTCGAAAGCTTCAGAATAAAATATGCAATAATTGGTCCATTGAAAATAATGACTAATACTAAGATAGTTAATTTTGCTACATAATCAAGTTCGCCCTTTAAGCCCATAACAAGACTTGCAAAGAATAAACCTATATTCAGCATAAACATTACAATAAACATCAATATATCGCCTATATTTATTCTTTGGTCTTTATAACAAAATCTTTGTTCCATAATATTTGCCTCCAATTATTTCAGAACATTCAGCTTTTCTGTGTTCATATCCTCTGTGCCGAGAAGTGTTGCACCCTTTTTCTTGGCATAGAGAATATAATCGAGCGAATCCTTTGTTACAAGCTCACCCGGAGCAAGAATAGGTATTCCAGGCGGATAACACATAACAAATTCCGCACAAACTTTGCCGACAGTTTCTTCTATGGGAAGCTGTACTTTTTCATTATAGAATGCGTCCTGTGGAGAACATACTACTATTGGCTTTATATATTCGTGGTCGAGCAAGCCAGCACTTGTCTTGGAATAAAGACGCTTAATCTCTGAAAGTGCTGCAACAAGCCTTTCGACTTCTAAAATTCTGTCACCAACAGAAATTATAGCAAGAATATTGCCAATATCGCCAAATTCTATTTGAATTTCATACTTATCACGAAGTAAATCATAGACTTCTATTCCCGCTAAACCAATATCTCTTGTATGTATAGAAAGCTTTGTCGGGTCAAAGTCGAAAACTGTATCTCCATTAATAAGTTCACGGGAAAACGCATAATATCCGCCTAGTTTATTTACTTCACTTCTGCCGTAATTTGCAAGCATTGTTACATTCTCGAAAATCTTTTTGCCGTTAAGAGCAAGATTTCTGCGTGAAATATCGAGAGATGAAGTCAAAAGATATGAACCGCTTGTTGTCTGGGTAAGGTTTATAATTTGGCGGACATAACCGACATTCATACCTTCACCAAGCAACAATATTGAGCTTTGTGTGAGCGAACCGCCTGTTTTGTGCATACTTACAGCAGACATATCCGCTCCGACACGCATAGCCGCAAGAGGCATATAGTCGCCAAAATAGAAATGTGTTCCATGTGCTTCATCAACGAGAACCTTCATACCGGCTTTATGGGCAATCTTAACAATTTCACGAAGATTGGAACATACACCGTAATAGGTTGGATTATTTACTATGACAGCCTTTGCGTCAGGATTTTCGTCAATAGCTCGCTGTACATCTTCAACAGCCATTCCAAGCGGTATGCCAAGGCGGGTATTAAGCCCTGGGTCAACATATACGGGAACAGCTCCGCAGATGATAAGGGCATTTATAGAGCTTCTATGAACATTTCTCGGCATAATAATCTTTTCGCCACGCTTACAGACACTCATAACCATAGCCTGTACTGCACTTGATGTTCCGTTCACCATAAAAAATGCGTGAGCCGCACCAAATGCCTCTGCTGCAAGCTCTTGTGCCTCTTTGATAACGCTTACGGGGTGGCAAAGATTATCAAGCGGCTTCATAGAATTGACATCTACGCTCATACACTGCTTACCGAGGAAATTCGTCAGCTCACTATTGCCTTTTCCCTGTTTATGACCTGGGACATCGAATGAAACTATTCTGTTTTCTTTATATTCTAAAAGTGCTTCATAAAGTGGAGCGTCATTTTGTGAAAGACTCATTTCTGCTTACCTCAATCATAAACATTTGTACCGCTGAAAATCTCTATCATTTCCTTGCGGAGATTACTTGAGATTTCAAGGCGTTCTTTCGGCGGAAGCTCGTAAACATCAGTTTTGAATAGATAATTTTGAAGCTCAATCTCTTTAATGAGCATCTGAGTATGAAAAATATTCGACTGATAAACATTAACATCAATAGCGTCATATCTGCGGAGAGTTTCCTCTCGGATATAATCTTGAATTGAGGTCATTTTATGGTCAAGAAACAACTTTTTGCCGCTTTGGTCACGAGTAAAGCCACGAACTCTATAATCTATCGTGATAATATCAGAATCAAAGCTATCAATAAGGAAATCGAGTGTATTAAGCGGGGAAATTGTTCCGCAAGTTGATACATCAATATCGACTCGGAATGTTGCAATAGCATTATCCGGGTGATATTCCGGATAAGTATGAACTGTAACATGGCTTTTATCGAGATGTGCTGCAATTTCTTCACGCCATCTGCCACAGTTGCAGGATTCATCTATCGTTTCAGGATAACCTTTTTCAGAAATAAGCAAGGTTACACTCGCTCCTTGTGGGTCATAATCTTGCTTAGAGATATTAAGCACACTCGCTCCTATCATATCTGTAACATCGCAAAGAATATTTGTTAAACGCTCAGAATTATACTGCTCGTCTATATACTTTATATAGTCTATTTGCTCACGCTGAGATTTAGCATAACAAACATCATAGATATTGAAGCTAAGAGTTTTTGTGAGGTTGTTAAAGCCATATAGCTTAAGCCTTTTTTCCAACCCTAACATCACGACCTTTCAGGCAAAATACATCAATTTACTATATCACAAAATATAAAGGAAAGCAATAATATTTGGTAAGAATTTAAGTGTTTCTTATTTACTGATATTGAATACAAATAAAAATTAGGGTATAATTTGAGAAATGATTTTATTAAGCTGCAATGATATAAAAAGAGGTATATTAAAATGGCTGGTTATATAACCTATTTTCCAAAAGAACAAATCAAGACTTTAGAAAAAGATAAGGACTATAGATCTATTAAAGTAATTTTCGGGAGCATACATACAAAAATGCCATCAATACAATCTGTAAAAATCGGGGATATTATATACCCTGTTACTATTATGAACGGAAATTTATATGCTATTGCACGCTTACCTGTTGAGAATATTGAAATAGCTTATGATTATCTTGTGCGTGAACTCGGCAATTCTTGCGGAGCATTAGTACCAGACGGTATTGATTGGAAAACTTATTACTATACTCCCCTACTTCCACACAAAAAACATCAGGAACCTTTTAACTGCTGTGCGAAATTGGCAGCGACAAGCACAAGCGGTTCTACCATAGAATCTCGTCAAATTCCAAACGAATTACTTGAGGAATTGCGTTTTGGTCCAAGCAAAAGTAAAGAAAAAGGGTTACGCTTTGATAAAAACGGGAAACCATCTATATTGTCTGTAAGCTCTGTTGTTAGAAAAATGAGTGAAGAAACTCAGAAAATTTTTGAGGCGTTGTTTGTGTAAATTGAAAGGAGATTTGCAGTGTGAGCATTTACAATCCCGCGTTTAGCTCTGATAAATATGACGAAAAAATCGCTGCTACTCTTCCTTATTATGAAGATTTTTATAAGCAGATTTCTGATATTCTTCACTGTTGTTTTAATGAAAAAATAAGCTGGCTTGACCTTGGCTGTGGAACCGGCAAAATGGCTGAAACAGCTTTTCGGGAATTTAGTATAGAGCGTTTTGTTTTTTGCGATATCTCTGAAGATATGATAAATATTGCAAAATCACGCTTTAAAAATACACATTCGGAATTTATTATTTCACCAACTCAAAACATCAAATTCTCAGAAGAATTTGATGTTGTAACATCTATTATGGTAAATCACTTTTTAAGTGATTCCGAAAGGCGTTTAACTGTTTCTAATTGCTTTAAATCTCTCAAAAAGAATGGCTTATTTATTTCCTTCGAAAACTTTGCTCCCTTTACACAAGCTGGCGAAAAATTATTTTTGGAGCGTTGGAAACGCTTTCAGATTAGAAACGGAAAAAATCCTCAAGATGCCGAAAATCACATAAATAGATATAAAAAAGATTATTTTCCATACACGCTATCACAAATTATAGAATTATTTAAATCAGCAGGCTTTAAACAGACAGAAATAATCTGGCTTTCTAATATGCAAGTAGGAGTCATTGGAATTAAATAATATTTTGAGAGAAAATATATAATATTATGAATTGCTTAATATGTGAGAGAATAGAAATGATTAAAAACGGTATAAATCCATATTTTGTTTGTGAACTCGAAACGGGCTATGTCGTCTTAGGCGACCATCAATGCTTTAAAGGATATACGCTGTTTTTATGCAAAAATCATGCGACAGAGCTTCATCAACTTCCGCATGATTTCAAGATGAAATATCTTGAGGAAATGTCACTCGTTGCTGAAGCTGTTTATAACATCTATAAACCGGAAAAAATGAACTATGAGCTTCTCGGAAACGGTGATTCTCACATTCATTGGCATTTATTTCCGAGAGTTGAGGGAGATACTCCGACAAAAGGCCCTGTATGGTGGCTTCCGAGAGAAGAAATGTGGAATGATAAATTCCGTCCCAGCAAAGAAGAATTAGAGCTGAGAACCAAAGAATTAAAGAATGAAATTATCAGATTGAAAGGATTTTCAGAATGAGTATTACATATAAACAAGCAAATCTTGACGATATAGAGCTTTTAGTAAAATCAAGAATAATCGTTCTTCGTGAAGCTAACCACTTAGATGATTCCGCAGATATGTCAGAGATTGAAACTCAATCTTATGATTATTACAAACAAGCTATTCCAAATGGTGAATGTATAGCCTATCTCGTTTTTGATGATGATAAGTTAATCGGCTGTGGCGGAGTTAGCTTTTTCAGAGTTATGCCGACCTGCCACAATCCTACCGGCAAAAAGGCTTATCTTATGAATATTTATACCATTCCCGAATATAGACGAAAAGGTATCGCTTATAAAACGCTTGATTTACTCGTTAAAGCGACAAAGGAAAAAGGGGTTAAACATATTACTCTTGAGGCTACTGCTATGGGACGCCCTATGTACGAAAAATATGGTTTCACAAAAATGAATGATGAAATGGAATTATTATAAAAATCAGAATAAAAAGGTAGTCAATTCTAACCTGCCCTATAATTAGTCAGCTTTTAATCTGACTTTTAGGTGCAAGCATCAGAATTGGCTACCTTTTTATTTTAGATTTTACTTAGTCTTATGGTCTATCAGAAAATTCTGAAACCTTTTTTAGATTTTTTATCAGCGTGTTTTGGTTGAGCTGTTGTTTGCTTTACACGCTCTTGTGAAGTTGGTGCTTTTCGCTGATTTTGTGCAACTCGCCTTGCCTCTGAAGGTTTTTGGGAACCTCTCTGTTGATTCGGGTTTGCATATCTCGCACCACCACTTGAACGCTGTGGCTGTGCAGGTCTCGTTTGTCTTTTAGGAGCTTCTGCATAGCGAATCTGCTGTGTTGGCTGTCGCTGTGGTTGTACTCGCCTTTCGACTGTATGCTGTTCCGATTGACGAGGCGGTTCTGTTGGTCGCTGTCTTTTTGGAGGAGCTTCTGCATAACGAATCTGTTGCGTTTGCTGTCGCTGTGACTGTACTCGCCTTTCAGCTGTATGCTGTTCCGATTGACGAAGCGGTTCTGTTGATTGCTGTCTTTTTGGAGGAGCTTCTGCATAGCGAATTTGCTGTGTTTGCTGTCGCTGTGGCTGTACTCGCCTTTCAGCTGTATGCTGTTCTGATTGACGAGGTGGCTCGGTTGGTCTTGGACGATATGTCTGTGAAATTTTCTGCTCTTCAGAATGTCCAACCTGTTGTTTTTTAGGGACATCAGAATATATTATTCCCTGATGCTCTACTTCTTCATACTCCTCTTTTGGTTCAGTAACCTTTTTAGGCTGCTGTTGTAATTTCTTTTCAACTGGATTTGTAGTTTTTTCAACTTTCTCTTGCTTAGGAGCTTGTTTTATAATAGGCTGCGGCTCAGGTTTTGGTTTTACTTCTCCAAAACCTCCTTTAACATCAGCAGTAGGAATTTTATTACTATATTCAAAATCGTAAATTGCATTCGCAATGCGCTTGCAGTTATTTCTATCATCAAACGCAAAAAATTCTTTTCGGCGTTTGAGATATTCTGCAGATACCTCAAATTTTGAATTTATTGCTGAAATAACCTTTTCTACAAGTTCATCTGAATCGATAATCACATCACCAAAACCATTCTCACAATAGCTAAAGGATGAAATATTATTTTGTAAAGAAACGCTTGGATTTTGATAGTAAATTACAGGTTTTCGCATATACGCAAAATCAAATGCTATATTGCTGTAATCCGTAATCAGCATAGCTGATTTTTCCACTGTTTCTTTATATCCTAAATTTTCAAATGATGAAACAGAAACATATTCGCTCTTATTCCATAAATATTCCTGCTTGGCAAGCTCTTCCGGCAAAATCAAAATAAGATTGCATTTATTTTCGTGAAGCGCTGAAAGAAGCTTTTTATCTGCAATAAACGAATTGAACACAGAATAAAGCGGTTCTGTCGTGAAATTCTGGTAACCAATATGGGCATATTTTGCAAAGCCTCTGCGCATAGCCGGGCATACAAGAATCTGCTTTGATGGCACCGACATAAGAGTATCCATATGAGGATAACCAAACGCAAATAGGTGCTTTTGGTCATATCCATATATTGGGTGAATAAGTCTTTCATATTCTTGTTCAGAACTGCAAAAACGCAATGCTGTATTATCGTACATCTTGTTCTCAAATTGCGCGGAACGAAGCATAGATACTCCATCGCCAAAGGAAACTATATCTGCCATAAGCAAATCTCGATAGTAGATTTCCTCTCCATCTTCAAAGCCAAGATTTTTATAAACATTATGTCCGTTTGAAATTATCACATCGGCATTCATTGCAATAATTTTTTGAGTCAAAGTACCACTTGCAAGATTGTTGCTTTGGAATGCTGTCATAATAAAACTATCGTCAGGGTTAATCTCCCTATGCGAATAGAATACCTCTATACCTCGCTTATCGTGCAACGAGTTGATGTAGTTATATATATCGTGAGCATCTTCCGAATTGGCATTCTTACTATCGCACATAAGCCAAATTCGTCTTTCAGCATATTTTTCAATAGTTGAATGATAGCGCTTTCTAAGACGCTTAATTTTTAGATATTTCTGAACAGGAACTGCTTTCTTTACATCAGAAAGGAAAAGCCTCTCATGGTGGCTCTGCATAAAAGATGTTGCTCTACGAATTGTTATAGAGCGTTTTTCCAAATCAAAGGTAATCAGTCTGCCACCTGAAACACAATAGCTATGCGGAAATTTTTCAGTAAGGTGAGCCGCCGTTGCACCGAAGGAAAATCTTAGCTTATAGTTTATCTTATCAATAGAAATATAGAAAGAAATAACTGTCATTTCCTTTATATTTTTAAGTGGAACAGTAATTGTAAAACCGTGATCTTTATCAAAAGGGATTTCAAAAAGAGTTTTAAGAGAATAGAAAGGATAGTCCTTAAATGGTATTTTTTCTCTATTTGAAACAGCAAACAACTTATATTCTATTCTATCAAGGAACGAAATATCTGTAACACAACCACTTATATGAAGATTAGAACCTTCAGCCTTAAGCGACATAATCTTAACATCAATATGTTCTGATGATGAAATCAATGCACCGCCAAGAGTTGCTATAAACCCACCATTTGTTTTCATCTTACGGGGACGAAGCGATGCATCTCTAAATTCAAACTGACTTAAATTTCCGATAGGAAAGAAATCCAAGTCAGGCTTTAGTGCCTTATTATGATATTTCAACCTAAGCATTTTAAAAGTGAGCGTTGATGGGAACAAAGCTCTTCTTGCTATATTTCTATTAAGAATAACGGCATCGTCTATATTTTTCATAGCATCGCTTATAAGGTTAAAAAAATCATTTACACCATTAGGACCCATAGTAAACATATATCTTTCGCCAAGCCCACAAGCAAGCTTTATGTAAATTAAATACATTACCATATTCATAATCACAGCAGAATTACCCTTTGTTTCGAGCATAGGTATAGCAAATCTCATTATAGAATCTGTGAAATATGATTTATTATACTGTTCCTTTAGGTTTTTTATATCATTCTCGGCAGGATATGGCGATATAAATTTAAACTTTGATGTATAAACATAAGAAGCGATATGATAGAAATAATCAAGGATAAACGCCATTGTAAAATCACTTGAAAGGCTTTTTTTGAAACGAACATTAGTAATGGTATCGCTTCTAAAAAAGTATGCCCCAAGAATAAGACTTAATTTATCAGGATTAGTTTTAAGTCGAATTGTTCCGTCTTTAGCACCGAAATTATACGGAACCAAGCTATTTCGGCGTTTAGAAGTTTCAGCGGCAATACATATTGCAGGAGCTTTCATAAATGCAGGTTCTTCTGAAAGTCTTTTAAGTGCTTCGTGAGAATATTCATCTCCGGCACGAATAAAGCTTACATAACTTCCTGTGCAAATAACTCTTGCATCGCTAAAGCACTCTGCCATATTTTCGCCTTGGCAGTCAACAAAATATATATTTTCAGGGTAATCATCGGTGTATTTAAGGCATAACTCGGTACTCTCTTTTGTTACAAGAGAGTCGATTAAAACAATTTGTATGCTATTGCGGAAAAATTCCTTATCAGCAGTAATTGATGCAATAGTAGCAGGCAAAAGTTCCTCGTTATCTATATACACACTTATACTGAATTTATAATCTTTAGCCATACCCTACCCCGATTAAACACTATATACTTTAAATAATTCTGAACTACAATTCAGAATTTTGAAAATTACTCAAGTCCGTACTTCAATTCCTCACGAGCAAAGCTCTTATATCTCTCATAATAATAGTGTGAACGCAATGTCAATAAATCTTCAGGCGTTGTTACTTTGATATTATCACGCTCACCTATATAAATATGAATTTCCTGTCCAAGCTCTATAAGAAGCTCGCTTGAAGATGTAGGCGAAACTATTCCACGCCTCTCAGCCTCAAGGTGTGCTCCCATAATCTTTCTCATAGTATAACCCTGTGGAGCTTGGGTTATATACATAGAACCTCTTGGCAATGCCTTAGAGCAGTGTTCTCCGTCATCGCTCCAGAGAACAGAATCTATACTTGGCGTTACAGGAACTGCTGTTTCATATTCTCTTGCAAGTTTAATGCAATTTGAAATAAGCTGTTCACTCATAACCGGACGAACACCATCGCAGATAAGAACAATATCTTCAGGCTTTGTAAATTCATCTACACGAACAAGTCCATTATGGATTGATTCGTGACCTGTTGAACCGCCCTTAACTATATCAACTATTTTGGCAACCTTCCACTTTTCAATAAGCTTCCAAAGTTCATCAATCCAAGCCTCAAGGCAGGAAATAACTATTCCGTCAACCTCTGGGTGTTTTGAAAAATTTTCGAGTGTTCTTATAATAATAGGCTTTCCGTCAACCTCAATAAACTGCTTAGGAATATCGGAGGTTTTCATACGAGTGCCAGTACCTCCTGCAAATATCATTGCGTTTACCATAATTTCAACCGCCCTTTAATTTTATAATTATATATTTAATTATGCTCTAATAATGACAAATCAAACTTAAGTTGTCAAGATATTTTTCTTTAAGCTTGCATTTATTATAATACAACTCCTACCTAATGTCAATTTTACGGCTTTTATCGCTTTTGCAGAGTTGATTTTTTAGGACTGTGCATTTTTAGTTTCAAAAAATAAATATATACAAATATCTGACAAAAAATCGTTTTGTTAGGTTAAACTAACACAAATTCGTATACACCGCTTGACTTTATAATAATTCTATGCTATTATAGTTCCGCTGGTTAGTTTAGACTAATTATGAAATTGTTTTATATTAGATAGAATATAACAAACTTTATATTTTTAAGTTGAGGTTAGTTATATCTAATTCCATAATTTAAATGGCTTTCTCTTTGAATTTCGGGAAAAACTATTTATAAATAGTTTACTTTGGAGGTGTAGAAAATGCTTGCTAATTTGCTTGTAGAATATTGCTCTCCTACTCTTGCAGGAATCAAAACTGCAAATCTTTTTAACTACCCATATGGTTCACATTCTCGTGCAGAACTCGCCTTTATACTCGCTCTTTGGAACAGACGGCTTAATTCTAAAGGTGTTTCACTAAAGATTCTAAGATTTTCAAAAGGAAACGCTCTGCTTTATGTATATCGTGAAAAGCAGCTTAAAGAGGATTTCAACAAAAATGGCGTTGCTGAATTTCTTTTCTCTTGTGGATATGATATTACTAATATTCAAGGTTGTATCGAAAGACTAAGCAAAAGAATTTGCGAATCAAAAAGCTTCCCTCACGAGATAGGTTTGTTTCTTGGGTATCCTATTGGAGATGTTATGGGGTTTATCGAAAACAAAGGAAAAAATAGTCTATACACTGGCTTTTGGAAGGTTTATTGCAATAAAAATGAAGCTCTGAAAACCTTTGAAAAATATAAAAAGTGCAGAAAGGTCTACCAGAAGTTATACAATGGAGGAAAACCTCTTATGTATCTCACCGCCGCAACTGTGGCAAAATAATTTCGCGTATTTTCGCATTAGATAAAATCTGGTGCGATAATATATACATATCTAATATTTAGAAAGGTTGAATTTATAATGAGTAAAATAGCAGTAGTATTTTGGAGCGGTACAGGCAATACAGAAGCTATGGCTGACGCTGTTGTTGAAGGCGTAGAGGCTGCCGGTGCAGAATGCTCTAAATTTAGTGCAAGTGATTTTAATGGCGGAATGGTAAATGATTTTGACGCTATTGCTTTCGGTTGCCCTTCAATGGGTAGCGAACAGCTTGAAGACAGCGAATTTGAGCCAATGTTCAACGATTGTGAATCTAATCTCAAAGGCAAGAAAATTGCTCTCTTTGGCTCATACGGCTGGGGCGATGGCGAATGGATGAGAAACTGGCAAGCAACTTGCGAAAATGATGGTGCGGTTCTTGTTGCAGAACCTGTTATCTGCAATGACGCTCCTGAGGCAGACACACTTGAAGCTCTTAAAGAGCTTGGCAAGGCTCTTGCATAATAAATCTTAATCTGATAAGTAACATACAAAAAGCTAAGCAGTTTTATTCTGCTTAGCTTTTATATTTTATTTAATATAGTTTTGATAAAAATTAAAAGTTTCGCTCTAACTTATATTAATATTATGTGATAAGACGAATGAATATCGTTCGTCCCTACATAATTAAAAACTTTTAAATGCAAAAATGCCGTATCCCGATTGAGATACGGCATTTTTATGATTACTAAATTTGAAATTAAATTTTATATTCTATGCCTATTTAAGCTGGTTTTTGTTCCAATAGTCAAAGTCACTTACGTCCTTCGATTTTTCATTATCTTCATCGAGATAATGTTCACTGTTTTTAAACATACCCTTACCGATAGTATACCCTTGGTCTTTGGACATTTTATTGCCAACAACTAAAAGTATGATTACAATAATTGCAGTTATTACATATACCATCAGAATAACCTCCTCAAACATGGAGAATAAACTTATAAAATCAGATTAAGCCTTGCCGACAGAACCGAAGAGTTCCATCTTTTCCTTAACAGTAGCTTTGATAGCCTCAAAGCCCGGTGCAAGAAGCTTTCTTGGGTCGAAGCCCTTGCCCTCGAGGTCCTTACCTGCTTCGATGTACTTTCTTGTAGCATCTGCGAATGCAAGCTGGCACTCTGTATTAACGTTAATCTTAGAAACGCCAAGAGAAATAGCCTTCTTAATCATATCTGCAGGGATACCTGTACCACCGTGAAGAACGAGTGGCATAGCACCTGTGAGCTGTTGAACAGCATCAAGAGTTTCAAAGCTAAGTCCCTTCCAGTTTGCAGGATACTTACCATGAATGTTACCAATACCAGCTGCGAGCATTGTTACGCCGAGGTCAGCAATCTGCTTGCACTCGTTAGGGTCTGCACACTCGCCCATACCGATAACGCCGTCTTCTTCACCACCGATAGAACCAACTTCTGCCTCGATGCTGAGTCCCTTCTCATTGCAGATAGCAACGAGTTCCTTTGTCTTTTCGATATTTTCAGCGATTGGATAGTGAGAACCATCGAACATAATTGAGCTGAAGCCAGCCTCGATGCATTTCTTTGCACCTTCGTAGCTGCCGTGGTCAAGGTGAAGAGCAACAGGAACTGTGATGTTGAGTTCCTCGAGCATACCGTTAACCATACCCACAACTGTCTTATAGCCGCACATATACTTACCTGCACCCTCTGAAACACCGAGGATAACTGGTGAGTTAAGCTCTTGAGCAGTAAGGAGGATAGCCTTTGTCCATTCGAGATTGTTGATGTTAAACTGACCGACAGCATAATGACCTGCCTTTGCCTTTGTAAGCATTTCCTTTGCATTAACTAATGGCATTTTTATCACACTCCATAATTATTTACGCATTGCTACTTTATATTCGCCTTGCGTTGCATATATATTATACAATATTCTGATGAAAATATAAAGCCTTTTCCCTAAAAAATATGCAAATAGATTTTAATGTTAAAAGTTTCAACTTTAAATTATCTTTAGTTTAATTCTTTAAGGCAATCTTCAACAGCCGCTTTAAGAGCTTTGAGTCCCTCTATAAGAGTTTCTTTGTCAATTACAAGCGGAGGCATAAGTTTTACAACAGAATTGTCTCTACCTGCAAGCTCTATTATAAGTTTATGGTCAAATGCCTTTCTTGTAACCTTATCGCTGAAATTCTTATCAGGGAATTCTGAGCAATCAATACCCCAGATAAGACCAATTCCACGAAGCTTCAAACGGCTATCAAGTGGAAGAATTTCTTTTTCGATAAATTCCTTAACGATAGGTGCTTTTTCCTGAACTTGCTTTTCAACCTTATTTTCGAGCATATATTCAAGACCGGCTTTAGCGGCAATGAATGAAAGCTGATTGCCTCTGAAAGTTCCGTTATGTTCGCCCGGTGTAAAGCAGTCGATTGCAGGATTAACAAGTGTCAATGCGAGCGGTAAACCATAGCCACCGATTGATTTTGAAAGGACAACAATATCAGGAACTATTCCAGCTCTCTCAAATGAAAAATATGTGCCTGTTCTTGCACAGCCAACCTGAATATCATCTACGATAAGAACTATATCATTATCATCGCAGAATTTTCTTGCAGCCTTTAACCATTCTACATCAAGAACATGAATTCCGCCCTCAGCCTGAACTGTTTCTATAACAAGTGCTGCCGGCTTCTCTATACCTGAATGGTCATCGTCAAGCAAATCTTGCATATACTTAATAGTATCAAAACCAGGATACATATAAGGAGCAGGAATATGTGTTACATCGTTAAGCTTAACACCTGCACCCTTTCTTGCTGCTGAATCAGTTGTAAGAGCCAATGCACCAAGAGTCATTCCGTGGAAACAACCCATAAGAGAAAATACATTGCTTCTTCCCTTTGCCTTACGAGCAAGCTTTAAAGCAGCCTCGACTGCATTTGTACCGGTAGGTCCTGGGAACATAACCTTGAAATTCAGTCCTCTTGGCTTGAGAATGTTTTCTTCAAGATATTCAATAAGCTCTCTCTTTGGAGTTGTATACATATCAAGAGCGTGCATAATGCCGTCATTCTCAATATATTCAATAAGCTTTGGCTTGATATAATCATTATTATGTCCGTAGTTTACTGCACCTGCACCGCAGAAAAAGTCGATATATCTTTCGCCGTTCTCGTCATACATAAACGCACCCTTAGATTTCTTAAAAACTGTAGGAAATCTTCTGCAATATGAACGAACGCTGGATTCATAGTTTTCAAAAACTTCGGTATTCATAAATTCATACCCCTTCCAATTATAAGTTGTTTTGTTCTGGCAAAATGCCATTCAAAACAAGTTGCTTTCTAACAGAATAAATTTTAGACCTTATTTATCCCTTTGTCAATGTTTAAACAATAATATATTGAGCTGCCAGATGTAAAAATATTGTCAAAGAAAGCCAATAATTTTATTACAAATACAGAATACTATTGCCTTATGAAGTTAACTTGCCTCTACCCATTCTTCGCCTATAATTTCTGCTTCAACACTTCCACAAGTTACATCTGCAAGTTCTTTTATAAAAGGCTCATATTTATCCTTTGGCAAATAAAATTCCAAGCCAACACAATCTGTAAATTCACTATTGTATATATTTCCACCAAATGACGGAACTAAACCTGAAAGCTTACCATACTGGTTATAATCACAGTTCAAAGCAACTTTTAGGGATTTTTCCATTGTAATTATTCCGCCTGCATTAACGGCAATGGACGCTCCGTGAGAATATGCTCTGACAAGTCCTCCACCGCCAAGAAGTATTCCGCCGAAATATCTTGTAACTACTACCACAACATCAACGATTCTGGCTTTTTGCAAAACATCAAGTACAGGAATACCCGCTGTGCCCTGAGGCTCTCCGTCATCGGAATATCTCTTTATCTGACCATTACGCAAAATATAAGCATATACATTATGAGTTGCGTCCCAGTGGATACGCTTTTTTTCGTTTATAAAGTCGATAGCTTCTTGTTCCTTTTGAACAGGCTTGATATAACCTATAAATTTTGAACGGCGTTCGACAAATTCGTCCTGAGCTTCATTTTTAATTGTTTTATATATCTCCATAAAATATCCCACCAAACAAAAAAGACGACACAAACTGTGTCGTCCTTTCATAAAACATAATTATTTGCCCATGCCGTAACGCTTTCTGAACTTATCGACACGACCGCCTGTATCTACGAGCTTCTGTCTGCCTGTAAAGAACGGATGGCACTTTGAGCATATTTCAACACGGATATCCTGCTTTGTGGAGCCTGTTTCGATAACATTACCACAAGCACAGGTAATAGTTGTCTGCTTATAATTTGGATGAATATTCTCTTTCATTTCGGTTCACCTCTTTCAACACTGCTACATAACAAAATCAATTATACCACAACAAAACAGAAAATGCAAGATAAATTTCAAGAAAAATCTATAATAAATTAACGCAAGTTTGATAATAGATGTTGGTTAATAATATTTTTTAAAATTATCAAAAATATACTAATGATTTAAGTGTAGGATCAAACTGTGTTCGCCCATATGGTAGCTCATCGGTAGTTTCCACATTCGCGTCAATTAACTTACCATATACACTACGAGCGAGACTTATCGAGCGATTACGCGTCTCGGCTGTGGCGACTTGCCACCTCGAGCGAAACTTTTATTTGTCTAAATAAGTGTATTAGCTAAACAATAGTCTTCTAAGATGTAACAATTATTTTTTAAGAGCATCTTCTATAAGATTTGCTGTTCCAATATCTTCCTTTGGAATCTGATAGAGGTCGTTGCCCGGATATTCGTTTGCTTCGATAACCGCAAAGCCCTTTTCTGTAATGCAAATATCCCAACCGACATATCTCATCTTAGGCATAACCAAAGCAAGGCTTTTCGCATAATCAGTAAGTCCAGACCAATTTGGAATTGTAAATCCAAGAATCTGAGCGTTTGTATCCGGATGATTGCTGAAATATACATTGCTCTTATTTCGAGCCTTATGCTCAATTTTTCCGGTTTCTATATTTATAGGAGCTGTTATTCCACCATGGTTGAAGTTATCAACAACATTTCCGCCTGTTCCTATTCTCATATATGCACCGACAATAGACGGAACATTATTATCGCTAAGCACTGTAACTATTCTTATTGTATTTACAGATGAAGGGTAAATTGCTGAAATTTCGGCACTTTGCTTTACAACTTCTTCAACAAGGTAGCTTTGATTTTTCATAAGATAGTCATAAAGTTCATGTACACTATATTTTCTTGGGTCTAAAATCTCAATTCCTCTACCACAGCACAAGCCTAAAGGCTTTACTATAATCTGTTCCTTATTTTGAATAAATTTGGCGAAATCAGCTTCATTATTTCCATCAAGCAAAATCCATTCACGGCAAAGGTACTTATCAAAATGCTTATTAAATTCAGCTTTATCAGAGAAGATTCCGACATACTCCTTATCATTAAGACGGCGGACATATGCATCATTTTTGCCACGAGTAAGAATTTTTGCTCTTTCTTCATTGCTAAGCTCATACATCTTAAAAAGCTTATAATCCATATAGCCAGCCTGATATTTCATTCCGCACTTAACTATATCTGTAAAAGCTGAAATTCTGCTCTTTCCGCTTGCCTTATGAACTTCGCCTGCTGTTTTCATAAGATTTTTATAATCAAGAGTCGCTATACGCTTAATAAGAAACCCGACTTTTCCCATATTATAAACACCAAACCTTTGATAAAATTATTCCGCTCCCATAAGAAATTCTGTGCCTTCACGCTGAAGCCTTTTTAATCTGTCAGCATATGCATTATTGATTTCTTCTTCATAAAGTAAGCTATCATTGAGATTCATTGACCTTAATAGGTACTTTAAAAATTGCGGATTAAGCATAATAAACGGACCAAGGATATATGTTCCAAAGAAATTCTTATAATGAACGCCTTCGTTCTTGCTATCAAGGTTTATTCCAAAACCACCCTCAACACTTATAAATGGCTTTTCGGTAGCCTTTCCATGCGAGAATGAGAACTGCGATTTATGACCTACTATTTTAATATCTTCACCTTTTTCTGTTTGGAAATCTCCAAGGAAAAAGCAATTTCTTCTATCATTCATCTGACGCTTTGAATAAAAATCTATAGCGCCAAGACATTCTATTTTTTTGCCGTCATCTTCTATATGGTCGCCGAAAATTTCAAAGGAATTTCCGGTTGCAAGAAAGAAAGTTCCATTATCTACAAGCTCTTTGATTTTATCCTTATATGGCATAAGATGTTTAATTGCAAATTCCTGATTTCTTTCTGACATAGAACCCATACAGATTATATCAACTTTTTCGCTAAGAAAAGCGGGTTTATCATTATTTGAGGTAAAAACTGTCTGACTATCCGGAATACACATAGCAAGATATTTAGCGTTGTAATAATCTCCGTAAAGATTAGAAAGTTCGGGGTAAAGTACTTCTATTTTCATATATCCTCCTTATTGGCTCATTGGTTTGTGATTTTTTCTTTAATTTTGTCCTTAATCTTCTTAGCTCTGAGAACTGTTGTAACATCGTGCAGAACATAGATTGATTCGATTCCGTCTGTTGATACATAATCCGGAATAGTTTGTTCATCAAAAACGCAAACGGTTTTTTCAACAGGGATTCCTGCAAGACGCAAACGAAGCTTATAATCAAGGTAACGCTGACCTGCAACGATAATCTTTTTTATATTCTCATTGTTGAGATATTCAAAATCAGTTTCATATAACCAAGTGATTGTTTCAATATTAGGGTCATCTCCGTAATGTTCATCAAGCAAAAGAATAAGCTCTTTCTTTGATGGTTCTTTTGCGAGATATTCAAATACGGTAGAGGCCGCAGAAACATTCTGTCCTTTTGCGGAGAATGTGTACATTTTTATCTTGCCCAAATCTTCACAGGCAACTCTGTTTTCAGGAAGCTTAATATGCTTAATATGCTCAGCAATAACCTCCGGGGAATATCCAATAGTACGGAAAAGTGTGATGATAGCCATAATATTAAAGGCATTAAAAATTGTATCAGAAACAAGCGGATATTTAAATTCTCCGTCCTTTTCTTTGACAAGCATTTCTCTTTTATCAAAATCAAGCTTAGTTCCAATGAAATCTCCTGTCTTGGATTTCAAACCGCAATTAGGGCAATAGAAATTTCCGATTGCACGATAATGGCGGTAATTAAATACCGGAACAGTTCCACACTTAGGACAAACAGGGAAGTCTGAAACATTTGTTTCAAAAACATCAGCGTGTTGGTCCGCTATTGCAAAGAAACGCTTATTGTTATTTTCGCCTAAGAAACTACTATTCGGGTCATCAGCATTAAGGATAAGCGTAGCATTTGGAAGCTTTGATACGCCTTGATTTATTCTGCTGAAAATAAGGTCCTGATGAGCATTTCTTCTTATTGAGTCACGACAAATATTAGTTACTATAACATAATTCGGTTGAATCCACGGCAAAGTCTTATATGAAAGAAGTTCATCAACTTCAACAACTGCTGCGTCTTTAGTAGGTCTGTTGAAAATACTTACAGCATCAAGCAAGCATCTTGCCTGTCCTGCCTTATAGTTAGCTCCCCATGTATTATACGCAACCTTTTTTCCCTCAAGATTTAATATATTGCTGACAAGATTTGATATTGTTGTTTTACCGTTTGTTCCTGTAACAGCGACAACAAGCGGTGGTTTCTTAACTCTATCAAGAAAATTCGGGCAAAGTCTGAGAGCAAGAATACCCGGTCTGTCGTCACGCTCTCTGCCTGTATGCTTAAATAAAAATAGGCACAGCTTTGATGCCCAAAGGCTAATAATAAATCTCAGCATATAATAATTTCCTCCTAAAATAAAAAACGATTTAATCAAATCATATTACAAAATTATCTAATTGATTATACAATACGCAAGAGCAAAAAACAAGTGGCAAGAAATCAGGCTTTTTCACGATTTCACCCTGTAATTTTAGTAAATTTACAGGGTAAATTAAATTTATTACTTCTTCTGACCTTAACATATTTTACAAAGTTTACATCGAAAAACAAGCTAATTATATTTATAGAATAAAACCCACTTCAAAATAGTTGAAAGATTATTCTCTGTGTGATAAAATTGGTATAGTTTTGTAAAATGACTGTTCATAAAATGAAGGGAAGATAATTATGTGCGGATTATGCGGATTTACTGGCGAAATAATCGACAGAGATGATGTCCTTAAAAGAATGACCGATGTTATCACTCACAGAGGTCCTGATAGCTACGGCTACTATACAAGCGACAAGATTTCTATGGGCTTTCGCCGTCTTAGTATTATAGACCTTGATGCAGGTAGTCAGCCTATATATAATGAAGATAAATCACTCGTTCTTATGTTTAACGGAGAAATTTATAACTATAAGGATTTGCGTAAGGAACTTATGGAGGCTGGTCATAAGTTTTATACTCAGACAGACTCCGAAGTTCTCATCCATGCCTTTGAAGAATGGGGCGAGGATATGCTTATGAAGCTCCGAGGTATGTTTGGTTTTGCAATTCACAACACAAAGGACGGCTCTTTATTTATTGCAAGAGATTTCTTTGGCATAAAGCCTATGCACTACGCTATGGTTGACGGTTCTTTCGTCTATGCCTCTGAAATTAAGAGTATTCTTGAATATCCGAAATATAAAAAGAAATTCAACCATAAGGCTCTTGATAACTACCTTTCTTTCCAATATGTAGTTCCGCCTGAAACTTTCTTTGAGGGCATTTACTGTCTTTTACCGGGACATTACCTTTGGTATAAGGACGGCAAGGTTACTACTACAAGATATTTCGAGGCTACTTTTAAGCCTGATGAATCACTCACACTTGATAAAGCTGTTGATGAAATCGAGGCTGTATTTGAGGATTCTGTTAATGCTCACAAAATCAGTGATGTTGAGGTTGGTTGTTTCCTTTCAAGCGGTGTTGACTCAAGCTATGTTTCAACATACTTTGCTGACCAAAAGACATTTACTGTCGGTTTTGACTTCGGCGACCACTACAACGAAATAAGCTGGGCAAAGCGTCTTTCTGAAAAAATCGGCGTTGACCACCACACAAAGCTTATCGGCTCTGATGAATTCTGGGGGGCTGTTCCTAAGGTTCAGTATCAGATGGACCAACCTCTCGCAGACCCATCATGTATTGCACTTTACTTTGTTTCAAAGTTAGCAAGTAAATATGTAAAAGTTGTTCTCTCAGGCGAAGGCGCCGACGAACTTTTTGGCGGATACACTGTCTATAATGAACCTCATGTATTTAAGCTCTATCAGAAGATTTTCAACCAAAAGGCAAGAACTGCTTTAGCTAACAAGGCTCGCAAGATGCCACACATCAAGGGCAGAGGCTTTATTCTTCGTGGCGAAAGAGTTACTGAAGAAAAGTTCATAGGTAATGCTTTCCTATTTGATGATAAAGAAAAAGATGAAATCCTCAAGGATACTTCAATCGTAACTCGTCCACAGGACCTTTGCAAAAAGTTTTATGACAGAGTTCGTGGCTATGATGATGTTACCAAGATGCAATATCTCGATATCAACCTTTGGATGGTCGGTGATATTCTTCTCAAGGCTGACCGTATGAGTATGGCTAACTCTCTTGAACTTCGTGTTCCGTTCCTTGACAGAAAGGTTTTTGAGGTTGCGAGAAAGCTTCCTACAAATCTTCGTGTAAATAGAAAGAACACAAAGTATGCAATGCGTATGGCTGCTCTCCGTCATCTTCCAAAGGAAACTGCTCAAAAGGAAAAGCTTGGTTTTCCTGTTCCTACAAGAGTTTGGCTCCGTGACGAAAAATTCTATAACATTGTTAAGGATATGTTTAAATCTGAAACTGCTGAAATGTTCTTTAACACTGATGTTCTTGTTGAGCTTCTTGACGAGCATTTTCACAACAAAGAAGATAACAGCCGCAAGGTTTGGACAATCTATGTTTTCTTACTTTGGTATAACATCTATTTCGGTTCTGATAAAGTAATTCCTCCAATCCCTGAAAATCAGATTGATGACTAAGGCTGAGGATAATATCTTTAATCTCTAAAATAAAATTTAAACTTTTAGCACTTTAAAGATAATAAAATAACCCCCGCACTATGATTTCTATAATCAATGTGCGGGGGTTATTTATTTACAAGAAGTATATATCAAGTAGCTATGCGACTTTTCTGTAATATTAAAGAAATTAGTCAGCGTACTTGTTATCAGTTGCATTCCAAGAATACATCTTTCTAAGCTCTGCACCGACCTTCTCGAGTTCATGAGAAGCCTTGATAGCACGAGTTGCGTTGAAGTGTGCACGACCATTCTTGTTCTCTGCAATCCACTTTGTAGCGAATGTACCGTCCTGAATCTCTTCAAGAACCTTCTTCATCTCAGCCTTTGTTTCAGGAGTTACGATTCTCTTACCTGTCTCGTAATCACCGAACTCAGCTGTATCAGAAATAGAATATCTCATCATAGAGAATCCACCTGTGTAGATAAGGTCAACGATGAGCTTCATTTCGTGAATGCACTCGAAGTATGCATTCTCCGGTGGATAACCTGCTTCTACGAGTGTTTCGAAACCAGCCTGCATCAAAGCTGTAACGCCGCCGCAAAGAACTGCCTGCTCGCCGAAGAGGTCTGTTTCTGTTTCGATTTGGAAAGTTGTTTCCATAACTGCTGCACGAGCTGCACCGATACCAGCACCATATGCAAGAGCGATGTCAAGTGCATGACCTGAAGCATCTTGATATACAGCTACAAGAGCTGGTGTACCCTTGCCTTCTACATACTCAGAACGAACTGTGTGTCCCGGAGCCTTTGGAGCGATCATGAATACGTCAACATCCTTAGGAGGTGTAATTTGCTTGAAGTGAATGTTGAAGCCGTGAGCAAATGCGATAGCCTTGCCTGCTGTGAGGTTTGGTTCGATATCTTTCTTATAAATATCAGCCTGCTTCTCGTCAGGTGTAAGAATCATAATGATATCTGCCTTCTGAGTTGCTTCTGCTGTTGTATAGACCTCGAAACCAAGCTCCTTAACATGGTCCCAACGGCGGCTGCCCTTATAAAGACCAATGATTACATTAACGCCGCTATCTCTGAGGTTAAGAGCGTGAGCGTGGCCCTGTGAACCGTAGCCAATGATAGCAACAGTCTTACCCTTAAGAACATTGATGTCACAGTCTGCCTGATAGTAGATTTTCGGTGTGAATTTTGACATAAAAATTACCTCCGCTTTTCTTAATGAAAAATAAAATATATATGAATCCTTAAACCGTTGTTTTAGAGCCTTTTTCGATGGCTACTGTACCTGTGCGAACGATTTCTCGGATACCATATGGCTTGAGTAAATCGAGCAATGTTTCAAATTGCTCATGAGTATCTGCAAATTGAAGAGTAAGAGTATTAACCGCAACATCTACGATTTTTGCACCCATAAGCTCTGCAATTTTCATTATATCAAGTCGCTGCTTTGCAGGGCAGTTGACTTTGATTAAACTAAGCTCACGACTGATAAATTCGCCCTGAGCATAGGTTCTGACTTTTATTACGGGAATAACCTTGTTAAGCTGTTTTTCAAGCTGTTCAACAACATATTCATCTCCGTCAACAACAATAGTCATACGAGAGATTGAACTGTCTTCTGTAATTCCAACCGCAAGGCTGTCGATATTGAAGCCTCGCCTTGAAAACAATCCAGAAACCTTAGAAAGAACACCGGCTTGGTTTTCAACGAGAACAGAAAGTGTATATTTCATATAATCCCCCTTATCTCGATGGTGTTTCAGGACTTGCTTGGCAAATAAGCACATTAGGCTTGTCTGATTCAAGCATTTCTGCAACAGCATTTTCGGCTTCTTCGTTTGTTGTAGCAACATAGGCTTTGATTCCATATGCATCAGCAAGCTTCGCAAAATCAGGAACATTGCCAAGTATAGTCGCAGCATATCTACTTCCATAAAGCTTGTCCTGAATTTCTCTAACCATACCAAGTCTGCCGTTTTGCATAATGATAATCTTAACATTTATGTCGCTTTGTACAGCAACTGCCAGTTCCGACATACTCATCTGGAACGAGCCGTCGCCACAAACAACAAATACATCTCTTTCAGGACGGGCAAGCTTTGCACCAAGAGCAGCCGGAAGAGAATATCCCATAGTTCCCATACCGCCTGTGGTCAGGAATCTGCCGTCTGAAATTTTGAAGTTATTTGCACACCAGATTTGGTTTTGTCCAACATCAGCAACAAGAATTGCTTTTCGTCTAAGCATCTCTGAAAGTCTTGATATAAAGGTTCTCGGTTCAACAAAGCCCTCGATAGGCTTAATTTCCGGCTCTTTCCAAGACATAAATTCGTTTTTCCACTCATCAGAAACATGATAGTTAATCTTATCTCTCATAACAGTGATAACATTTTTCATATCTCCGACAATCGGAACGGTTGTCTGTATGTTCTTGCCGATTTCGGCAGGGTCAATATCAATATGAATAACCTTTGCTCTCTCTGCTACCTGATGTGGAGCGGCAACCGCTCTGTCACCAACTCTTGCTCCGCAAAGAATCAAAAGGTCTGTTTCAAGCAAAGCTCTGTTTGCACGAACTGTACCAAATGTACCAAGCATACCAAGATATTGCTTATTATCTGACGGCATAACGCCTATGCCCATCATTGTTGAAACAACCGGAATACCTGTTTTATCGGCAAATTCTGCAAAAACGGGTTTGGAACCCGATGAAAGAACTCCACCGCCCGAACATATTACTGGTCTTTTTGATTCAGCAATAAGTTCTAAGGCTCTTTTTATCTGTATAGGGTGTCCTTTAACACTTGGCTTATAACCTATAATATCTACATCTTCCGGATATTCAAAACCTGAAATCTTATTTTGCTGTATATCAATCGGAACATCAATCAAGACTGGTCCGGGTCTGCCTGTTGTAGCTATATGAAAAGCTTCCTTAAAAATTCTTGCTAAATCATTTGTATCCTTAACAAGATAGCTATGCTTTATAAAAGGTTCACAAGCACCTGTAATATCCGCTTCCTGAAAAACATCTCGTCCGATTAAGTCTGAACGAACTTGTCCTGTAATCGCAACAATCGGAATGGAATCCATATAAGCTGTTGCAATACCTGTAATAAGGTTTGTTGCACCGGGACCAGAAGTCGCAACGCATACACCAACCTTACTTGAAGCACGGGCATAACCGCTCGCTGCATGAGCTGCATTCTGTTCCTGTCTTACAAGAACTGTTCTTATATCAGAATCATATAAGGAATCGAAGAAAGGGCAGATAGCTGCACCAGGATATCCAAATACAACGGAAATGCCCTCATTTACGAGACACTTAACCATAATATCAGCACCGCTTATCATATCCTGACCTCCCTTTAACTTTTAAAATAGATTTTCGTTTAGGTTTTATTATAGCATTTTGCAATTTTATAGTCAAGAGTTTAGCAAGTCACTTAGCATATTTATTCATAAAAAACTTTTTCTATAATGCTAAATAAGCATAATTAACCTATTAGCATAAAGCTTTTAACAGAATAAAATAAATGGGCGAACATAGTCCGCCCACAGATTGTATAAAAATTATTTGGATTTAAAAATTACACAAAATAAAAAATCTTCTTAAAAATAAAATTTGTTTTTAAGAGTAGAATGTAATAAATTTTATATTATAGAAATCACAGGCAAGTATATCATCTGTTCCCTTTGGATTAAGCAAAATGAAGTTTGCACCAACCGCTAACAAAAAGCCATCTTTAGTTACAAGTTGATTTGTGCCAACAAGAAATTCTATACTGACATTTCTTCCTATTTGCGAACGAATAAATCCATTTAAGTATTGTATGCTCTCGGCTGTTATCGGATATGGCTGATTATATTCAAGTATCGGCTGAGATGAAGATGTCTGAGTCATAGTACCTGAACTGCTTGTCGTACCCATATTCATAGAATTATCATTCGTAGGGTAGCTTGATGCTCCGGTTCCAGGTGCCGTCAACATTTGAGAACCGCTTGTACCTGAATTTCCCATACTTGAGCCACTCATATTTGAGCTACTCATTCCTTGTTGAGTTTGATTATTCATTGCATTTTGTCTTGCCGCCTCTGCACGGGCATTTTGAAGATTATATGATGCTATCTGCTCAAGTGACGGAAGGTTCGGGTGATAGTTTGTTGGAGCAGAAGCGTTCTCCGAACCACTGAAAGAAACTCCATAATATTGAGCAAGGTCTATTGCATAATCATCGTTCATGCTATTATTCATAAATATCACCTTTACAATAAAAATTATCGAAAATCAAGTCTGAGCATATTTTTCTGTTGGGACATAGAAACAATGGTCGCCTATTCTATTAAATGCGACACCTATTCCACCAACAGGAAAATATGTTGGGCATCTGGCACTATATGGATTCATAAAAAATAAACTATTGGCGACCGGGTTAAAAAGATTTCCGTCAATCGCCCAATCTGCAATCTCATAGCTTTCGGATGATGGAGTTATATTATAAACATTTTGCGGATTATATTCTCCGCCAACTGTAGTCATCATACATACGAATTGGCCTGCTTGTTCAATAATTGCACGAATATCGCCGCCGTTGCTTACTCTCGCAAATTCACCATAAGGCACTGTCGCACGATTCATAATAACTGTTGCAACGGCTTTCATGCCGTCTTCTCCTTCTCCGCCCGCTTCACATTCTATAAGTCTTGCAAATAATTCCCGTGTATCCACAGAATCATCCCCCTTGGAATCTCCTGAAAGGTTTGTCGGAATCGACGCCTTGATATATGATATGCAACATTGCTTTGTTGCGTGAGAATATTTTCAGGACAAGAATGAACTAACTCAGATTGTCCCTACACTTAATCTGTTAATTTTCCATAAATGCGTAGAATTTCTATAAATTCAGTTGACTTTTTTAGGCTCAATGCGTATAATAAATATTAAGAATAATCCCGCAAAAACTGTGAAGGGAATAAGATATATAAAACAAGCAAAGAGAACTGTCGGTTGGTGTAAGACAGCGTTGGCTTTATATATGTATAGCTCATCCCGGAGTTGTCTGCCCGAATATTTAAAGGCAGACCGTAAGGTCCCGTTATAGACCAGAATCTTGTTGGAGATTCGCTGAGGAACGCTTTGGCGTTTGAATTAGGGTGGTACCGCGTGCATTGAATTTTATGCTCGCCCCTTAGCTATTAAGGGGGCGGGCTTTTTTGATGTTTATAACACCCAAGCCTCCTGTCAGCTAATTTGTGGGATAAAATTATTGATATATGGAGGAATTTTTTATGTTAAAAGAGTCGTTCAGAAAATATGCACCGTTTAAGCAAATAAATCTTCCCGACAGAAAGTGGCCTAATAATGTTATAACAAAGGCTCCTATCTGGTGTTCTGTTGACCTTCGTGACGGAAACCAAGCACTTGTAGACCCAATGAATCTTGAACAAAAGCTTGAATTTTTTAAAGCTCTCTGCGATATGGGATTTAAAGAAATTGAAATCGGTTTTCCATCTGCATCTGAAACAGAATATGAAATCTGCCGTAAACTTATTGATGATAACCTCATACCTGATGATGTTACTATTCAGGTTCTTGTTCAGGCTCGTGAACACTTAATCAGAAAAACTTTTGAAGCTGTTAAGGGTGCTAAAAATGTTATCGTTCATTTTTATAACTCAACTTCAACCTTACAGCGTAAGGTCGTTTTCCATAAGGATATGGACGGAATTACAGAAATCGCTGTAAATGGTGCTAAGCTTATCAAAGAACTTACTGAAAATTTTGCAGGAGATACAAATATTCGTTTTGAATATTCACCTGAAAGCTTTTCTGGCACAGAACCTGATAATGCTATTTCAATCTGTTCTGCTGTTATGGAGGCTCTTGGCTCTACACCTGAAAATCCTGTTATCCTTAATCTTCCTAACACAGTTGAAATGTGTACTCCAAATACTTATGCTGACCAAATTGAATACTTTATTCGTAATCTTCCAAATAGAGAGAGCGCTATAATCAGTATTCACCCACACAATGACAGAGGTACAGGCGTTGCTGCTACTGAACTTGCACTTCTTGCTGGTGCAGAAAGAGTTGAAGGTACACTTTTCGGTAACGGTGAACGCACAGGTAATCTTGATATTGTTACTGTCGGTTTGAATATGTATACTCAAGGCGTTGACCCTAAGCTTGATTTCAGCAACCTTCCTAAATATCGTGAAATCTTTGAACGCTGCACAAAAATGCACATTAATGAGCGTCAACCATATGTCGGCGACCTTGTTTTCACTGCTTTTTCAGGTTCTCACCAAGATGCTATCAATAAAGGCTTTGCTTATATGAAAGAACACGATAGCGATATGTGGGAAATCCCATATCTTCCGATAGACCCTGCTGATGTCGGCAGACAGTATGAACCTATCATCAGAATCAATTCTCAATCAGGCAAGGGCGGAGCTGCCTTTATTATGCAGAATAATTTCGGATATAATCTTCCAAAAAAAATGCACCCTGAATTTGGTACTTTGGTTCAAAAGGTTTGTGACGACGAAGGTCGTGAACTTACTCCTAAAGAAGTTTTCAAAGTATTTGAGGATAACTATATTGATATCCATGAAAGATATTCTCTCCTCGGACACACTGTTCTCGAAAATCATGGCAATGATATTATGTACTTCAGAGGCAAACTCAGAATTAGTGATGGCTCTGCAAGTGAACAGATAATAGAAGGCAACGGAAATGGTCCTATTGATGCTTTCTGCAATGCTATAAAGGAAATCGGCGTTACAGGCTATGAAGTTGTTGACTATACCGAGCACGCTATTTCAAGCGGTTCAGACTCTAAAGCGGTTGCTTATATCGGTTTAAAAACTCCTGAGGGTAAAACTATATATGGTGTAGGTATTCACACAAATATCTTTAAAGCATCAATTAAAGCTGTTCTTTGCGCTATTAACAGAGATGTTATTCAAAAAGGGCTTTGATTTCAAAACTTGATCATTTCTATTTACTTAGTATAAAGAAATCAAAAATATTTTAAAGAAGGTAGTTGCTATTTTATAGTGACTACCTTTTTATTATTTGCATATTTTGGAGTAGACATAAAAATCCGCCTGCTGTGATTTCTCACAACAGACGGATTTCTTTCATTTTATGGTCTATTTATTCAGTGCAATTAAATTACTTGTTGTTGATAGCAGCCTGTGCAGCAGCAAGACGAGCAATCGGTACACGGAATGGTGAGCAAGATACATAGTCAAGACCAATCTTATGGCAGAACTCAACAGATGATGGGTCGCCGCCATGCTCGCCGCAGATACCTACATGGAGCTTATTGTTAACTGGCTTACCAAGCTTGATAGCCATTTCCATAAGCTTGCCTACGCCTGTCTGGTCGAGCTTTGCGAATGGATCGTTTTCGAAAATCTTGCAATCATAGTAAGCATTGAGGAACTTACCAGCGTCATCACGGCTGAAACCGAATGTCATCTGAGTAAGGTCGTTTGTGCCGAAGCAGAAGAAGTCAGCTTCCTTAGCAATTTCATCAGCTGTAAGAGCAGCTCTTGGAATTTCAATCATTGTACCAACTTCGTACTCAAGGTCGATGCCAGCAGCAGCGATTTCAGCGTCAGCTGTCTCAACAACTATCTTCTTTACATACTTAAGTTCCTTAACTTCGCAAACGAGAGGAATCATGATTTCCGGCTTAACTGCCCAATCAGGATGTGCCTTCTTAACATTGATAGCTGCACGGATAACAGCCTTTGTCTGCATCTTTGCAATTTCAGGATATGTTACTGCAAGACGGCAGCCACGGTGACCCATCATTGGGTTGAACTCGTGGAGAGAAGCAATGATAGCCTTAATCTGCTCAACTGTCTTACCCTGTGCATCAGCAAGCTTCTTAATATCAGCCTCTTCTGTTGGAACGAACTCATGGAGAGGTGGGTCAAGGAAACGGATTGTAACAGGATTACCTTCAAGAGCCTCGTAGAGAGCCTCGAAGTCGCCCTGCTGATATGGAAGAATCTTCTCGAGAGCTGCTTCTCTCTCTTCAACTGTATCGGAGCAAATCATCTCACGGAATGCAGCAATTCTGTCTTCCTCGAAGAACATATGCTCTGTACGGCAAAG
>NZ_JBKXNW010000002.1:118249-339465 GCF_047012705.1 Pseudoruminococcus sp. | reverse complement strand
CCATGTGTTCAGCTTAATTTATAAATATGTGTCCAGAATTCTGGGTACATATCATTTCAGGAAGCTGGGATGTCATGCTCTTTTTATATGCACAGTATATAAGTGAGTACAAATACATTTGTAAAGAATGACAATGGACAAACAAATTTATATATGATATAATACTGAAGTATAGTGAACTGTATGATTAAAATAGCAGGTATGAGATTATTAACGGGCGAAATCATATATACAGATCCACTTGATGCTGATACAGACGGTGATGGTTTAAAAGATGGAGAAGAAATTAATGAAGAAAGAGACGAGTACGGTAAAAAACATTTAATGGACCGAAATTGCCGTAAAAAAAGAATTTTCGGAATCTAAAATCAATTTTGAAAGCGGAGTGTTTCACAAGGGAGAACATAAGAAATGCTTTGCATATATGGGACAGGCTGTGATAAAAACAGATATGTAGTTGATGCTACAGTAAATCCGGGAAATGTTTATGACAGCTTAGCATTTGACGGATTGTATGACAGACTGACAGATAAAAATCCTGAGATTAAAGCAATAGTAGCAGACGTCGGATACAAAACATCGTGGATAAGCAAACGAATACTTGATGACGGTAGAATAACGATTTGCTCATTTTTATCTTTTTCTCGCCAATTAAAAAATTTTAACCTCAAATCTCGCTTGAATTTTAGGGCTATTCGACAGACTGAGGCAGTCGTATATATAAAACGACTGCCTTTTAAATTGTTATATTTACTTTTTCTTACTTAATACAACTTTTGCTTTATATATCTTTTGAAGAAATTTGCTTAAACTTTTAAAAAAAAGATTGAGTTTTTATATATCTTGTTATATAATAGACTTATGTTGACTTTTCTAAACACAAATGTACATCAGGAGGAAACAAATATGAAAAAATCTAAAAAAATTTTAACTACAGGGCTTGCCGCTCTTACTGCCCTCACATTATCATTAAGCATGACAGGTTGTGGAAGTTCTAGTTCAGGAATATCTTCAGCGAGTGGTGGCTCGAATAATGATAGTAGCAAAGTCTATAATATAGGTATTTGCCAGCTTATACAGCATGAGGCCCTTGATGCAGCTACAAAGGGCTTTAAAGATACTTTAACAGAAAAGCTTGGTGCAGATAAGGTTAAATTTGATGAACAAAACGCACAAGGTGATTCTGCAAACTGTACAACAATATGTAACCAGTTTGTATCATCAAATGTTGATCTTATTCTTGGCAATGGCACAGCGGCTTTACAGGCAGCCTATACAAATACAGATAAAATACCGATTCTTGGAACATCAATTACAGATTATGCAACTGCACTTGATATAAAGGATTGGAAAGGCTTTTCCAATATGAATGTTTCAGGTACATCAGACCTTGCACCACTTGAAGAACAAGCTAAGATGCTTAATGAAATTTTCCCAAATGCTAAAAATGTTGGTATTCTTTACTGCTCAGCAGAGGCTAACTCAAAATATCAATGCGATACCATTAAGCCATATCTTGAAAAATATGGATATACTGTAAAATCTTATACATTCTCTGATTCTAATGATATTGCCGCTGTTGCAAAAACTGCTTGTGATGAAAGCGATGTTATTTATATCCCAACAGATAATACAGCTGCAAATAATACAGGAATTATAAATAATACTGCTGTTTCTACAAAGACTCCTATAATTGCAGGCGAAGAGGGTATTTGTAAGGGCTGTGGTGTAGCAACACTCTCTATCAGCTATTATGAGCTTGGTCAAAAAACAGGTGAGATGGCATATGATGTACTTGTAAACGGTAAGGATATTTCTAAGATGGAAATTCAGTCTGCACCTAATGTTACAAAAATGTATGATGAAGAAAGATGCAAAGAACTTGGTATAAAGGTTCCTGATGGCTACAAAGCTATTAAGTAATAAAAATTAAAACATATGGAGAATCATTTATGGATATTGTTTCATACTTTTCGTCATTAGACTTTATGAGTTTCCTTAATGCACTTCCTGGAAATATAGCTCAGGGAATTATTTGGGGATTGATGGGTTTAGGCGTATTTATAACTTATAAACTTCTGCATTTTGCAGATTTGAGCGTCGACGGTTCATTTGCAACTGGTGGTGCAGTTACAGCTATTATGCTTATAAACGGTTGTCCTATATGGGCTGCTATGCTTGTATCTGTTGCAGCAGGTTTACTTGCAGGCTTGGTCACAGGATTGCTACATACGCTTCTTGGAATACCGGATATTCTTTCAGGTATTCTCACACAGATTGCGTTATATTCAATAAACCTGAATATAATGGGCAAATCAAATCTTCCGATAAGCTACAGAAACTATTCGTTAGTTATTTCTGCAAGTAATATAAATATGGCAATCATAATCGGACTGGTGGTAGTTGCACTTGTAATAGCTGCAATGTACTGGTATTTCGGTACAGAACAGGGAACGACTATTCGTTCAACAGGAAGTAACCCGGCTATGAGTAAGGCTCAGGGTATAAACATAAACTTTGCAAAAGTTGTTGCGCTCGCACTTTCTAATGCGGTTGTTGCATTTTCCGGCTCGCTCTTCTCACAATATCAGGGATTTGCTGATGTAAATATGGGCAGAGGTGCGATTGTTATAGGTCTTGCTGCTGTAATTATCGGAGAAGTTATTGGTGAAGCAATTTTCCGCAAGCATATAAACTTTATTATCAGACTTATTTTTGTTATTGTTGGTGGAATACTATATTATATCGCAATGGGAATTGTTCTCTGGCTCAAGATGCCAACAGACGACACAAAACTATTCACAGCGATTATTGTTGCAATCTTCCTTGCTGTTCCAAATATTCGCAGCAAAGCTGCAAATTCCTTTAAAAAGGTAGCAAAGCAAAATTCCAAAACACAAAAGACGGAGGGTTAATAAATGCTTGAAATTAAAGAAATTTACAAAACCTTCAACAAAGGCACAGTTAATGAAAAACATGCTCTTAACGGAGTAAATCTCACACTTAACGAAGGCGATTTTTGCACAGTTATCGGTGGTAATGGAGCAGGGAAGTCTACAACACTTAACGCTATTGCAGGCGTTTGGCCTGTTGATAGTGGAGCTATAATAATTGATGGCAAAGATGTTTCCGGACTTTCTGAGCATAAAAGAGCACCTTATCTTGGAAGAGTATTTCAGGACCCTATGACCGGAACTGTTGCTGATATGGAAATTATAGAAAATCTTGCTCTTGCTGCTCGCAGAGGCAAACGCAGAGGACTTTCTTGGGGTGTAAAAACCAAAGAAAAAGAAAAATATAGAGAACTTCTTGCAGAGTTTGAGCTTGGACTCGAAGACAGAATGAGTTCTAAAGTCGGACTTCTTTCAGGCGGTCAGCGACAGGCTATAACGTTGCTTATGGCCACACTACAAAAGCCAAAGCTTTTATTACTCGATGAGCATACAGCAGCACTTGACCCTAAGACGGCTTCAAAGGTCCTTGAGCTTAGCGATAAAATCATCAAGGAAAATAATCTTACTGCTCTTATGGTCACACATAATATGAGAGATGCTATTGTGCATGGTAATCGTCTTATAATGATGAATAACGGAAAGGTTATTCTTGATATTTCCGGCGAAGAAAAGAAAAAGCTTACAGTTGATGAGCTTCTCAAGAAATTTGAGATGTTAAGTAATTCTAAGCTTGAAAATGACCGTATGCTTCTTTCAAATTAACACATATTAAATAGTCCCCCTTGTTTTTAACATAGAAACAGGGGGGACATTATTTTTAAAGCGGTTTATTGTTTGGCATATCGTTTAAGGGCTTCTATATATGCAATAGCTAATTGGCTGAAATTTGATTTCTGGTGTGTGACTATGCCTATGTGCATATTTCCTTCTTTAATTAATGGCACTGAGGCAATGTTGCCATTAAGTTCTTCATCAATAACTCCACTGCAAACTGTATAACCATTTAAACCAATGAGAAAATTAAAGAGAGAGGCTCTATCACGAACTCTTATATTTTTAGGTCTTTCTACAATGCTGAAAATCTCCTCGGAATAATAAAAAGAATTATGTTCACCTTGTTCAAATGATAAATAAGGATATTCGTCAAGCTCTTCCATAGTAACAGACTTTTTATTTGCAAGAGGGTGACTTTTGCTAACGAATATGTGTGGTTGAGCAACAAAAAGCTCTGTAAATTTTAAATCTTTAGATTTAAGAATTTTATTAAGAACTACTTCATTAAAGCTATTCATATATAAAATGCCGATTTCGCTTTTCATATTAGCAACATCTTCTATTATTTCATAAGTTTGAGTTTCTCTTAGCGAAAAGTCATATTTATCGCCACCATATTCTTTTACAAGGTCTACAAAAGCATTTACAGCAAATGAGTAATGCTGGGTTGATACACAGAATTGTTTTTTAATTGTAGAATTTGTATGCTTGTATTTTTCCTCAAGTAAATCAGCTTGTTCAAGAACTTGTCTGGCATAAGATAGGAATTGTTCACCATCTTTTGATATTACTATGCCTTTGTTAGTACGAATAAAAATAGTGATTCCCATTTCCTTTTCAAGCTCTTTGATAGCTTTAGTAAGGCTTGGTTGAGATATATATAATTCATTTGCGGCCTCCGTTATAGTTCCTTTTTCTGCAACTATGGCTGCATATCTTAGTTGTAAAAGCGTCAATCATAACATCTCCAATAAAATTTTATACATATAATTATACTTTAAAATTCGTATGCTTTCAATATTAAGTGAATTGATAGTATATGTTAAATATGTTATAATATATTGCGAAATTCTAAGAAAATTGTATGTGATTTTACAATTTTCTTTTTATTTTATTAATTAAAAGAATGCCACAAACAATATGAAAAAATAATTGCTCTGCTTATAGTATTGTTGAAATTTATCACGAGACTGTAACCGCAATTAAACAAGCTTGCGGACGATGACGGTTCGGTTTAAATCAAAGTAAAAACAACAGCAGGAGTTTTTTGTCCTGTACTTGAAGTTTTCGAAATAAGTGGTGCAATAACAGTATGTACAGCTTAATTAAGAAACATAATTTATTTGATACCATAAAAACAGAAGATATACAGTTGTGATTCCAAAGGTTTATATTTAAAAAAGATAAGAACAAATAAAATTTATAATTGTTTGTTTGATTTTAAGTTTGAAAATTTAAGAATAATAAATGATTATGAATTATTCTTCTCCCAACTATACAAAATATTAATTTTGTATAGTTGGGGAATAATATTAAATCCTGCTTTTGATATTTTACTACATTATTGCTGTGAAATATTCTTTTATATATTCAGAAGTATATAAAATTAAATTTGTTTGTTTTTTTTATAAATTTATTGATTATATACTTGATTATTTACATCAAGATGTATTATAATATATGCAGGTAATTTTTTATCTGAAATTGGAGGTTTTGATAATGGCAAAAACCATTGCAGTATTGACAAGTGGCGGTGACGCTCCGGGCATGAATGCGGCTGTAAGAGCTGTTACAAGAGCTGCTTTAAGTAAAGGTATTAAAGTTTATGGCGTTCGCAGAGGTTATAATGGACTTCTTAACGGCGATGTATTTGAAATGAATCTTAGAAGCGTTTCTGATATTTTAAGCAAGGGTGGTACTGTTCTTTATACAGCAAGAAGCCCAGAGTTTAATACTAAAGAAGGTGTAAAAAAAGCTGCTGATAACTGCAGAAAGCTTGGTATTGATGGTGTTGTTGTTATTGGTGGTGACGGTTCCTTTAGAGGCGCAAGAGATCTTACAGGCGAAGGAATTCCATGTATAGGCGTTCCTGGTACTATTGATAACGATATTTCCAGCAGTGATTATACAATCGGTTTTGATACTGCTATGAACACAGCTATGGAAATGATTGATAGAATTCGTGACACTGCACAATCTCATGATAGATGTAGCGTTGTTGAGGTTATGGGTAGAAGATGCGGCGATATCGCTCTTGAAGTTGGTATTGCTATTGGTGCAAGTGCTATTCTTGTTCCTGAAGTTCCTTATGACCTTAAGAAAGATGTCATTGATGTTCTTCTCAAAAATCGTGAAACAGGCAAAAAGCATTTCATTGTTGTTGTAGCTGAGGGTATCGGCGGTATTGACGGTATCGTTAAAGAAATAGAGGCTCAGACAGGCATTGAAACAAGAGGAACTGTTCTTGGTCATGTTCAGCGTGGCGGCTCTCCAACACTTAGAGATAGAGTTGTTGCAAGCCGTATGGGCTATAGAGCGGTTGAGCTTCTTGAAGAAGGTCAAAGCAATAGAGTTGTTGTAATGAAAGATAACCACATTGTTGATTATGATATTACAGAAGCCCTTGCAATGAAGAAGCAGTTTAATACAAAGCTTTTCAACATTGCTCATGAAATCAGCATTTAATTAAAAATAATTAAATACATAATATTATCCAAAAGGCACAGAATTTGAATTCTGTGCCTTTTTAGTATATCAAAAGTTTTGCCTGACAGATATAAAAAAACTGACTCTGTTTTGTATCAACAGAATCAGTTTTTTTATTTTGTTTTTGAATCAATATTATCAACTACATTTACATAGCAAGTCATTTTAACTCCGTTATAGGCTTCGGCTATGATTTTAGCTTGGCCTGTTTTCACAGCAGTTACTAAACCACCGCATTTTGCAACACTTGCTGTTTCTACATCATTCGAAGAATAATATATATGATATGCAGCAGCTCCGTTTGGTACTGAACTATCAAGATCAAATTTTTCTCCTACATTTAATTTAAGCTTTGTACTATTAAGTGAAAGTTTTTTTGGTTCTTTTTTAACAGTAACTATACATTGAACTTTTACACCATTATAGGCCGTTGCTGTAATAGTCGCTGTACCTTCTTTTTTAGCTGTAACCAAACCACCTGCCGAAACAACACTTGCAGAATTACTATTATTGGAAGTATATTTTATGCTGTGTGCAGCAGTTCCGTTTGGCAAATAGCTATCAAGGTCATAGTTTTCCCCTATTCCCAAAGTAAGTTTAGTTTTATTAAGGCTCATAGTCTTAGGAGCTTTCTTAACTGTAATTGTACAATTCACTTTTTTGCCGTTATAAGTTGTAGCTGTAATAGTTGCTGTACCTTCTTTTTTAGCTGTAACTAAGCCTCCAGCCGAAACAACGCTTGCAATTGAACTATTATTTGAACTATATTTAACACTAAATGATGCTGTATTCTTTGGCAAACTACTATTTAAATCGTAAGTTTCACCAATTCCTAAAGTAAGCTTTGTCTTATTTAATGATATAGAGTTTGGGGCATTTTTTACAGTAACCATACAATTTGCTTCTGAGCCATTCAATCCTTTAGCTACTAACATTGCTGTACCTGTATTCTTAGCTGTAATTTTTCCATTGCTAACTGTAAAGATATTTTTATTGCTTGATGACCAAGTTACTTTGCTGTTTGCCTTAATTGTATAAGATTCACCTTTTCCGAGTGTAAGAGTTGATTTATTAAGTTTAACATTATTATATAGGTTTGGTGCAACTATAAGTTTTACGCTCTGTCCGGCATATAGATAAAGGCTGTCTATCGCTTGAATACAAGGACCTTCATCGCCGCCACAGTGTGTTATAAAATGTTTTCCATTATAGTAGCCAGCATAAACTGCAACATGTGCATAACGATAACCACTACTTTTGAAAATAACAACTGAACCTATTGGAATATCAGAAGATGTTTTAAGAGAGCCGTTACCATTCTGTGTAAAGCTTATACTCTTGCCAGTACCGTTATCGACCCATTTTCTTATAGCTGTTTCCCAGCTTTCTACACTACACTTGCTATAAGGTTGTGTAAGATTAGATGTGCTTATTTTTTCTACATTAGGAAGGTAGTTATAATAAACATAACTAACATATGAACCGCAGCATAGACCATAATTCTCAAAATGTCTTATATTAGGTTTACCTGAGTTTGTTGTTTCAAGGCCACTGGCTATGGCACTAAGGCTATATGGAATATCACTTGTTACGCTTCTTGGTGTTCCGCTTGAGCCATAGTTTCTATAAATTGTTCCGTTAGAAATTTGCTTTTGAACATCGTAGCCTGTATATTCAAGTGCATTTAGAAATACATTATTTAACATATTATTTGGTACATTATTTGCGGCGGAAACATAAGGTGGAATTATTATTGAGACAAGTAGAATAGAAAATGCAATTATTATTGCTATAGTTCTTTTTTTGGACATTCGAATAAATGACATAAGTAAGTAACCTCCAAAATCGGTTTTATTTTCTGAAACCAGTTCAGAATGTTTAACTTATGTTACGATTATATCTTATTTGTAACAAATTTGCAACCATTTTGAAATATTTTTTAATATTTTCGTTACTTATATCACAGAAGTAATATACTTTTTGAATTTTTATTGGCAATTATATACAATAAAAATCCCGGACTTTAAATCCGGGATTTCATTTTTCTATATTAAGGGTTACATTTTTTACAAGGCTCGTAACCTTTAGAAATTAAATCGTTTCTATTTCCACGGTACTCTTCCCTATTTTTATCTGGAAGATTTTTTGCAGATGAACAGCTCTTTAAATGAAACTTTTTAGTATTCGTATTCAATATGTAAGTTATTTTGGTATCTGATTCAGATATAGACTTTTCATTTCCTACTTCCCAACTTTCACCTGTTTTATAATCTATTACAATATCAGGTTGAACATTATAACAATAAACATTGAAGCTTATTCCGTCGCCATTATCTTCGACAGATTTAGCCTCCATCTGAACACCGGACGCAAGAAGATTTTCTCCTTTAAATATAGGAGTTACTCTATAAAGCACATGGTTGTCAGTTTCCTTTACATAGTCAGCTACCATATTTTCAAATGGTAACATTCCCTCTACATTTAAATATCTTGTTCCGGTGATAAGATTTTTGTTATTTGCATTTTCACCCGTAAGCTGATAACCAATTAAATGACAGCGATTATATAGATATTTGCCATCAACGCAATCATATTTAACGGTATGCCAGCCTGATGGCTTAACTGAGCCTATGGCTCCTCTTTTTTCTGTTGGCATAATATCCTTTCCAACACAAGCATATGCAACGGAACATCTTCCAAGATTATCAAGCTCGCTGTATTTCTCAAAAGACTTTGTTGTCATTTCAGAATCTTTAAATGACGGAACATTATCATCTATTTTTATGTAAGCGGAATTGCTGTATTCCGGTATATCAGAAATCGAAATTGTTTTTGAAGAAGTTACACTTTTATCTTCAAAATTACAGGCGCTTACGCTAAGGCAGAATATTATGAACAAAGTCAATGAAATAAACCTTTTTCTCATTTTATATAGACCTCTCTTGTGATTTTATCGTGTGAATTACCTGTAAGTTCAAAACTATCTGCTAAATTCCAATTTTGAATAGGAATTTCAAGTTTCAAATCGCTTGGATACATTCTGTTCCATCTATATACTATAATTTTTTCTATTTTCTTTGAGAAGCCTTGTAAGCTATTGTCTTCAACAAAGCAATAATCTTCTTTAGTAGCATTATTCAAGAAATTATTATCAATAATTAAATTAGATTCCGAATTTTGAAAAAGATTTTCAGAATATGAATTTATAAAAAGTTTTTTTCCATTTATAAGCTTTAGAATATCCTGAATAACTACTTTATCTTTACTTTGCCTTCGATTATTAAACATCATTCCGTTTTTATCGTCCAAACATAAAATTACTATCATATTTTACCTCCTAATTTTATTATCTAATAAAACATATTACAAAAATTTGAATAACATTTCAAGAGTAAGCAGTAAAAAATTGATAGTTCAATGTAAGTTCGATAGAAAATCTAAAGTTTCGCTCAAGTCTTTTAAAAGGCTTGTAGGTAAGGGGCAACGCCCTTGTCGCTCTCCGCAAAGAGTGACATTCTATATGTTTCTATAAGCGCAGGAGGGTAGAAAAACATTCCTTTGGAATGTTTTTCGTAGGGAATCCTCGCAGGGGGTTCCCTAAAAGATAAATGTTGACTATAATTTTTAATTTAATGCTTTTTAAAAGTTATTATTATCTAATATCTACTATAAAGCCTATTCATTTCTAAGCGCGTCTACAGGTTTTAATTTAGAAGCCTTGTTTGCTGGATATATGCCAAAAATTATACCGGTAAATAAGGCAAATAGAACCGTAAATATAATAATATCATATCGCATATTAATTGATATTCCAAAAATAAATGCTCCGGCAAAAGATATTACAATCCCAAAAATCACCCCAAGAATACTGCCTGACATTGTAAGTATAGAAGCCTCTATCAGAAATTCCTTGAGAATATCTCCTCTGCCTGCTCCTATAGCTTTTTTTATGCCTATTTCACGCTTTTTTTCTCCAACTGATACAAGCATAACATTCATAATGCTAAGACTTGCTACAAATAAAGAAACTCCTCCAACTGCCGATAAAATCATAGTAACAATATTCATAAGCTGAGATAGGCCTTCTTTTTGTTTAGCCATACTTCCGGCTGTATAACTATTTTGAAAGCCCGTTTCTGTTGAAAGAGTTTTTACAAGTTTTTCACCAACCATATCCGGTTCAGCATCATCGCTTACTTTTACTGCTATTCGGTGAAAATCACTCATAGCATATAATTCTTGCATAGTAGTATATGGAAAATACATAAATGTAGGAATATAATTTCCCATCATATTTTGTAAAAGTCCACTACCGGTTTTTATTACTCCTATAACTTCAAAATTTTCATAGCTACCAGAGCATAAAGCAGTAATTTTTCTGCCAACTATATTAGTGCAACCAAAATTTTCATTAGCAAAACTTTCGTCCACAAGACAAACTCTTGAATTGGCAGCAATATCCCCTTTGTTTATAAATCGCCCATACATCAATTTGAGAGATATAACATCCTTGGCGTTTTGGTCAATGCCCCATAGAAGTGCCTGCGTATCTTCTCCGCGAGAATTAACAGTTGCGGTTTGAAAAATTAAAGGCATAGCCTTGTCTACATATGGTGACTTCTTTATAATATTTAATTCATTATCGGATAATACCGCATTAGAATCAGCGTTTGTGGTATTAAGACTTACAGAAAGTCCGCCAACCCCAAGACTATCAAGTTCTGAATTTACGGCTACTGTTCCGCATTGTGAAATATTGCTTATTATGATAACTGCCGTAACACCAATAGCGATGCCTAATATTGTCAGCAAGCTTCTACCTTTTTTTCTTATCAAACCTCTCATAACACAGCAAAAAACTTCATTCATATGGTTCACTCACCTTCGATATGAATAGCTTGAGCCTCATTATCAGAAAGCTCAGAAATATTTTTTATAATTCTATCCCCGTTTTTTAACCCATTTTTTATTTTTGCACCATCAGTAAGTTCACTTTCTATAATTATATATTGTTTTTCTGCCCGGTTGTTATGAAATTTATAAACATAATCTCCTTTATCATCACTTCCAAGCGATTCATAAGGAACTATTATTGAAGAAGCATCAGAGGCGGTGATTATTGCACATTTTGCGGTATATCCTCGTTTAATTTCCTCATCGGGATTTTCAACTTTTATATCTACTTCAACAGTAGTTTCACGACCAATTTCGGTAGCGGTTTCTTCTGCCTCATCAGCTATTGAAATTACTTTTCCTGTATAACTCTTTTTATCAAAAGCATTTCCTGTTATAGTAACGCTCTGACCTTCTTGTATTTTAGATATTTGGTTTTCGTTTATATTAAGCTTAACTGACAATCCCGATTTATCTGTTATAGTAAAAAATACAGTTCCTTTTGTGATAATATCACCTTTTTGAATCTTTAAAGAAGTTACTGTTCCGCTTTCAGGGGCAACTATTGTTTTATATTCTGCTTGACTAATATCATAGTTTTTATATTTATCTATTATTTTTGATATATTATTCATATCTATATCAGAGGGCAATTCTACAACAGCCACTTTTAATATCTCATCATTCTTTTTAACATCGTCGTTTTCTTTTACAAAAATATCTGTAACTATACAGTCATAGCTGGCTTTTGCATTTTTTTGATTTATATAACCAACTTTACCTGTTGATTGCACTATTTCATCGGCTTTACTTTTAGTTACATTAAAAATATTGACAACTGGAGTTGTTGTTTTTACAAAATTACCAACTGCAAATATTGTTGTTATAGTTAATGCTGTTGTAAGCAATAAAATAATATATTTTTTAATTCTCACAGAAATTCCCCCATATAAACCAGCCTGTCTTTTATTTAACTAAGCATAGTTTATGCAAATTTTATACTCTTTAATCAACGCTTTATAGTAACTAATATTAGTAAAATCTGTACAAGAAGTCCCGATTTTCTACAAACAACTTATATTGTAGATTGAAAAAATCAGTTAAATAAGGTATAATATTATTCCATCTTAGAAAAGTTTTTTATTTTTCTAAAATTTTTTATAAACAAAGGGAGGTTTGTTATTATGATGGAAGAAGATAAATATAATCCCTTGTTAAGCGAACACGACATTGAACATAATACATATCTTCGTGTAAAATACGAATATATGGAAATGAAAGAAAAGCGTGAGAAGATCAATCGAATAGGAATTATATTTATAGCTGTATCCGCTATTGTGTTTCTGGCGCTTATGTTCAGTCTTGAATCAAAACTATTCTTTCTGGTTCTTTGGATTATTACAATTATCTTCGTAGTTGCTTATCTTATACACAACGAATATAAAATATATAGACTGCGTGTATATCTTGGGTATGAAGATGAAAATGAATCGGAAGAAAATGATGATGAAAGTGAGGACGAAAGCGAATGAAAAAGATTTTTTCTATCTTTAAGCATGACCTGAAAAAGATTTTCAGAAGTGTAATTGCCTTTATAGTGGTTATTGGACTTAGCGTTCTTCCTGCTTTATATGCATGGTTTAATATTGCTTCAAACTGGAATCCATATGATAACTCAGGAAATATTCCGGTCGCAGTTGTCAACCTTGATAAGGGGTGTAAAATCGGACCGCTAAAGACATCATTTGGCGACAATATAGTCGATAACCTAAAAAAGAATACTCAAATGGGCTGGGAATTTGTAGACAAAGATACAGCCGACCAGGGTATAATTGATGGTGATTATTATGCGGTTGTAGTTATTTCTGAAAATTTCAGCGAAAATCTTATAAGTATAACATCCGGTGAACTTAAAAGACCTGAAATTACATACCTTGTTAATGAAAAGAAAAATGCTATTGCACCTAAAATCACAGATAAAGGTATACAAGCTATTGAAACTGAAGTGAATTCAAGCTTTGTCGCTCAAATCACAAATATTGCTGCAACAGTGCTTAATACATCTTCTGATGAAATATCTGAGAATAAAGATAAGATTTGTGATAAAATTATTTCAACTCTTGATGATGGAAAAACATCTCTTGATTCATTGAAATCTACAATAGATGTAATTTCCGGAAGTATGGATTCAGTAAATTCCTTAATTAAGTCAAATAAGGAATCACTTCCGGAACTCAAAGAGAAGCTTAAAGATACAAATGAGTTTGTAAACTCTATTAAAGATGCAAGTAAGGCTATTAAATCAGCATCGACCGGACTTTCTTCAACTCTTGAAAGCACCATCAATTCTCTTGATTCACTTACCACATCTTTCAGCAATCAGCTTAATGCTGTTATTACTAAAGTAAATAATGGTTCTAAAGATGTTGCTGATGACATTCAGAACCTTACTGACATTTGTAATAAAATTATTGAAGTAAATAATGATATTATAAAAATTCTTAATAATCTTGATAATACAAGTTCAAGCGGTATTACAAGCTTAGTTAATACAATCGAAACTTCTATGGCAAAGATTTCCTCTCTTGCTGATTCTTTAAGCCAAAAGCTTGATACGGTATTTGATACTATTGAGAAAGATACATCAACCGCAGCAGATAAGCTCAACGAGATAAAAATTATCAACCAAAGTATAATTGAAGCTAATAATGAGCTTATTTCTACATTAAATACTTTATCCGAAAAGTTTGGAATAGATACATCTAAAGCAGTTGCAAAGCTTAATGCAATGAATACAAAACAAAGTGCTATTATTGCTAAGATAAATGATGCAACTCAAAAAATCAAAGAAACAGGTTCTATTCCTAAAAACTTAAAAAGCGATATTGATGCTATAATCAAAGAAACTAAAAATTCCATTACTCAAATAAAGACAGAAATAAATACACTTATTTCTAATGTTAAAGCTGATATTAAGGTTTCTGATATTGTTGAATTCTTAACAGATATGAATAAAACTCAAAATCAGATAATCAGTAAGCTTAATTCAGTTTCATCTACATTAAAAAATTCAAATGTAATTCCAGCCGACTTCGGTAATGAAATTAAAACATTGGTAGACTCTACAAAAAATTCTATTTCTAAATTTAAGAGTAATTATTTAACTCCTGCAAAAAATGCTATAGAAAAAATCGTCAATAAATCAGGTGACGCACTTGATAAGGTTTCAAATGTTCTAACATCTTCTACTGTTACTGACGATATTGAGGAAGCCTTAAATTCCGCACAAAAAATAGTTACTTCTGTAAGTAGCACATTTAACGATGTAGAAAAGCTAATTGATAAGGGAATTAAGAATCTTGACACCATTAAAGAAAAAGTTAAAAATTTGAAGGAAAATTCAACTATTGAAAATCTTATAAGCACTGTTTTTGGTGACCCAGAGGCAGTAAGTGACTTTATCTCAAGCCCTGTTAAGATAAATACAGAAAAGATATTTCCGGTATCTGACTATGGTTCAGCAATGGCTCCATTCTATACGGTTCTTGCTTTATGGGTTGGCGGTATTGTTTTGGTTGCGGTTCTTAAAACTGAGCTTAGTAAGAGCGATATAAAAACTGTTGGAAAGGTTAAACCTTATCAGGAATATTTCGGAAGATATTTAATATTTATGGTAATATCATTGCTTCAGGCCACTATAACAGCTCTTGGCGATGTATTCTTCCTAAAAATTCAGTGTGAAAACCTCTTCCTCTTCATTCTTACAACTTGGATAACTATTATTGTTTTCTCACTTCTGATTTACTCGTTGACAATTTCATTCAGCGTTATCGGAAAGGCTATAGCAGTTATTATATTAATTGTTCAGGTTGCAGGTTCAGGAGGTACATTCCCACCAGAGCTTTTACCTGATTTCTTCCAGAATTTAATCAGATTTATGCCATTTAACTATGCTATTAACGCTGTAAGAGAAACAATAGCAGGCGTTACTTATAGTGCTTATTGGAAGAACATTCTATATCTCCTTTGCTTTATACCTGTATCATTGATAATAGGAATTCTCTTCCGCAAACCGTGTATAAGAGCAATGAAGTTCTTCAATAAACGACTTGAAGAAACAGACTTGATTTTATAAGTTAAAACATAATATTTAAAGGAATGGAATCGTAGTTATAAAGCGATTCCATTTTTTTATTTAATCCGAATTATTTCTAAGTGACCTAATCATAAATAATTCTTTAATGCAATTCTGTATAGCTAATAGAAATTCAAAACAAAAAATAACCGTTTTACTAATAACAAAACGGTTATCAATATTATATCATATTTTATAATGGAACTTTATTGAAATATATAGATTAAAGTTCTGCCTGCATTTTTTTCAAGAATGTTTTTGTGCGTTCATTTTTAGGATTATCTATAACATCTTTTGGAGAACCTTCTTCAACAATAAGTCCCTTATCCATAAATACAACCCTATCAGAAACGCTTCTTGCAAAATCTATTTCGTGAGTAACTATTATCATAGTCATTTTTTCTGCTGCCAAACCTTTAAGAACACTTAAAATTTCTGCAGTAAGTTCAGGGTCAAGGGCTGATGTAGGTTCATCAAAAAACAGCATTTTAGGTTTCATTGCTAATGCTCTGGCTATTGCAATTCTTTGTTGCTGACCACCAGAAAGTTGATATGGATAGTAATCCGCTTTATCAGAAAGTCCCATTTTTTTAAGAAGTTCTTTTGCTTCTTCAGCTACTTCATCTTTATTTCTTTTTTGAACATGGATAGGAGCATCGCATATGTTTTTCATAACTGAATAATGTGGAAAAAGATTAAAATTCTGAAAGACTAAGCCAAAGTATCCTTGTATCTGTCTAAGCTTTTTCTTATGAACATAAACTGGATAACCATTTTCAGAATTTACAGCCTCTTCTCCACAAAAGCTCATACTTCCGCCATCAATTTTTTCCAGAAATGTCATACATCTTAAAAAAGTTGACTTACCGGAACCTGATGGACCAAGTATAGAAACAACTTCTTTTTCATTTACAGAAAGGCTTATATCTTTAAGAACCTGCAAGTCGTCAAAGCTCTTACTTATATTTTTAACTTCTAATAAATTCATAGTATTTTCCCTCCTTATTTATAATAATTCATTTTCTTTTCTATTCTTTCCATTATGAATGCAACTATAAAATTGAAAATGTAGTAGAATACGCCTGCAATAAACAATGGCATAATTGTAGTTTTAGATGCTGCAATTTGCTTTGCAATGGTAAACATTTCTGTATATGAAAGTGCGAATGCAAGTGATGTATCCTTAACAAGCGTAATAACTTCATTAGTTACTGAAGGAATGATATTCTTTACCATCTGTGGGAAAACTATCTTAAAGAAAGTCTGTGCTCTGCTATATCCGAGAACAGTACAAGCTTCATATTGACCTTTAGGTACAGCCTGAATGCCTGAACGATAAATTTCTGCAAAATACGCCGCATAGTTTACCGAGAAACCGATAATTACCGCATAGAAACGATAACTTGATGAAAGTTCTATACCAAAAAGATAATAAGGTCCAAAGAATACAACCAAAAGCTGTAACATAAGAGGTGTTCCTCTTACTATGGAAATATATATTTTTATAAGCCAGCGTATTGGTGCAATTTTACACATTCTGCCTGCTGCAACAAGTAAGCCAAGCGGTAATGAGAAAAGTAATGTAAGCACAAATATTGTCAAAGTTGCAAGCAAGCCCTCTAAAAGCTGTACTGTTATCTGACCAAGCTGCTGCCAAAAATCATTATTTGTTGTTGAAGTATCAGTGCTGTCTATGTACTTATCATCTGCGGAAAGACAAACGCTTTCTTCCAATCCCCACTTTTTGGCAATGTCCTCAAATGTTCCATCAGAAAGCATTTCAAGGAGAGCACCTTGAACCTCGTTTCTGAGTTCTGTATTGCCAAGCTGAAATCCTATAGCATATTTTTCAGTGGAAAGCTTATCATTAAGCATTTTAAATTTATTTCCACGAGATTTAATCTCATAATTTGCAACACCAATATCCATACATATTGCTTGAACTGCACCAGATTCAAGATTCATAAACGCACTGTTATAATCTCCTACCTGCTGAAGTTCTGCGAAAGATTTTGATAATTTTTTATTTTCATCTGTGGCATCATCGCCGGTCAGAGCAGCAAGAGCCGAACTATCGGCTTGAACAGCGACTATCTTTCCAGAAAGGTTTGATAATTCTTTAATATCTGAATCAGATTTAACGATAACAACTTGAGAATTATCTACATATGGTGTACTCCAGGTATACTTTGATTCTCTTCCATTCATTGTAAAGCCATTCCAGATACAATCAATAGAACCTGAACTTAATTCCATATCTTTAGAATTCCATTCGATAGGCTGTTTTTTCAGTGTCCAGCCCTTACGATTACAAACCTCTTGTGCAAGGTCTATATCAAAACCTACATATTCACCACTTTCGCTTTTGTAGCCATATGGTGGAAATTCTGCATCAAAGCCTATGGTAAATTCTTCCCTGTCGTTTGCTGCAAAACAAATAAGACATTGAAATGTCATAATCAATGTTATAACAGCTAATAAACACACTGTCATTCTTTTAAGCTGGGTTTTCATAATACTCTCCTTTAATAATTTACTACGCTAAATTATTACAACAGTAATAAAGCACATATAAATACGATACCTTATAAATTACACAATGTCAAGGAAAAATAAAAATTAAGAAGAATTTTAAAGAAAAAATACAACTTGCTAAGATTTTTTCTAAGCAAGTTGTATTTTTAATAACTTTATTTATAAAATAAATCCATATTTCTCATAAATAATTTTGAAGGTCTGTGTCCCCCATTCATAACTGTTTTATCGGTTTCTACTACATAATCAGCTATTTTTCTGCGAAAATTAGGTTTAATAAGCTTTTTGTTTAGTACAACTTCAAAAACCTCTTGTAAATCTGTCAAAGTAAAATAAGTCGGCATTAAATCAAAAGCCGTTCTGAAATCAAATTCTAACTTTTGCCTTAGTTTATTTAGAACGCAAGTTATAATTTTTGCATGGTCAAACGCTAAAGAATCAGATTTAATTATACTATACTCCATTTCTTCGTGGTAATTTTTATATAATTTTTTTTCTTGAATGACAGCAGTAATACTTTCTTTTCCTTTTAAATTGAGTTCGTATGTTGTTATACTTTTTCTGTCATCTTTTGTGCGTTCATAGCCATCGCCGACTATATCAAGTGAAACATCGAACCATTCCGCTTCCTTGGCGTCTCCACCAGCACGAATATTTTCCATAAGTTCCTTATCTTCACTGTTTATAAGAGCCATAAAGGCTTGTGAAATTATCCAACCACGAGGGTCTCTGCCTTCTTCATCAAATGTTCCGCACATTTCAATATAAGCTTGCTGCGTGCCTGTTTCCTCTAATAGCTCACGCCTTGCCGCTTGATTGATAGTTTCTCCCTTTCTCACAAAACCTCCAGGCAATGCCCATAGATTTTTAAAGGGTTCTTCTCCTCTGCGAATAAGCAATACCTTTAATTTTTTTGAAGGAAGTTTTCTGCAATCCACTATTTTTGTATCAGGAATAACAGTAAAAACCGCTATATCTGTTGCAATAGATGGACGCTCATAGCTTTCAATATTATATGTCGAAAGAAATTCATTTAAATCACTCATTGCTTATCACCGGACAAAAATTCTTCAAATTCAATTTCTGATGGCAAACGCAAGTCTCCTCTCGGACTTACTGAAACAGTACCAACCTTGACACCATCAGGCATACAGTTTCTCTTAAATTGTTGCCTGAAAAATCTTGTATAAAATACATTCTGCCATTTTTTGATTTCAGCATCATCAAATTTATATTCATCACTTTGCTTTACAGCAGTCTGACAAAGCTCGAAAATTTCATTTGGTTTCATTCCATAACGCAAAGTATAATATAAGAAAAAGTCGTGCAGAATATATGAACCCACTGTATCCTCAGTCTTTTGTGCGATTGTACCGTCCGCATTAGGAGGAAGCAATTCAGGGCTTACCGGAGTATCTATAATATCCTCTATAACTGCATCTATGCCGTCAAAACCATTTCTGCCGAGCTGATGTCCGATTTCATCAACAAGTGTTCTTACGAGTGTTTTTGGAATACTTGTATTTACAGCATACATACTCATATGGTCGCCATTATAGGTACACCAACCAAGTGCAAGCTCGGATAAATCACCCGTACCAATAACAAATCCACCCTCTTTATTGGCAACATCCATAAGAATCTGTGTGCGTTCACGAGCCTGACAGTTTTCATAGGTTATATCGTGTATGCTTTCATCGTGTCCGATATCTTCAAAATGTTGTCTTGTAGCCTTTACTATAGAAATTTCTCTTATATTACAGCCAAGCTTCTCCATAAGAATCATAGAATTGCTCTTTGTGCGTTTTGTTGTGCCAAAGCCTGGCATAGTAATTCCTACGACTGTTTTTGATGGAAGATTAAGATTTCTGACAGCTTGTGCCGCAACAAGCAAAGCAAGGGTTGAATCAAGTCCACCCGAAACGCCTATAACCACGCATTTGCTTTTAGTTGCCTCAAGTCTTCTTTGTAAGCCTGCTACCTGCATATTGAAAATTGAAGTACAGCGTTCAAGTCTATTCTTTGATGGAACAAACGGTGTCATAGAAACCTTTGCAAGAATTTCATTTTTCTGCATAAGCTTTTTATTGCATATAATCTTTATAAAATTCCTTCCATTAAACATTCTTTTGCAATCAGCAAATGATTTATTTGCTATTCTGTCATGGCGGATTTTAGTAAGATTGAAGTCACGAATCAGAATACCGCTCTCGAATGGCTTAATTTCTCCGAGAAGTTTGCCGTTTTCATACATAAGATTATGTCCACTGAAAACTATATCTGAAGTTGATTCATATATTCCCGCTGAAGCATAGGCATAACCACAAAGACAGGTTGAGGAAATACTTCCTACAAGATTGCGTCTATACTGCTCTTTACCTATAACCTCATTAGACGCTGAAAGATTAAGAATAATCTCTGCCCCATTTATTGCAAGAATACGGCTTGGTGGAATCGGCGTCCATGCGTCCTCGCAAATTTCGATACCGATTTTTACGGATTCACCCTTTTGTCCAAGTTCTATGATAAGATTGTTTCCAAAAGGAACTGTCATATCGACTATTTCTATATTTTCAAAGTCATATTCTCTGGCACTGAACCATCTTTTTTCATAAAATTCACCGTAGTTAGGAAGATATGTCTTTGGAACAACAGCAATTATTTTGCCATTTTGAATAAAAACTGCACAGTTATATAATTCACCTGAAACTTCTATCGGCGCACCGACAACTAAAGCCGAACCATTTTCTCCGAAGCCTTCAGTAAATTTCGTTAAAGCCATAAGACCGCTAACTGTGTTATCAAGCAGGTTTCTGTTTTCGAATAAATCTGCACAGGTATAACCTGTCAAGGAAAGCTCAGGCATAAGAATTATGTCTGCTTTATCTGCATATTCCTTATAGACACTCTTTATCTCATCACAGTTTTTTGTTACATTTCCGATATGAACTCTCGGAGAAGCTGTAAGAACTCTCAGTAAATTTTCCATAGTAAGAACCTTTCTATTTAGAATTTATCTCCATACATCAGCTTTCTTATATCCGCAAGAGATTGCTCTCTTACGATTTTTCCGTCCTTGAATACAGTTTCGAGAAGGTTATTTTCCTTTGGAATATCTTGGCTTGTATAGCCGTCCTTAAAGGTAAGATTTCCATTTTCATCACGATATACAAAACACAATCCTTTTTGGCTCTTTTTGAATCCGCCCTCTTTTGGATTCTTAAAGATAGGAATAGGTTTACCGTCAACCTCACAATAAGTCGCTTTAATACAAGAGCTGAATGTATCTCTTGTAAATGGCTTTAAAATTCCATCTTCTTCTATGCACTGCATACTAAAGCTGCCAACTCCAAGTGAAACATTACTGCAAGCAAAGCCATTTTCAATGAGAATTTTGTAAATTTCTTCGCAACGCTGAACAGTAATACTATCACCATAAATAGCCTTAACATGAGGGTCTAAAACCTTATATCCCTTAGAATTAATTGTTCCGCCGAAAATATCCCAAAGTTTGAAAGCTGTCTTTGTTACTACCTCAACGCAATCGCCGCTATCGCCCCTCATAAGCATACAACCATTATGCTCAAGAATTTCTTTTTTAAGCTGAGGAAGTACATTATCTATTATATTCCAATAATCATAAGAATCAAGTACCGCAGAAAAACTTGTATTAGGATAAATTTCTGTAAGAAGTCTGCGGAGGAGAGTTATTTCATCTCCATCAACTGCATAATTACTGCACATAACGGAATGTTCTGTACTTACCGCACCAAATGCGACAGGCTCTTTTTCACAATCACAGTTATAAATCTGCTCTAAGAACGGAATTACCGGAACTGTTGCAGTATTTAAGAAGGATAAGCACCAACCGGCGCTTGATTTAACTGCGGACTGCAAGCTTTCCTGACCTCTGAATGAAAAATCACCGATAGCTCTTGCACGAGGAATATTATCATCTACTGAAATATCATAATATTTATTGATAATATCACGATATGTTGCACCAACGGTTGCACTAAGCATAGGGTGCCACATTTCCGCACTTATAAGCGACTCTAATGCCTGTGGAAGCCATGCAAAATCCGGGTGAGTATTACTGATTTCAAACATAGGAACATGCATAGGAACTTTTGTACCCTCCGGTAAAGCTTTGATTTCAATAGGTAAATATCCGAGCTTATGGAGCTTTACAATCTTTTTACTGCTGAATGCCTCTTTACCAAGTGTTGCATTCAGAACTCTTTCATATTCTCCTACTACCTCATCAAGTGGCAAAGAGAAAAATTCATTATTGAAATAATCTATAAGATATACCTTTATAAATGCCTGTAAGCCGAACATTACAACCTTATCCCACATCTTTACTCTGCTCATACGAGGTGTGAAGTAAGAAACGGATTTTTCAATTTTTTTCGGGAGCATATCCGAATGAACCGCCTTATAAAAATCTATCAGAAGCATTGGGTTAGTGTTTTTCATAACTTTAGTCCTTTCTCAAAATCAAAGAGTTACTATCTCTATTTTCTCATTTTCACAGTTATAAATACTGTCTGTTGTATAAATCTTCTTAATAAGCTCGCAATTTATCAATTTGCCATTCAGTATTGATTTTTCACAGTGCGATATAAAGAGATAAATATTCTTTGCACCAAGCTCTGCAAGCTTTTGAGCTGAAAAATAGAATGTTCCGCCAAAAGAGCATATATCATCTACGATAAGAACATCATTTTCCTTAATTCTATCAACTTCACCTGAAACAGATAAGCTCTTTATCTGTCCTGTACTCCAATCACGATTTTTAATTCCGAAACAATACGGGAGCGAAATCATTCCGCTATATCTCTTGCCTGCTCCCTCGTCGGGATAAAACATAAGTGGATTTTCTGAATTATCTCCTTTGATTTTGTCAATAACCTTATAGATATATTCTTTTGGAGATACAAGCTTTACATTATCAATAAGTGCAAGACTTACATTTGAGTGAGCGTCTAAAACTCTTACTTCACTAAAGTTTAAACTATTAAGCATCTGTGCAAAGTATTTGAGGGTGAATACATCTTCGTCATTCTTTACTCTATCCTGTCTTGCGTTTGGAATATAAGGCATATCAAGAATGATATTTTTAAAGCCTGATGCCTTAATATGATTTGTAATGAAATAAAGTGCTACAAGCTCTTCGTTATTTTCGTAATTCCACTTGATTGTAATGCTATCATTATCACAAGCAAACTCTTTTATATTACTTTTTAAGAGAAGTGTTCCGTCTGGGAAGTGTCCTAACTCAATTTGTTTGCCATTAATCTTAATCATAGATAACCATTCCTTTCTATCATTTAACTGAAATCTGACACATTTTCATTGCGTTAAGTGCGTTTATATGGCTTTCTGGTGTAACACCTGCACAACAATTTTCTAAAACTTCTATCTCAACTTCCGGCATATTTGCCTTAATAAGCAAGGCATTAGATATAATGCATATATCCGTACATAAGCCAACAAGAATTATTTTTTTAAGCTCTTTATTATTCTTTAAATATTCTGTAAGCTCAGTTGAGCCAAAGGTTATTTTATCAAAAATCTTTGTTTCAGGTTTTATCAGCTTTTTGAGCTCGCTATTGATTTGCCAGCCATTAGTATCTTTAATGCAATGCGGAATAGGAAGTTTTTTGCCCTCTTGAGTATCCGCATAATTTTCAAAATGAGTATCACGGGTGAAAACTACTTCTCCATCAAAGCTTTGAATTGCTTGATAAACATTTTCAATTATTGCCTGGGCCTCTTTTGTGCCAAGTGCTCCGTCAATAAAATCATTCTGCATATCAATTACTACAAGAACATTTTTACTCATAAAATTGCTCTCCTTTATTACTTATTATTTATTTGATACTAAGATTATATTCCTAATTTTTCTATTTGTCAATAACTTTTTTCAAAAAAATAATAAGTTATTAAATAAAAATTATTTTGGATATTCATTTAGTCTATATACAAGCGTTGATTTACCTAAGCTCTTCCTATAATACTTGCAAATTAAGCTTAATTATGCTATAATAATTACAGTTAGTTAAAACTAACTGTAATTTCTGCTTTACAATACTTTAAAAAGATATAGAGGGTTTATAATATGGAAGTATTCTGGGGAATTTTAATTCCTTTTCTTGGCACATCGCTCGGTGCGGCGTGTGTATTCTTTATGAAAAAATCAATGAGCGAAATTGTTCAGCGTGCATTAACAGGCTTTGCCGCCGGTGTAATGGTGGCAGCCTCTGTTTGGAGTTTATTGATTCCGGCGATTGAACAATCAACGGATATGGGCAAGTTTTCCTTTGTTCCGGCTGCGATTGGTTTTTGGGTTGGCGTACTATTTTTGCTCTTACTTGATAATGTCATTCCACATTTGCACCAAAATAGTAAACAAGCCGAAGGCCCTAAAAGCCATCTTCAACGCACGACTATGATGGTGTTGGCCGTCACACTGCATAATATTCCTGAGGGAATGGCAGTTGGAGTTGTCTATGCGGGTTATCTCGCCGGAAATTTGCAAATTACGGCGGCAGGTGCATTGGCACTTTCGCTTGGTATAGCTATTCAAAATTTTCCAGAAGGAGCAATTATCTCTATGCCACTGCGTGCGGAAGAAATGAAGAAAAGTAAAGCCTTTTGTGGCGGCGTACTTTCAGGAGTGGTAGAACCTATCGGTGCTGTGTTGACAATTCTTGCAGCTCAATTTATAGTTCCGGCACTTCCTTATCTTCTTAGTTTCGCAGCGGGTGCAATGCTCTATGTAGTAGTGGAGGAATTAATACCAGAAATGTCACAGGGCAAACACTCAAATATAGGTACGGTATTTTTCGCTGTTGGCTTTAGTGTAATGATGATTTTAGATGTTGCTTTGGGATAACAATGTATAAGCAAATAGGAGTATCTGATATATCGCAGATACTCCTATTATTTTTAAGGATATATTTTAAAGAGTTTTTTCCATCCAGATATGTGGGCAACCTTCATCAAAATATATGTCTCCGTATTTTTTATATCCAAGTTTTTCATAGAATTTGCGAACTCTTTCTTGTGCCGAAAGTCCAATTTTATTACCTGATCTTTTCTGTATTTCATCTTCTGCCACTTGGACGACCTTTGCACCGTAGGCTTTACCTCGATATTCCTTCATTACTGCAATTCTGCCAATAGCATAACATTTCTTATCTTCTGAATAATAGACTCTACATACTGCAATCGGTTTATTATCTTCACATAAGACTATATGTATAGCTTTCTCGTCAATATCATCAAATTCATCTTGAAAACCTTGTTCATTTATAAAAACTGCGGTTCTTATATCTATAGCCTCTTGTGGTAAATAATCATATATTTTAGCTTGCATATTATACCCCATTCTGAAAAGTATTTATAATCAATTTATAACTTTATTTTACATGATAATTATATCAAGTTTAAAGAATATTTCAATAGTTTTACATCTATGACTTAATTTTTGCACAAATTATTTCTTAAAAAAATTCTATTAATTCAAGAAAAATGATGACTTTTAATGAATATAATGGTATAGTATTGATGTGTGTATTTAATATAATAAAAGGAGTATCTTTAAAATGATTAGCAACATACACCATAGCAAAAGCGGTCTTAATATTATAATAGTTGGCTGCGGAAAAGTCGGTGCGGCTCTTGTAGAGCAATTAGTAAGAGAAGGTCACGACATTACTATAATTGATAAAAATCCTCAGAAAATTCAGACATATACCAATCTTTATGATATTATGGGTATTGTCGGTAATGGTGCAAGCTATAGCGTTCAGCAGGAAGCCGGAATAGAAAATACTGACCTTATAATTGCAGTTACCGGCTCAGACGAGCTGAATTTGCTCTGCTGTACCGTAGCAAAACAAGTTGGTAATTGCTCAGCTATTGCACGAGTAAGAAATCCCGATTATAGTGAGGAGAGCAATTATCTTCGAGAAAGACTTGGTCTTGCTATGATTATAAATCCCGACCTTGAAACTGCTAAAGAGGCCACACATATACTATGCCTCCCTACCGCTCTCGAGGTCAACTCTTTTGCCCATAACCAGGCTCAACTTATTAAAATTCAGATTCCAGAGGGCAATTTGTTAGATAATAAGTCTATTGCCCAAATCAGCAAGAGTTTAAATGCTAAATTTCTGATATGTGCAATAGAACGAGATGGAAAAATTATTATTCCATCAGGTAATGTAACACTTCGCAAAGGAGATAAGATTTCTTTTGCTGCTACGAGACGAGAAACTATAAATTTTTTAAAGCAGATAGGATTCAGAACAAATCAGGTTAAGGATACTATGATTATAGGCGGTGGAAAGACCGCTTTTTACCTTGCAAAAATTCTAAGTAATATGGGAATTTCTGTAAAGATTATAGAGCAAAACAAAGAACGCTGTGAGGAACTCAGTACACTACTACCTAAAGCAACTATAATCAATGGTGACGGTACAGACGAAGAACTTCTCAAGGAAGAGGGTATTTCTACCTGTAATTCATTTATACCACTTACGGGCATTGATGAAGAAAATATTTTCTTAACTCTTTATGCAAGTAAAATTTCTAATGCTAAGGTTATTACAAAAATAAACCGTAATGCTTTTATGAATGTTATTGATGACTTGAATCTTGGAAGTATTCTATACCCTAAGTATATAACATCAGAAACTATCGTTGCTTATGTTCGTGCGAAGAAAAATTCTATGAATAATAGTAACATAGAAACTCTTTATCATATGTTTAATTCTCAGGTAGAAGCGTTGGAATTTAGTATAGATGAATCTTCTGCTGTTACTGATACCGAAATTATGAATCTTAATATAAAAGATAATATCTTGATTGCATTTATAAACAGAAACGGTGCTATAACTATTCCGAGTGGTCAGGATTCTATTCATGTCGGCGATACCGTTATGATAGTTACTACTCATACGGGCTTTAACGATATTCAGGATATTCTGAAAGATTAAATTTATAGTTGTAAGTAACAGGAAGGTATTTATATGAACACTTCGATTATACGATATATTTTAGGCTTAGTTCTGAAAATGGAAGCCGCATTGATGGTTCTTCCTTGTATAGTTGCTCTTGTGTATGGAGAATATAAGGGCTTATTCTCTTATTTGTTTGTTTTATGTATATGTGCTATTGTAGGGTTTATCTCAACTCATAAAAAACCCGAAAGCCATGTTTTTTATCTGAAAGAGGGTTGTGTAGCTACTTCTTTAAGTTGGATAGTTTTAAGTATCATGGGCTGTTTGCCTTTTGTTATAACCCAAGAAATTCCGTCATTTACAGACGCTCTATTTGAAACTATATCAGGTTTTACTACTACTGGTGCAAGTATTCTTTCTGATGTAGAGTCTCTCTCCTACTGCAATATCTTTTGGCGAAGTCTTACTCACTGGATAGGTGGTATGGGAGTTTTGGTATTTCTTCTTGCAATTATTCCATTGAGCGGTGGCTCTAATTTCAATCTTATGAGAGCGGAAAGTCCTGGTCCGGCTGTAGGTAAGCTTGTTCCAAAGATTAAAACAACCGCAAGACTTCTCTACATAATATATATAGGAATGACATTTATAGAAATTATACTTCTGATTGCGGGTCGAATGCCTATATTTGATGCATTAACTACCTCTTTCGGAACTGCCGGCACAGGTGGATTCGGCATAAAAAATGATAGTATGATGAGCTATTCCCCATATATACAATGGGTTGTTACTATATTTATGATTCTTTTTGGTGTTAATTTTAATGCTTACTACTTTATTCTACTTAGACAATGGAAAAAAAGCTTACTTATGGAAGAAGTAAGATATTATTTTATAATTATAGGTGTTTCTACGGCTATAATCTTCTTTAATATTCTTAATCTTTTCTCAAATGCTTTTGACGCATTAAGACACGCCGCTTTTCAGGTTGGTTCTATTATTACAACAACGGGTTTCTCATCTGTCGATTTTGATATATGGCCAGAAACATCAAAAATTATACTTGTACTGCTTATGTTTATAGGTGCTTGTTCGGGAAGCACAGGTGGTGGTATAAAGGTATCTCGTATTATGATACTGCTTAAAACGGTGGCTAAAGAACTTCATTCTTATATTCACCCACGAAGTGTACGAAAAATTAAAATTGACGGCAAGCCTGTTGAACATGATGTTGTTCGTTCAACTAATGTATATTTCATTACATTTATGGTGATTTTTGCATTCTCGGTATTTGCTATCTCCTTTGAAAATATGGGTTTGGTTACATCGTTTACTGCTGTTACTGCAACAATCAATAACATAGGTCCAGGTCTTGAACTTGTTGGTCCTACCCAGAATTTTTCAGTATTCAGTCAGTTCTCAAAATATGTTCTTATGTTCGATATGCTCGCAGGAAGACTTGAACTTTTCCCACTGCTTATATTATTTCACCCAAGTGCTTTAAAAGATATGGTCAAAAAGAGCAATAACTACTGATATTAAGAAAGCTTGTCTGAATAAACAGACAAGCTTTCTTGTACTTAATATGGCTCAGGAGCAGACTTGTTTCGGTTTGTCAAATTGTTTTATTATAGTGAGATTATAAATAGAATTATATAAATTATTTGCCTTATATAATTTTTGTTGACAAATAATTAAATAAAAAGTATAATATAACACATAATCATATAAGGGTACAATGATTTCAAAATATGAATAATTGAAACACGATTATTTAAACAAACAACATATTAAAGAAGATTTTAATAATTATGAAAAAAATAATGATTAGTCTTTTGACCGTAATAATGACAATGTCAATTTGTGTATGTGGCAACGATACAAATACTTCTTCAAAGGAGTCAACAGCAAAATCATCAGCTTCGGCAAGTAACGATTCCTCAAACAAAAAAGAGTTGATATATGATTCAACTGAAGATTTCGATTATTCAGAAGTTGATGACGGAGTTATTATAACTTACTTTAACAACCATGATTATGTTGAATATAACAAAATCATCGTACCGAGTGAAATAGATGGTAAAAAAGTTGTTGGAATCGGTGATGATAAGAGAGATTATTATGTTTTTGGAGCTGTCTTTGGAAACTGTGAAGTTGTAATTCCTGATACGGTTACTTATATTGGTGATTATGCTTTTACGGGTGCAAAAGGATTAGTAAAGCTATCCGGCGGCGAGAATTGCAAGAAAATTGGCGAGTATACGTTTATGAACTGCGTAAACTTAGCTGAGGTTACATTCTTGGATAATGTCACTGATTTAGCTGATAACGCATTTGCCGGCTGCACAAAATGGAAAAGTCTGCATTGATGCTCTCTAAGAAAAAAGAGACTCTATATCAATAATTTAGATAGTTAAAACAGAATAATTCAGTGGGAGCAGTCGTGAAGTATTAATCGACTGCCTATTTTTATTAGGCATAACAACTTTTTCTGATGAATTTATGATATAATAAATTCAAATAATAGTTATATTGGAGGTACTTATGAAATATTTTAAAAATTTACCCGAAATCCCTACTCCGCTTTCAAAACTTATAGATGTAAGAAAAAATCAAGTTGTAAGTATGGCTCTTTCTAAAAAAGAAGATACTCAAATGATACTTTTTGCTTTTTCAGCTGGTGAGGGTGTGAGTGAGGAAGCTTATCCGAGCGATACACTTTATTTAGTTGTTGAGGGAAATATGAGCATAAAGCTTGATAATAACTCATACCAACTCAAAAGTGGCGAATGTATGGCTATTCCTGCGGAGAAACTTCATTCTTTCTGCGGAAATTCTGATTTTAAGCTTTTGCAAATAAATCTTTGCTAATATTTGCTGCAGGAGGTTAGAGAAGCATACAGAATGTCGCTCTCTTGAAGATCGACAAGGGCTTTGCCCTTGTCCTATGAGCCTTTTCAAAGGCTCGAGCGAAACTTTTAATTGTCGTGTCAACATAAGTTGATTTAGAATGGTTACGCACGCCGTTTTTTGCTGTAAAATTACAGTTTAAAAAACGGCTTTTTTATTCTGAAAGCATTTTAGAGTTATTTTCTACTTGTAAAGCCTTGGTATTTTTGGTATAATTATAAGGCACTTAGAGTAATAATGCTAAAATTTGTAAAATAGGACTGAATGAATTGAACGAATTATTATCAAGAAGAATCGTTGTTAAGGTCGGTACTTCAACTTTAACATACGAAAACGGAAAACTTAATCTTAAAAATTTCGAAAATCTTTGTAAGGTTCTGAGTGACCTTCAAAATATGGGCAAGCAAGTTATACTTGTAAGCTCGGGTGCTATCGGTGTTGGCTTTGGTAAGCTTAATCTGCCCGAAAGACCAAAGGAAACTCGCTATAAACAGGCTGTTGCCGCTGTCGGTCAATGCGAACTTATGTTTATGTATGATAAGGTTTTCGGAGAATATAATCATACTGTTGCTCAGGTTCTTTTGACAAAGAATGTTCTCTTTAACGAACATCTCCGACAAAATGCTTATAATACTTTCAGCACTCTTCTTGAGATGGGAATTATTCCGATAGTAAATGAAAACGATACTGTTGCTATTGATGAGCTTGTCGGAAATAACTTCGGCGATAATGATAATCTCTCTGCAATTGTTGCCGATTTACTTGACGCAGATTTGCTTGTTATTATGTCTGATATTGATGGGCTTTATGACTGCGACCCAAGAAAAAACAAAGACGCAAAACGCTTTGAAGTTGTTAAGCTTATTGATGACGATATTCGTAAAATGGCAAGCGGTTCAGGCTCAAATAGAGGTACTGGCGGTATGATTACAAAAGTTTCTGCGGCGGCAGTTGCAAATGAAGCCGGAATAAACTGCTGTGTTATGAACGGAAATGCCCCTGAAAGACTTTTAAATCTTATTCAGGGCGAAAGTGTAGGAACTATGTTTCTTGCAAGCAAGTAATTTTGAAATTGGAGTGAAACACATTGCTAAAGGTAGAACGAATCTCTGTAATGAATCTCGAAAACGCTATGAGAGGTGCAAGAAATCCGCTTAACAGTTGGGCAAAAAGTGATAGCTACTATGATGAAAACGGACAGTATATTCTTGGCGAAAATGACCTCGGACTTGCAAAGAGGCTTGCGAGAGCGGGTAGTGACCATAGAAAATATCTAAGACAGGTATTCGTTTCAGTTGATGTTACTGCACCTATGTACTGGTGGAAGGAATATGACACTTATAAGGTCGCTACTGTTGCAAATTCTACAAGCACTATGCATAAGATTCACAGCAAGGAATTTTCTCGTGATGATTTCAGCCTTGATAAATTAGATGAAGATTCCCTTGCTTTCTTCGATACCATTATTGCAAAGCTTGAAGAACTTCGATTGAAATATGTTGAAACTAAGGACAAAAAATATTGGTACGATATAATACAACTTTTGCCGTCAAGCTACAACCAGATGAGAACCTGCTCACTAAACTATGAAACTCTTATAAATATATATTATGCGAGAAAGGGCCACAAGCTTGATGAATGGCATACTTTCTGCGATTTTATAAAGACTCTCCCCTATGCTAAAGATTTAATTATGATAAAAGATGAGGTGCAATAAAATGACTATTCTTGAGGAAATGGGTAAAAAAGCCAAAGAGGCTGCTCGTACACTTGCTGTAATGGGCGAAGAAAAGAATGATGCATTAAAGCTTATTGCTAAGGCTCTTATAGATAATACAGACGCTATTCTTGCAGCAAATAAGATTGATGTTGATAACGGTCGTGCAAATGGTCTTACAGAATCTATTATAGACAGACTTAGTCTTAGTAAGGCTCGTATTGAAGGTATGGCTCAAGGCGTACTTGACGTTGCGGCTTTGCCAGACCCTGTCGGTGCAGTTCTTAGCGGAAGCAAGCGTCCTAATGGGCTTAATATAACTAAGGTTCGTGTTCCGATTGGTGTTATAGGAATTATATTTGAGGCTCGTCCAAATGTTACTTCTGATGCTGCTTCTCTCTGTCTTAAAAGCGGAAATGCAGTAATTCTTCGCGGAGGTAAGGAAGCTATAAATTCAAACAAGTGCATTGCAGATATTATGCGTTCTGCTCTTGAAAAATCTGCTCTCGATAAGAATTGTATCCAACTTATTGAGGACACAACTCGCCAATCCTCTGTTGAACTTATGGGACTTGTTGATTATCTTGATTTGCTTATTCCTCGTGGTGGTGCAGGTCTTATCAAAGCTGTTGTTGAAAACGCAAAAGTTCCTGTCATTGAAACTGGTGTCGGCAACTGCCATGTATTCGTTGATGAAAGCGCCGATATTGATATGGCTGCAAACATTATATATAATGCAAAAACTTCTCGCCCATCTGTTTGCAATGCGATTGAAACTATTCTTGTGCATAGTAATATCGCAGAAAAAGCCCTGCCTGTAATTAAGGCAAGGCTTGATGAAAAAAATGTTGAGCTTCGTGGCTGTGAGCGTACAAGAGAAATTCTTGGTGACAGTGTTATTCCTGCGGTTGAGGCTGACTGGGCAACAGAATATCTCGATTATATTCTCGCAGTTAAGGTCGTTGACAGCATTGATGAGGCTATCGCTCATATTACAAAGTATTCAAGCGGTCATAGCGAGTGTATTGTAACTGAAAACTATAAAAATGCTAACCGCTTCAAGAGCGAAGTTGATGCTGCCGCTGTATATGTTAATGCTTCAACAAGATTTACTGACGGCGGAATGTTCGGTCTTGGTGCAGAAATAGGAATTTCTACACAAAAAATTCACGCAAGAGGTCCTATGGGACTTAACGAACTTACCTCGATGAAATTTATCATTGAGGGCGACGGTCAAATCAGATAAGCAAATAAAGAAGTGCAAGCATAATGCCATTGTTATCATCTTCGCCGCTTAAAAGTACCAAAAGCAAAAGGATAAGACTTTTTTCCTTATCCTTGAAAAATCCCTCTAAAATATCATTTGATTTTTTACTCTCTGATATTTCAGGTGGTTTGGGAGGTTCCGGCGGTTCGGTTTCGGGAATTTCAGGAAGTTTTTCCTGTTGCTTTGGCATTTGTTGTCTGCCTGTTCTTGAGGCGGATATATTCTTTGCTCTTTGCTGCATATCCCGAACACGCCTTACAGCCTCCTGTTGCATTCTGCCTATATCGTCATCTGAAGAATTCATAACAAGCCTCCTTTATCTGAACATTTCAAACATATCTGTTCCTTTAAGAAGTGGCAGTAAACGCATTATTCTCATAAGACGAATTCCCTCATCGAGCTTTTTACGCCGTTCTTCATTTAAAAACGGTCTTAACGCTTTAAGTAGCCGGGTTGTTTCATCATCTTCTTTTAATGTATTTAATATAGGCATAATTTTCATCATTGTGCCCATCATATCCATAGGAAGCATTGATTCGCTCGGTTTAGGAGGGGGTTCGGGAGGCTTTGGTTTAGGCTGCTCCTGTTGTGGTTCGCCTTGACTCAAAAGCCCACTTAATCCCTGTATTTTGCTCATAATTTCGGGGTCATTCATCAATGACATAAGCTTTTGAGACATATCGTCCATAGGTTATTTCTCCCCTTTAAGCTTTTTCATAATGGCTTGTGCCTCAGGTGTTTTTAATATGCGTTCGGCTTCAGATTTATTTGCGAGTGCATTCATAAGCTTGCTTTTTTGCTCTTGGTCTAAAGAATTTATGAGCTTTTCGATTTCTTTTTTATCCATAAAAATCACCACCTGTATATATTTTATTCGTGCTGATAACATTATATGTTAATGGAGGTCAATATGAGAATAGTAGTTGTATCAGATTCACACAAAGATTTTTATTCACTTCAGAAAGCTGTATTAAGTCAGCCTTCTGCGGAAGTTGTTGTGTTTTGTGGAGATGGAAATGAGGATATGGATACCCTTGCCGTAACTATTCCTGACAAGATGATTATTTCTGTAAGAGGTAATTGTGACTGGTGTTCTGAAAAGCGTTATTCTGAGGAGATTACACTTGAAAATAAGCATATCTTTATAACCCATGGACATCTTTTCGGAGTTAAATCCGGTTATTCACAGATAATCAGTCAGGCTCATTCGCTTGATACAGATATTCTTCTTTTTGGCCATACACATGTTCCTTATACAGCATATGATGACGGAATGTATATTATGAATCCTGGTTCAATCGGATATACAGGAACTTATGGTATAGTTGACATTACCCCATCTGGTATTATGACTAATATCATAAAATTATAAATTATTTTTAGTGAGGTGCTTTTTCTATGCGTTCAGTTGATGTTTTAATTATCGGAAGTGGTCCGGCAGGACTTGCTGCGGCTATTTATACGGGCAGGGCTATGCTTTCAACAGTGGTTTGCGAAAGGGATTATATGTCCACAGGTCAAATTGTAGAAAGCGATTGTATTGATAACTACCCTGGTCTTCCAAATATCGAAGGATACGAACTTGGCGAGAAATTCAAGGCTCACGCACAGGCATATGGCACTGAATTTATTGAGGACGAAGTTATTAAAATTGAAAAAAGTACAAATGGTAGTTTTGTTGTAAAATTCAAAAGTGATAATCTGCTTTCTGTAAAGGCTATTATCTATGCAGCGGGTGCTTCTCATAGGAAGCTTGGTATTGATGGAGAATTCGCACTCAGAGGTGCAGGAGTTTCTTATTGTGCAGTTTGTGACGGTGCATTTTTCAAAGATAAAGTAGCTGTTGTTATTGGTGGTGGCGATACCGCACTCGGCGACGCTCTCTTGCTCTCGAAAATATGTAAGCAAGTATTCGTAATATATCGTGGAGAAAAACTTCGTGCGGCAAAATCATTGCAAAATAAGGCTAACGATACTGTTAATATTGATATTATTTACAATGCTATTCCGACTTCGTTTAATGGCGACAAACACCTTTCTTCTATCTCATTGAAAAATACAAAGACCGGCAAAACAGCCGAGCTTGACGCTGAAGGTGCTTTTATTGCGATTGGTTCTAATCCTAATTCTGAGATTCTTAAAGATATAGTTGAACTTGATGAAAGAGGCTATGTTATTGCGGACGAAACAGGTAAAACCTCTGTTCCCGGAATATTTGTTGCAGGCGATGTCAGAACTAAGGCTTTAAGACAGGTTGTAACTGCTGTTTCAGACGGTGCTAATGCAGCTGTTTCTGCAGAAAATTATATAAATCAATTATAATTAAAATTAAAGAGCAAACTTGGTTAATTTCCAAATTTGCTCTTTTACATTAAAAAGGGTATGACACTTTATGAAAAACAAGTGCCATACCTTTTTATTAAATTACTTTTCTTTTAAGAGCTTTGAAAGCTCCTCCATAAAGGAATTTATATCTTTGAATTGTCTATATACGGAAGCAAAACGAACATATGAAACCTCATCTATGTTCTTTAGCTTTTCCATTGCAAGCTCTCCGATATACTTTGAGCTTACTTCACGGTCAAGGCTACTTTGAAGTTTAGCTTCAATATCGTCTACAACACCTTGAAGTGTTTCTAAAGAAACAGGTCTATTCGCACAAGCTCTTAATAAGCCATTCAAAAGCTTTTCGCCGTCAAACGGCTGACGAGAATTATCGCTCTTAACAACAACTATTGGCAAAGTTTCTACAACTTCATAGGTTGTAAATCTTTTGCCGCATTTTAAACATTCTCTTCTTCTGCGTATACGCTCGCCTTCATCTGTCGGACGAGAATCAATAACCTTACTTTCAGCATAGGTACAAAAAGGGCATTTCATAATATTTGCCTCCGAGCTTATTATATGTGTTTTTAGTCTGTACTTATAACACTAATATAACATTTCTAATCAGAAAAATCAAGAATAACATAGAATTTTTTTAATTATATTGCCCGAAAGTTTAAAAGCAATATACAAAAATTATTTCTCGTTTTTAAGGAGATTGAGTAAATATGGAATTGCAAGTTCAAAGTTTACGCCATAAGCATTGGCACCTTTTTCTGCCGCTGTAATGCGGATACACTCAACTGTATAATCTGCGGCAATCTTAATTGCCTTATCGAGTGATAAGCCATTATTCAAAGCACCTACGCATACAGATGAGAATACATCGCCCGTTCCATGATAACTTGTAGGAAGCTTCTCGTGGAAATATGAAAAAGTGGTATCGTTTTCGCTATCATATCCTACAATTCCATATTTACCATTATAGTTTGCGCCAGTAATTGCAGCTTTCTTAGCACCCATTGCTGTAAGCTTATGAAGTATATCAAGAATATACTGCTCGTCATACTCTGTCTTATATTCCGTATCAGTCATAAGACAAGCTTCTGTAAGATTAGGAACTATAATATCAGCCTTTGCACAAACATTAGCCATAAGCTTTGCAAAATTATTATCAAAAGCAGGATATAGCTTGCCGTTATCTGCCATTGCAGGGTCAACAAAGATAATATTGTCATCTGTCTTATATCTATCAAAGAAATCGCATACAAGTTCCGTCTGTTCTGCTGAACCAAGATAACCTGTATAGATTGCATCAAATTTGAAATTTTCTTTCTTCCAGTGATCAGAAATAGGCTGAATCTGGTCTGTTAAATCTTTGAATGTAAAATCTGAAAACATTGTGTGTGTTGAAAGTACGGCAGTTGGAATTATTGCAGCCTCTACTCCCATAGCAGAAATAATCGGAAGTGCAACTGTAAGAGAACACTTACCGATACAAGAAATATCCTGAATTGTAACTATTCTTTTCATTATCTTAACCTCTTGTTTTTATAATATTTTTAAAAAAGCGTTTATATTATAACATACGTTTGCACCTATTAAAAAGTACAGTTTTGATATTTTCGGGGTGTACAGTTTGACAAATTGGTGTATATATTGCTATAATCTTATATTTTCGTATAAGAAAATAGCATAATATCTCAGATTATTCTGAAATGTTATGCTATCTAAATCTACATATATATTATAAGCTTATAATCAGGATTTTATCATTTGATAATTTTCCCAACGATTTTACTCCAATATCTGTCATATTGCGCTGTAAGACCTGTCAATGCATAGTCATAGATGATAAAGACCACATTACCAACTGCAAGTATTATCCATGGAATATATAATCCAAATACTGTATATGCCGAAGCAGGAATCATAAGAATGAAAGTTGCTATATAAAATATCGCTATCATAGCCACATTGAAAATTATCAGCTTAATGATTATCCTCAGAACTAAAGGTTTTATCTTTTCAAGCAACATTTTTAAGATAGGATAATATCCAAAGAAAAGTATAAAATTAATAGCTGTTTCTTTATCGGCACAAAGAATCAATGACATAATAGCAGTTACTGCATATGCCATTATTGCCCAGCCATAACCAACTTCTTTTATAAGCACGATATAAAGCAAGCTTGCAACCACAGGTACGGCATATGTTCCTATTGGTATAAGACCGGCAATTATCATTAAAAATAAAGCAAGGGCGGCTACCATTGAGCTTATGATTAGCTTTTTATTTTGCTTCATAATTTAAAAGCCTCCATTAACGGCAAGAATTACAGCAACAGTCACAGAAACAATCCGCACAAGCAAGACTTGTACAGATATCGCAAGGAGTGCAGCAAAAAACAGGTCCATTTCCCCTATCATATCCGCCGTTTGAACCATTTCTGCGATTTTTCATTCGGTTATATGCTGCATTATATTCTTTATTTGAAGGGTCCATTTGACAAGCTGTTTGAAAGCTGGTATAAGCATCGTCGAGCCAGCCTTTATTTGACATAATAACGCCATTTAAGAAATACCATTCAGCGTCACGACCTTCAACAGGAATACCATTAAGAATTTGTTCAGCTTCCTGAAACCTTCCGGTATTTAATAGATTTCTTACATCAGCATAATTTGAAGAGGTGCGGGCCGTTCCGGCGTTATAATATTCATTATTTCCCCCTTTTTTAGCGGCTCTCTTCTCGGATATAATTTGGTCATAAGCTTCATTTATCTCTGCCATCTTTTTAGAGGCATAATCTGCAAGTGGACCATCTTGATAATTATCAGGGTGATATTTTTTAGCAAGCTCACGATATGCTTTTTTTACTTCCTCCTCAGAAGCACTACTGTCAAGACCAAGAACGCTATATGGGTCATTCATCTATATCACTTCTTTCAAAATATTTCTTCTTATTAATAAATAAGCATTGTTTCTGTGCAGAAGCAAGCCCAAGGTTCATTATATTTTCTAAAACGGGTTTATATAGCGTTAAATCAAGAAGATTAAACGCAGAAATTGACATTGAAACAGTTAAATTAAGTGTAGAATTACAATAATCCATAATTTCAAAATTAGAAATGTTATCAGAATTGTTAAAATGGCTTGCAAAAGGATTAAATGATTTATTTTGTTTATCTTCAAAATAATCATCGGCAGCGTCCATAAGATAAATCCATCTTCCAATATAATACCCAAATTCTTTAAGAATGATTTTTTCATCATCATTTTTTGCAAAAAGCAAACATAAATTTGAGATAGCTTTTGCAGTAGGGTCCGCCGAACGGTCGATACTATTATTTTGACTTTTTTCAATTTCAAGCTGTTCTGACATCATATTCTTTGTGATTTTTTCAATTTCAGGATAAGCAGCAACAGCCTTTTTGTGACTTCTTTTGAAAATAAGCTTTAAAAACCTTGCTGCTGTCGCCTTAAAAAAACCTGAGTCCAAAATAGTGTCCTCAAGCTTATAGTAGGTCATAATTACAGAAACTGCGCCTGCAAAATGATAGCTTTCTCCATTTGAAAAACAAAAATTACATTTTTTCAGCGGATTTACAACACATCGTTTTTTTGAATAATTGATACTTTCATTTCTAAGCGACATTATAAGCATTGCAATTAATGTGCAGTCATAGCTGAGTGTAAGTCGTGAAACTATTCCATAGTCTTTGCCAAGATACTTACAAAGCCCACAATATACACTTTTATATTCTTCATATTCACGAATTTTAAGCTCAGGCTTATCAGGTTTTAAATAGCCAAACACATCATCACTCCAAATAAACACATCAGAAATGTGTTTATAAGTAATGATACTATATTTTGCTAAGTTCGTAAATTAATATATTGTAAATTCTCTGTTAATATTAAATATTTTTTTATTGTGAAAATAAAATAGTACAGTTTGCACTAAGTATTATATATAAAATAGTGGGTATATAAAGCTAAATGACAATCTTAAATATTAAAAGTTAAACACCAAGAAAATTCTTTTTAAAAGCTTTTCTTGGTGTTTTTAGTCTTATACTGCCATACAAATTAAATTTACTGCTAACGCTGTGACACAGGCAAAAATTGCTACAATCAATAAGCTTTTTTCCTTAAAAGCCAATATGCAAGCTACTATAAATCCTGCAACAGATGAAATGTAATTACCTGTTGAAAACAATATCGCTGGGAATGTCATTGCACCAAGCACAGCATATGGAACATAATAAAGAAAGCTTTTTATAAATGTGTTTGTGATTTTCCCTTTGAAAATTACAAATGGAAGAACTCTTATAAGATATGTAACACCCGCCATAATAAAAAGATAAATGAAAAAATCTCTTACAATCATTCTTTTTCCTCCTTAACAGGAAAGAAAATTGCACCGATTGATGCTGCAATTATTGTGCATATAATAATTACAAACCCGCTTGAAACATTATTTAAAACGGGTACCCATTTAAAGATACAGCTCAATAATACAGAAATTATTACTACTTTAAATATTGCTGAATTTTTCTTAGCAGGCGGAATTATTATTGCAATAAACATTCCATAAATAGCTATGCACATAGAATCTCTTACAACGCTTGGTAAAACGCTTCCGGCAGTAACTCCTAAAAGAGTTCCCCCTGTCCAACCTAAAATCGGAAGAAGAATTACACCATAAAGATATTTATTGCTTATTTCTTTTTCATTTCCCATTGATACTGCGAATATCTCATCAGTAATTCCAAAGCCCGTTATCCACCGATGTATGCCCTTTACGCTTTCATCGGTTTTCTGCGAAAGAGATAACGACATCAACGAATACCTAAGATTTATTATAAATTGGGTACAAGCCATTTCCATCCAAAAGCCTCCACCCCTTACCATTATATCGAGTCCTGCAAATTGTCCTGCCGATGTAAGATTTGTAAAAGAAATCATTACTGCTTCCCACCAAGCTAAGCCTACGCTTACTGCTTGTAGTCCGAATGTAAAAGAAACTGATATATACCCTAAGGCTATCGGTATTCCGTCCTTTAAGCCTTTTTTAAAATCTGTCATATTTTACCCCATACAGTTCTCAATAAGTGTTATATTATTGTTAAAACGCCTATTGATTTTAAGAAAAGTATAACAAGCATAATTAAAGCTATATATTTAATCATTACAATATATAATCTTTTTCTGCCCATTTTTTCACCATTTTTCTCGACCTCATCAATAACTGTTTTTGGCTTAACAACCCAGCCAATAAGAATACAAGTTCCTATTGCTACTAATGGCATAAAGAAGTTGTTGCTTATATAATCCATAATATCAAGAATTTGCGCAGTTGTACCGTTTGGTAATGGCATTTCAAAATAAAGTATGTTATATCCCAAACAAACAACTATACCTGCTGCAATAGCAATCGCTGTTTCAAGAGAGGCCGCCTTTACTCTCGAAAATTTGAATTTATCCATAAAGCTTGATACTATTGCTTCCATAATAGATACAGAGCTTGTCAATGCCGCAAAAAGAACCATAGCAAAGAAAAGACAACCTACAACATTTCCTATTGAACCCATAGCTGCAAAAACTTTTGGCAATGAAACAAACATAAGACTTGGACCGGATGCTTCCATTCCCTCGACACCTGCGAATGTAAATACAGCAGGAATAATCATAACGCCTGCAAGAAAAGCAACTGCCGTATCAAAAATTTCAATCTGATTTATTGATTTTTTAAGGTCAGCTTTATCACTGACATATGAACCGTAGGCAATCATAATTCCCATTGCAACGCTTAAGCTGAAAAATAGCTGTCCCATAGCGTCAAGCAAAACGGAGAAAAAGCTCTTTATAGTCATTCCTTCAAAATTCGGAACAATATAAACCATAAGCCCTTGTAAACCGGTTCTTGTAACACCATTTTCGTCTGTATGACTGATTGTAAGTGAAAATACTGCGATGACAACAACAAGTAAAATTAAAATTGGCATAAGAATCTTTGAAAATGATTCTATACCTTTATTTACACCTCTGAATATAACAAAGGCTGTTGCAAAAAGAAAAATCAAAAGCATAATAATAGGCTCGTAGTTTCCAGAGATGAATGATGTAAAATATCCATCTTGAGCGGCACTTGAGCCATTTCCTGTAAGATATACAAGGAAGTATTTAAGTACCCAACCACCGATAGCGCAATAATAAGGCAAAATAATTATAGGCACAAGACAAGCGATTACTCCTAAACCCTTCCATTTTTTATTAAGCTTACCATAGGCTGTTAAAGGACTTTGTTTCGTCTTTCTTCCGATTGCAATTTCTGTTATAAGCAGAGTAAAGCCAAAGGTAAGTGCAAGAATGATATAAATTACAAGGAACATTCCTCCGCCGTCTTTTGCCGCAAGATATGGAAATCTCCAGATGTTTCCCAAACCAACAGCACTTCCTGCCGCAGCAAGCACAAAACCTAATGAACCTTTAAACGAATTTCTTTTCGTCTGCGTATCCATAAATCAATATAATCCCCCAATCATTTTATTAAGGCATATTTTTCTGAAATTTTTAGATATATTTTAGTGTACCCCCTACACCAAATAAAATCTTACAAATTTAAAAATAAAATTATTAGCAAAAATAAGCCGTACTTAAATATTATATCACTAACAAACATACTTCTCAAGCTAACTATCACAAAACTTAGAAAAATTAATATAATTATGAATAAAAAAACCAGCTTATATTAAAAGGGTGTATAAGTCATCCTTAGCTTATACACCCTTTTTAAGTTATTTAATTATTCAGCTTTTCTGCATACTAAAGTGACATTCATATTTTCATCAGATATTTCTGCAAAAATATCTCCATTCATACCTTTCATAAGTTGACGACATATAAATAGTCCCAATCCATTACCTTGTTGAGTCTTTACATTTGAACCACGCCAAAAGCTCTCAAATATATGTGGAAGTTCAGAATCTGAAAGTGTACATCCACTATTAGATACTGTAATAAGGCGGCAATCTTCTTCGTTAGAAAAAGAAATAGAAATATATCTGCCATCACCATATTTTATTGCGTTTTCGATTATATTCTGCAAAACTTCTTCAAGTCTGTCTCTGTCGCCAGAAATCATACAATTAATATATGGTTCTATTTTAAAAGCTACATTAAGTAATTTTAGCTTTTCTGTGTAATAATCAGAAATTTTGTTTATGACTTCAGATAAATAAAAATCTGTTTTATTTATTTCAAAAGACATAAATTCACTACTTGATTTTCTGATTATTTCATCTACAAAATCCTCTATTTCATCAGCCTTTGTATTTATATTCTCAGCTATTTCTCTTTGTTTTTCAATACTATATACAGATTTTGAAATAGCCTTTGAATAGAGTTTTATTGCTGAAAGAGGCGTTTTTATATCATGTGAAAGCGAAAGTAGCAAGGTTTTTTCTTTCTTAATATGTTTTAACTCTCGATTTTTGGAAGTTTCAAGAGTTTCTCTTAACATATTTATTCCCCAGATATATTTACCAAAATATCGACTTTTATTTTCTTTTATAGGGGTAGTAAGATTTCCTTTTGCAAGGTTATAGGGCAAGTTACTTAGCTTACTAAATGGCTTTATTATATTTTTTCTTACATATAGAAGTAATACTACAACAAAAACAAAAGTTACAAATATTATAATGTTTATTGTAATTGGGATTTTTATATCATAATTAGTTATATTATCATTATATTCTATTCTATATAAACTATTATTTATCTTTCTTATTACATATTTATTTTCAGTTTTATATAAGTTTTCATCATCAGATTTATCATATTTATAAATACCAATAATAGTATTATAATCTTTAATGTTAATATTTTCGTTCACTGAAAGCTGATTTTCAATACGATTTATTTCTACCATATAAGTTTTATCATTATTAGAATCTGAATGAAACATCAGAATATTTATAATTATTAGAGATAAGATTCCAATAACAGCAAATATAAAAATCAATCTATCAAAGGTTTTCATTTTTGCTCTCCCAACGATAGCCTTTTCCCCACACTGTCAATATTTTTGTAGGATTTTTGGGATTATCTTCTATCTTTTCTCTAAGCCATTTTATATGAACTGTCAATGTCTGCTGTTCTGATTCACTTTCAGTTCCCCATATTTTATTAAAAATATAATCTTTGCTGAGAGTTTTTCCTTTATTTTCTATAAGCAAATATAAAAGTGCAAATTCCTTAGCTGTCATATCTATTGATTTACCATTTTTTGTAACTGTTTCAGTAGAGAGATTAAGTGTAATATTACCATCAGTTAAAATATCTATTGAAAGCCTCCGTTTAAAAATACCTTTAATTTTTGCTATAAGTATATCAATATCATATGGCTTTTCGATATAATCATCTGCACCCAAAATGATTCCGTTTAGCTTATCTTCTTTTTCGGCTCTCGCTGTAAGAATAATTATAGGGGTATTATCTTTTTCTCTTATTTTCTTACATACTGCAAAACCATCAATTCCGGGTAAATTTATATCAAGCAGGACAAGCCTTGCCCCGTATTTTTCATACAGTGACAAGGCTTTTTCCCCATTATTTGCGGTGCTGACAGTATAATTTTCTGCACGAAGAAAATCGCAGAGTAAGTTGCAAATTTCTCGATTATCTTCAACTATAAGTATATCAACCACTTTACCAACCCATTTCAATCAACCAATTATTCAATTCACGCTCTCTCTCACGCATAGAATGTTTCCTGTCTATATTATACTGCCCGTTTATGTTGCCGTCAACAATAAATAAAACCCTCGTACATTTTGCGGCTACTTTTGCATCGTGAGTAACGAGCATAATAGTTGTACCTTCATTATTGATATTGGTAAGCTCATTCATAACTTCCTCTGATGAACTACGATTCAATGCACCGGTAGGTTCATCAGCAAAAATCATATCCGGATAATTTATCATACTGCGACATATGCAAGCCCTTTGCAGCTGTCCGCCAGAAACCTCATTTATGTCATTATCAGCAATATCTATAATTCCAAGTTTTTTCATTAGTTCTTGACCTCTTTTAAGAGTTTCTTTTCGACTTTCGCTTGTCTTTTTAGATTTCACTGCGGGCAAAATTATATTATCAATTATCGAAAGATTTTTCATCATATACATTTGCTGAAATATAAATCCCATATCGTCAAGACGCATTTTAGCAAGTTCATTTTCATTTAGCTCTGACATATTCTTTCCACAGAAAATAACTTCTCCTGCGGTCATTTTATCCATTCCTGAAACGGTATAAAGTAATGTAGATTTTCCTGAACCCGATGGTCCCATAATTGCAACCATTTCGCCTTTTTCAATAGTGAAATTAACATTTCGGAGAACATTATTCTGCCTTTTATTTATAATATAAGTCTTGCATAAATCTTTTACTTCAAGTATGTTTCCCATATATATTCTACCTTTCTATTCAATATCAGAAGTATCTGATGCCTTGATTGCTTTTGTATGAAGTGATGTAAAAAATGTGCCTGCAATTATTGACACCAAAATTATAATAGGATAAATCACAAATACCTCAAAAGGTTTAATCTCGTATTCTATGCCACTAACCGCTCCCATAAACGAGAATATCGGGTTAATGCAAAGTTTGGTAAGTGGTAAACTAAGTGCCAATGAAATTATAGCAGCAATAATACTTACAATGACAAACCTTAATGTATGCTGTGCAATAACAGAACGACTTTTAAATCCCATTGCTTTCATAAGTGCAATTTCTGATTTTTCTTTTGTGATAAAAGAATGTTCCATAAGTATACTTATCATAGCTGTTATCAATAAAGAAATTATAAGCACAAGGTTTTTTGTACCGTTTACAGTATCTGCTGCACCAGTAGAGTCTTTTACAAACTCTTCTGCATCAAATATCTTTTGTGTATCGAAAATATCTTTAAGCTTTTCTTTTCTGTTTTCTATTTCTTTACTATTTGGCTTATCATCAAAATCAATTTGGAATGCCAGGGATGAACTTATTTTATTATCAGGAATTGAAACACTTTCGTGAAGTCTGCCAACATCACCAAGTTGGCAAAAGCTTTGAAAAAGTGCAGATACTATATACTCTTTCTCCTCACCACAGATATTTAGCTTTACCTTATCTCCTATACCTACACCAAGCCTTTCTGCAATAGGTTCTGTAATAGCAATTTCATTTTCATATTTTGGTGCAGTACCCTGACTATATGTATAGTCACTTGCTTTGGTATCACTACACTGTTGAAACATTACATTAATCTTAGTCTTGCTTGATGTAACAGGTATTTTGAACATTTTTTCGATGTGTACTTTACCAGGCATATTGTTTTCGGAAAGAAGATTTTCAATTTCTTTATATTCATCTTTAAATGTCTTACTTCCACCCATTACATCCATAACTCTACTGGTACTATTGAAATATAAATCACTCTTTGTTGTACCAAAAAGGAAAAGTAATTTTTCGCTGTTAAGTGTATTTGCAGTATTTGCAAGTATTATCACAAGCGATATACAAATTGTAAATACCAATGTAATTATAGAGAATTGCTTCGGACTGCTTAAAACATCGTTTATAGCAAGAAAACCATTTGTACCAAGTCGGCTTTTACCAAGATGTATAATACTCTTTTTGCGGAAGCGTTCACCAGTCTGTCCATTTCTTACAGCATCAATAGGCGACATTTTTTTGATTTTTCTGGTACAACTCCAGCAAAACAGCATAATTATTCCAATTACGGCAATGCTGCATAAAACACCTATTATAAAGGAATTATCATTACCTAATACCATATTCTGACTAATGCTTGAAAGCATTATATTCCCAAAAGGTATACTTGCAATATAGCCAATTACAGAACCGATAACAGCTATGCCGAGATATTTTACAAGGTAAAGTCCACGAATAGAATTATTTCTAATTCCTATGGCTTTCATAACACCAATTTCTCTGAATTCCTCATTAATAGTAAAACCTATCGTGAATTTCAGCACAACAAACGATACAAGTATAAGACATACGCTTACAACTAATAAAAGTCCTGCAATAATCATATCCAGAACATGAGTAGCTCTTATGGTTGAATCAGAGCCTTGAAACATAAGATTATCACAATCTGCAGTTGCTGATTCCAAAGCACTTATATTATCTGTATTTACATAATATATTTCGCCAAGATAGCCTGAATGTATCAATTTATTTTCATATAATTTTTGATAATCCTTATCATTTAGAATACAGCGTGGATTTCCAATCATATCACTACCAAGAAAAGCGTCCTTAGCCATACCTGCGTATTCAAGTTCAAGTGAAGTATCACATAAATTTAGTTTAAGCTTATCTCCGATTTTAAGCCCTGATTTATTTGCAAGAAAACTGGAAAAATAAACTTTTCCTTCATCAATCTTATTTATAATTTCATTGTTGCTATCAAAATAATTTAACTTTGCATCATCAATCGAAATTATAAGTGCAGGGTTACTAAAATCTGTCAATTTTTCATTATCGGTATTTTTAAAACTACTAGCAGAAGCAAAAATGATATTTTCTTTTTTGTAGCTTGAAACTGAACTTTCTTCGTCAAGAATTTTTGATAAATTATTATTTTCGTTTGTTTGTGATGATATAAAATAATAATCCGTCATACCAGCCTTATCAAAGAAATAATCCAAACCATTTGTGACGGTGATGATATTGCTTACGCTGCTTGCGGCAAACATAGCTGCTAAAATTACAAACAGCAAAAGAACAATATTCATCGTCTTTTTTCGCTTTAATTCATTTTTCAGTAATCTAAAATACATATTACCTCCTCGCTTTCTGTAAATGATTATAGCATAGCAATTATTAAATAATCATTAAATAAAAAACATAACATCTCTATTTCTGAAATGTTATGCTCTGAAATTTATATATTAAAAGGAAGATTAAATACTCTTACCGCATTTTTATACATAATATTATTGTAGTCATTTTCGGAGATAAGTTCTTTAAGCTCATTAAAATATTCCTGATAAAGACTACGGTCTCCAGTTTTATTATGAAGATAGGTGTCTTTGCCATCTATTGGATTATCACTGCCAAAGAATAGTTTTTCTGATGAGGAATTCTTTATAAGAGAAATTGCACTTTTAATTGGTACCCATGCAGTATCACCATATAAATTTAGCAAACTGCTTATAAGTTTTATCGATTCTGAATTATCACTGCCAAGTCCCATATGAGCCATAATAAACTTAACCTTAGGAAATTTCTTTGCCGCATTATATACAGTGATAGGTTCTGCCTCTTTACAGCCGCCGGTATGGATTATTATAGGTAAATTAAGTTTCTCTGCAAAACGGAGATATTCTTCAACTTCAGGACTATCCGTTGAGGTCTTACTATAATAAGGGTGAAGCTTTAAAGCTTTGATTATGTCAAGATTAGCTTTTACAGTATCTTTAATTTCTTGGGTAAGTCTTTCTGCATGTGGTTTAAACCAAAATGCCACACCTAATTTATCAGGATTTTTTCTTGCTATTTTAATGCAATCGTTAAGACATTCAAGCTGTGGCTTTTGCATTTCAATAGGTAACTCGGTTAAATCGGACGAGTATTCAACAGCATCAATATTTGAAATAATGGCATAATCAATATTATAAGTTTTCATCGAATATAAAACATCTTCTTCAGATAAATTAAAATCTAATGCCGAACCTATGTGAACATGAATATCAATAATCATATATACACTTCCTTGAGTATTTTATAAAATGATAGCATTTCAAAATTTTTATGTCAAATATTATATGTAAAATATAGTGAATTTTTCGAAAGCAAAATAATCAAATATGTTTATATTAAATATATTCTTATTGTGCTTTGAGTATATTTATATTATTTACTGAACGAATTGCACAAATAAAACGCTTTTTACTTGGCAATAATAGAAAATTTTTCGGCAAAACAGAGAAAAAGCCTTAGTTTTGGCTTGCTTTTCAGCTCTGAATATAGAAAATGTATAAAAACTTTTAAATAGGTTGACTTTTATGGTTTAAGTAAACTATAATTTTAGCAAGGGGGCAGTAAAGTAAAATAAACTTTACTCGCAAAAAATTATATAAGGAGAGAAAAACCAATGAAAGTAAAGAAAATCTTAGCAGCATTACTCGTAGCATCTATTTGTTCCACAGCAGCCCTTGCAGGTTGTAGCGTTTCTAAAAGCGATGGTACAAGTTCTACAGGAGGAAGTTCAACTACAAGCAGCACAGATTCCAAATCCTCTTCTAATGAACCTGTAACTATTACTATTAAGCAGTTTAAGGCAGAAATTGATGAGCAGCTTGGAAAAGCTATTGAAAAATATAAGAGTGTAGCTCCAAATGTAACTATTACATATCAGTCAATCGGTGCTGGTACAGATATTGGTACAGTTCTTAAAGCAGATATGTCCGCAGGTACAATGCCGACTATCTTTAATGCAATCGGTCCATCTGAATATGAAGTTTATAAGGATTATCTTGAAGACCTTAGCGACCAACCATGGGTTAGCCACGCAACAAAGGGTTCTCTTGACCTTCTGACAGTTGATGGTAAGGTTTATGGCTTGCCGGTTTCAACAGAAGGACTTGGACTTGTTGTAAACAAGAAGATTTTTGATGACGCAGGTATTGATATTTCAAATCTTAAATCTATGAAAGATTTTGATGACGCATTCTCAAAACTTGATGCAAAAATTAAGGACGGTTCTCTTTCAAATGTAGACAGCTGTAAGAATCTTAAATCTGTAACAGCCGTTCAGGGTGCAGAAACATGGGTTCTTGGTGACCATGCAGAAAATATCTTCCTTGTTCCTGAATTTGAAGGCGACCCATTTAAGGCATATAATTCAAAAACAATCGAAATGAAATATGCCAATACATATAAAGATTATACCGATATGATGCTCAAATATTCTGAATTTGCAGATAATAAGAAGGGTGCTGTAACCTATACATATTCAGGCAACGCTATTCCTGATATTGCAACAGGTAAGGTTGCAGTTATTCAGCAGGGTAACTGGGCATATGGTGAAATCAATAAGATTGATGAAGCAACAGCTAAAAATCTTACACTTCTTCCTATGCCTATCGGCGGAGATAATCAAGACGCTGCTATGGTTTCTATTCTTTCTCAGTATTGGACAGTTAACTCTAAGGCAAGCGATGCTGAAAAGACCGCTGCAAAAGATTTCCTCAACTGGCTCTATCAGAGTGATGAGGGTAAGGATATAATCGTAAATAGCTTTGGATTTATTCCAGTATTCGATAACTATGGCGACCTCACACCATCAGATCCACTTTCAAAAGCAGTTGTAGATCTTAGTTCTTCTGGTAAGGTAGTTAACGCAGTATTTAAGGGCACACCTGATGGCTGGGGACAAAATGTATTCGGTGCAGCAGTTCAGGCATATATCTCTGGTGAAAAGACTTGGGACGAAGTTGTTAAAACAGCACAAGATGGCTGGGCAGAGGCTAAAAAATAATTAGTACGAAAAAATAAACCGACGTAACATAAATTTATAATAATTATTAAAAGGGGTGCGGTGGATAGGTCTATCGCATCTCTTTTGTTTTTTAAGAAATGGAGGAAACAACACTATGAAACGCTCCAAATTGGGTTTTTGGCTTTTTCTTGCACCATGTTTGATTTCCTTTGCAATAGTAGTTCTGATTCCTACAATTATAGGTATCTACTATTCATTAACAGACTGGAAAGGCTCAGGAAACGCTAATTTTATAGGCTTTGAAAATTATATTAAACTTTTTACAAATGATAATTCAAATTTCTGGTATTCTTTTGGTTACACAGCACTTTTTGCTGTAACAGCTGTTATATGTATCAATGTAGTAGGCTTTGCACTGGCACTTCTCGTAACTAAGAAATTCCGTGGAGCAACTCTACTTCGAGGAATATTCTTTATGCCTAACCTTATAGGCGGTTTGCTTTTAGGCTTTGCATGGCAGTTTATTTTCAAGCAGGTTTTCAATGCAATTTATACTGCTACAGGAATGGAGTTTTTCCGTAACTGGTTGACAGACAGCACAACAGGATTTTTCGCATTGCTTATAGTTATGGTCTGGCAGATGGGCGGATATATGATGATTATTTATATCGCCGCAATACAGAATATTCCAGACAGCGTTATAGAAGCTTCTGCGATAGACGGTGCAGGCGGTTGGAGAAGACTCTTTAGCATAACAATTCCTATGGTTGTTCCTGCATTTACAGTTGGTCTTTTCCTTATGCTTTCAAACTCATTCAAGCTTTTCGACCAAAACCTTGCACTTACAAAGGGCGGTCCTAACCACTGCAATGAAATGCTTGCACTGAATATTTATAACTCGGCGTTTGTTTCTAACGAAACAGGCTATGCACAGGCTAAGGCAGTAATCTTCCTTATCTCAGTTGCAACAATCTCTATAATTCAGCTTATCGCTACTAAGAGAGCGGAGGTAGAAACATGACGGGTGAAAATAAATTCTTTAAATATCTGAAAATAGTAATAGGTTTTTTAGTAGCGATTTTATTTTTGCTTCCTATTTTTATACTTTTAATGGACTCCTTCAAGAACCAAAGGGGTATACTCACAGATGTTCTTGGTTGGCCAAATCCGTTTATATTTGATAACTACCCAAAAGCTATGGAGAAAATGAACTTCTTCAATTCTCTTTGGAATTCTGTATGGATAACTGTAGTTTCTACGGCTTTGATACTGCTATTTTCCTCAATGGCAGCATGGGTTCTTGTCAGATATAAAACAAAGATTTCAAAGGTTATGTTTATTCTTTTTGCAGTCGCACTTTTGATACCTTTTCAGTGTGTAATGCTCCCTCTTATGTCTATTATGGGAAGCAAAGAAGTTTTTTCAATAACACTTGGAGATGCAACCTTTGCACTTAACGGTCTTAATATACTTAATCCTTTCGGCTTAGTATTTACTTATCTGGGCTTTGGCTGCAGTATGGCGATTATGCTGTATCACGGATTTATAAAAGGGGTTCCGGAGGAACTTGAAGAAGCTGCTATGATTGACGGTTGTAGTATGTTTAAGACTTTTTGGAAAATAGTCTTCCCTCTTCTCTCTCCTATAAACACAACTGTTGCGATTCTTCAGATTATGTGGATTTGGAATGACTATCTCTTGCCAAGCCTTGTACTTAAAGAACAATCATGGTATACACTTCCGCTTCAGACAAGTAAATTCTTCAGCACATTTACAAGTAGCTGGGATATTGCGACAGCCGCACTTATACTCTCAATGCTGCCGGTTGTTATCTTCTATCTTATCGCACAAAAGAAGATTATCAAGGGCGTTGTTGACGGTGCTATTAAATAATACATAATAGATTATAAAAAGGAATGAAGCAATTATGATACTCGCAAAGGATAAAGCGCCACAGAAAGATTATGATAAAAAAACACGCTATCCTAAACACAGAATAACCCTATATCTTATGCTTTTTTATGAAGCCTTCTGGCGTATAATCGGAGCAAATCTTCTGTTTATACTTTTTTGTATTCCAATAGTTACAATCCCTGCTGCAATCGGCGGTTTAACAAGAGTTATGAGCCGTTTTGCAAGAGATGAACAGGCATATGTAATAGACGATTTTATGAAGGGTTTTAAACAGGAATGGAAGAAAAATACAACTTTTGCAGCAATTCAGCTTGCATTTATAGCTCTTGCATATGTTGCAATAGGTGTTTACTCAAAGATGATAGATAATTCTACATTCTCAGCAATTCTTGTAGCGTTGGTTTTGGCGGTTGCGATAATGTTCTTTGCGATTTCCAATTATGTATATGTTATGATAGCGTCTGTTGACCTATCACTTAAGCAGATAATAAAAAATGCTTTGGCACTATATCTCATAAAACCATTTGGAACTCTTGTTACAATGATAGTTCAGGCAGCAATTATATTTGTAGCAATAGGCTACTTTCCAGTAGGATTATTTCTGCCGATAGTATTTGGTTTTTCAATAATGAACTTTACAGCGTCATTTAATTCATGGCCACAGATTGAAAAATATGTAATAACCCCTCATAATAAAACGAAAGAAGGAGATTTATAATGGCAGATTTGTCATTCCGCAATATAAAAAAGGTTTATGACGGCAATGTAGTAGCTGTTCACGATTTTAATCTTGATATAAAGGATAAGGAATTTGTTGTATTCGTCGGACCATCAGGTTGTGGAAAATCAACCACTTTGAGAATGGTTGCAGGTCTTGAAAGCATTACTGACGGTGAATTATATATAGGCGATACACTTGTTAATAATGTTGCTCCGAAAGATAGAGATATTGCTATGGTTTTCCAAAACTATGCACTTTATCCTCATATGACAGTTTATAATAATATGGCTTTTTCAATAAAGCTAAGGAAAGTACCTCGTGAAGAGATTGACAGACGAGTTCGAGAAGCAGCGGAGATTCTTGGAATTACAGAGTTCCTGCAAAGAAAACCAAAGGCTCTCTCAGGCGGTCAGCGTCAGCGTGTAGCTATCGGTCGTGCAATAGTTCGTGACCCGAAGGTTTTTTTACTTGACGAACCTCTCTCCAATCTCGACGCAAAATTGAGAGCTCAAACAAGAACAGAAATCTCAAAGCTTCATCAAAGATTGGGTACAACATTTATTTATGTTACTCATGACCAAGTTGAGGCTATGACACTCGGCGACAGAATAGTTATTATGAAAGACGGCTTTATTCAGCAGGTCGGAACTCCGATAGAAGTATTCCACTTCCCAAGAAATATATTTGTTGCAGGCTTTATCGGCACGCCTCAAATGAATTTCTTTGATGCAGAGCTTATCAAAGATGAAAACGGATATTCTGTAAAATTATTAGGTATGGTTATCAGACTTAATGACAAAATGCAGGAAGTTTATACTAAAAATAATGTTAAGCCTATGCCGGTAATACTTGGTGTAAGAGCTGAAAATCTTGCAATAGTACCACAAGGTAGTCCATTATCCGTTGATACTATTGTAGAAGTAAGCGAAATGCTTGGTAATGAAGTTCATCTTCACGCTTATATTGATAATAAGGATACTGCAATTCGTATTCCTGCTCTTGACGCAGACGCAGAATCTATCTTCTATCAACCCGGAGATAAAATTACAGTCGGTTTTAATAATAAGGCATTGCATATTTTTGATAAGGAAAAGAAAACAAATCTTTATTATAATGATTAACCTTCTCATAATACACTTTATTTTTTAAGATGAGTATGCTATAATAATTTGTAATTCTTAGAAAAGCGGTGATGGCTTTGAATTATGGCAATATTAAAAAGACTGATATAGCAAATGGCACCGGAGTCAGAGTTTCACTTTTTGTTTCGGGGTGTACAAGACATTGCAAGAACTGTTTCAATAGTGAGACATGGGATTTCAATTATGGTAAGCCATTTACCAAAGAAACAGAAGATGAAATCATTAAGGCACTTTCAAAGTCATATATAAATGGCTTAACAGTGCTTGGAGGAGAACCTTTTGAGGTTAGAAACCAAAGAGAAATCCTGCCTTTTATAAAGCGTATCAGAAAGGAATTGCCTGCTAAAACTATATGGTTTTATACCGGCTGTACTCTCGAAAAGGAATTACAAACAGAGGGCTATTGGAGATGCGATATTACAGATGAACTTCTTGAGAATATTGATGTTCTTGTCGACGGCCCTTTCATAGAAAGTCTTTACGATGTTTCACTATGTTTCAGAGGTTCAAGCAATCAACGAATAATAGATATGAAAAAAACGCTTGAAAGCGGAAATGTAGTGCTTTGGCAAAATAAATAATAACACTTTAGATAAAAAAACAGGTACAACCCTAAAATGAGTTGTACCTGTTTTATTTTAAGCTTGATTTCTATGAAGCTTATTTAGTGAATGTTTACCCTCCCTGTGCATATACACACTTTGTACAAGGCCTACTCCAAAATACAGACACATAACTGATGTTCCGCCAGAACTAAAAAACGGAAGTGTTATTCCAACAACAGGGAAAATTCCAAGAACCATTCCAATATTAACAACCGCCTGAGTAGCAATAATTGAGAAAAATCCGTAGCAAATCATTTTTCCAAATACATCATCAGCAAGATGTGCATTTCTCATAGTTTTAATCACAATAAAAAGTAAAATCAGCAAAAGAATTGTACAGCCAATAAAGCCAAATTCCTCACCTGCAACTGTGAAGATAAAATCATTCTCTTGATATGGAACTATATCCTTCGCAACTCGTGGACCATTCATATAGCCCTCACCTGAAAGTCCTCCGGAAGCAATAGAAACCTTACCTTGATATTGTTGCCAACCATATGTGGTCAAGCTGTTATCATCAAGGTCAAATAGTACAAGAAGTCTGTTGCGTTGGTCATCATTCATAATCTTAGTGTAAAACAAAGGTGCTGCTACACACAATGCTACAAAAAAAGCTATGAAATATCTAAGCTGAACACCTGCCGCAAATGTCATTATCAGGAACATAAACCCAAAAACAAGAGCTGTTCCGTCATCGCCTTGCATATGAATAAGCAAAATCGGAATTGCTGCGTGAAACACAAGCGTCATAACACCAAAAAAACTTTTTAGCTTATCATATTTAACCAAAACTGAAATGTGTTTTGCAAAGGTTACTATAAAGCATATTTTAGTCAATTCAGATGGTTGAAATGTCATACTTCCGATTTTAATCCAACCAACATCATCTGTTCCTGCAATTTGTATGCCTATAAAAAAGACAAGTATTGTCAACGAAATTGCTACACCTGCAAAAAGCCACCAAACCTTGCCATAGAACCTATAATCTATACAAGATATAAATACTGCTGCAATATATCCTATTCCAACAGCCATAATTTGAGTTTTAAGAAAATTAGTGCCGCCGCTTCTTTGTTGACTATAAATCAATAGAAAACCATATATAGACGCAGTTATTGTCAAAAGCCAGAATGGTTTATCTGTTTTTTTAACATAAGTCAAGACAGAGCCAAAAATTCTTTTCATATAAACTCCTTCCCCATTTATTATAGGTAATGTCTATCATTTGTAAACATTATTATATAACGAGTTTTTCACTTATGCAAGGGGAAAGCTGTAAATGGGATAGGGTAATATTATGAAAAATCAACTAAATTTTTTAATCATAGAATATAATCACATATTTTCCATAACTAATATCTTATTTGATAGATTTTTAATAAACGGAATTTTGCCGATAATTTTATATATAGGCATAAAAACTTCCATACCTTTTGTCTTTATCGGCAAGGGAAAAATCATAGTTTAGCTTAGAAACAATCTCTATCGCTTTTTCATCATAAATACAATGTTTTTCCTTTTGTGATTCCTTTGCTCTTGCATAGAGCGTCTGCAACATTGTTTCAGGGACACCATTGATTAAAGTCTTAGTATCAGACATAGGCAGTTGCACCTTTCTAAATTTATTATTTTAATTTCCAGCTTGTAGCCTGCTCTCTGGCGTTTACAAAGCGTTTATATATTCCGTCCTGACTCATAAGCTCATTGTGTGTACCAAGTTGTGCAATCTTGCCCTTATCAACAACTACAATTTGGTTTGCATTACGAACAGTTTTAAGTCTGTGTGCAATCATAATTATAGTTTTTTCTTTTGTAAGTGCGTCAATAGCGTCTACAAGTTCTTTTTCATTTTCTGGGTCTACATTTGCTGTCGCTTCATCAAGAATTATAATCGGCGAATCCTTCATAATTGCTCTTGCAATAGAAATTCTTTGCTTTTCGCCTCCTGAAATACTTGCACCGCCCTCTCCGATAACGGTATCATAACCATTTGGCAAGCTCATTATAAAATCGTGACAGCAAGCTTTTTTAGCCGCAGCTATAACTTCTTCCATAGTTGCATTTTCTCTGCCGAACTTAATATTATTAGCTACTGTATCGGCAAAGAGATAAACATTCTGAAAAACAAAGCTAAAATTCTTCATAAGGCTATCCATACTATAATCTTTAACATTTACTCCGCCGAGCTTTATCTCACCACTGTTTACATCCCAGAATCTTGAAATCAAGTTACAGAGAGTAGTTTTACCGCCACCGCTTGGTCCGACTATTGCAGTAGTTGTTTTTTCAGGAATGTGTAAAGTAATGCCATCGATAATCTTTCTCTTATCATAGGAGAAAGTTATATTTTCTATATCTATATTATGATTTTCCGGCTGAATATCCTTGCCATCTATATCCATAGTATCAAGGTCGAGAATTTCCTGTGCTTTATCTATGCAAACATCAATAGTATGGAGAAGTGCAGAGTAGTTTCCGGCTTGTTCAAGGCTTGAATAGAGCATAAATGCACAAATTGACATACCTATGCAAATCATTAAGTCCATTTTTCCATTAAGATAGAGTGCAATAGAACTTATCATCATAATTGCACCTGTTAACTTTGTTACACAGACCTGAAGCGTCATAAACGGAATAAATGCAAATTCCATTTTAGTATTTATCTTAGCATTTTTATCTATAGCTTTATTGAGTTTTTTGGTCTGTAAGCCTACAAGGTTATAAGATTTAACCTCTGAAATTCCTTGTATGTATTCTATAATCTCACTTACGAGAGTATGGTCTGAATCAATCTTATCTTTTGAAAGCTTTTTTCCTGCGTTCTGCATACGCGTATTGACTATCAGGAAAACAATAACACCTGCTGTGCCGATAAGACCTATTCTATAATCAAAGACAATAAGCATAGCAAGAATCAATGCTGTGTTAAGTATTCCCTGTGTACTAAGCATAACAACTCTTGTTGCAATATCTCCAAGATTCTCCATAGTATTAGTTGTGACAGAAGTTATTGAGCCAAGACTATTTTTATTAAAATATCCCATAGGCAAATATCTGAGATGCTGTGCTATTTCAATTCTTTTAAATGTTGCTGCACCGTAGCCAGCTTCAGTCTGAAGCATATTAGAACGCATTCTTGTAATAAAATCTATAATCATAGAGCCAATCATAATTCCAAGAGTTGTGAAAATTACTCCGGTATTAAGACTATTATTCATAATAGCTATTAAGATAATCATTATTGCCGGAATTTTCATGGCCTCACAAAGTGCCTGTATAGCTCCCAGAAAAATAGAAATCTGAAACTTTCTTTTATTATTCTTTCCGCAAAAATTAAAGAATTTATGCAATATTTTAATCATTGCCTTCACCTCCGTTATCCTTTACGGATATATGAGCTTCCCACATCTTTTTATAAAGTCCATTTTCTGTAAGAAGTTCATTATGTGTTCCCTGTTCCTCTATCTTGCCATCATTGACAACAAAGATTCTATCTGCATCAGTAATCGTTGAAAGTCTATGTGCAATTACTATTAAGGTTTTGCCCTCTACAAGCTTTGCAACTGATGCCTGAACAATAGATTCATTTTCTGGGTCTGTATAAGCCGTTGCTTCGTCTAAAATTACGATAGGTGCATTTTTAAGCATAGCTCTTGCAATGGAAATTCTTTGCCTTTCACCGCCGGAGAGATGACCTCCTGCACCACCTACAACTGTATCAAAACCATTCTCCAATGACATTATAAAGTCGTAACAGCCACTCTTTTTTGCAGCCTCTTCAACTTCTTCATCTGTTGCATTAAGATTACCTTGTCGGATATTTTCTCTTACTGTTTCATTGAAGAGGTAGTTATCTTGAGCAACATAAGCAATGTTTTTATTGTATTCTTTCAGCGATAAATCTTTGATATTTACACCGCCAATTTCTATCTTTCCGCTATTTGCATCCCACAAAGACGCAATAAGCTTTGCAATCGTAGATTTACCGCTTCCGGAAGGTCCTACAATAGCATTTATAGTTCCTGACTTCATATCCATATTTATATTGTGTAGAACTTCTTTTTCGTGATAACCAAAGCTTACATCTGTTAACTTAACTGAAGCATCAGCAGGCTTTTTTCTGGATTTTTCAGGTCTGTCAAGCTCTTGATGAGTTAAAATTCCTGTTACTTCTCCTACAATACTGCCCATCTTGCCTAAATCATCTGTATAGCTTGTAACAGTCAAGAGCGGACCAACTATTCCGAGTGAAAGAATTATACACATAATGAAATTTGCGACAGAAAGTGTACCATTCATAATGAACATCGCACCAAACGGAAGAACTGTAAGCAAAGTATATGGCGTCAACACGAATGAAATACAATGGAAAACATTGCACTTTCTCATCCAGTTTATAAAGGCATCTGCACCTTCTCTTGCAGCAACTGTAAACTTTTCATATGAAGAATCGGCCTTGCCGAATGCCTTTATAACCTCAATTCCGTTGATATATTCAACTGCAGAATCATTAAGAGCCTTTGTTTTAACTATTGTGTTTTTGAAATTTTCTTCATAACCAACAAACATACCAAAGGTTGAAGCAAATCCTAAGACAACTGTAACCAAAGAAAGTAAAGCCATTCGCCAATCTATAATGAAAAGATAAACAACTACAAATATCGGCGGAATAATATTCGATGTAAATTCAGGAACGATATGTGCAAGTGTTGTTTCGATACTGTCTATTCTTTCTACCATAATATTTTTTAATGTTCCTGACTGCATATCCTTGACATATCCAAGAGGAACTCTTGAAAGCTTATCACAAGTATCCTTGCGTATTGCCGCAAGAACTGTAAATGTTGCTTTGTGAGAAAGTGCAGTCGAAATAGAATGGAATATCTCTGCAACTACAAATGAAGCGGCAATTAAAGCGACTTCGATAAGATATGTATTAAGATTATTTTCTCCATTTACAAGCTTAGATATTATATCTCCTATTATGAAATATGGTATCATCTTAAAAATAACATTGAATACTGCCAGAATAACGCTTACTATATACAAAACTTTATGTGTACCAGCCCATTGCATTATCCAGCTAAGAGAGGATTTTTCTTTTTGCATTTTTATTCTCCTTTTTTAAAATAGTTAGAAATAGCTAACCTTTGATGAATAAATTGCTCGTATCTGCTTTTATAGATACGAGGTTTATTTCAATGTTACTATTTCTGACAGGCAAAGTTTAAAATGAAAATCCTAACATTCTTTCCCAACCGCCTGTATAAAACTCCTTGATTTTTTGTACCCTTTTAATAGCAATATCCTTTTGCATATCGTGGGCAACAATCTCAAATACTGACAAAAACATACCACTGGTAATCATATGGACAAATTCCACATCTATTTCAGGAATTTCAACGCCAGATGCTCGCATATCATCTATAAATTTGACAGTTGATTTTACTTCTCGCTCAACAAGATTATGTATAAACGAAGTAAATGGTGTTCCGTCTGCCTTACATAGAAGTAATTTGAAATTATCATAATGCTCATAAATGTACTCAAGCATTTCTGTTATTCCACCAGATGATGCTTCAATCATATTTTTCTGTTGCTGACTTGCAGGAAGACTCTGAAAATCCTCTATTGTAACATCATATATGGAGTAAAGCTTATTGGCATATGGTTCTACAAGGCTCGCAAATAAAGCATCTTTCGTAGGATAATATTTATAGAATGCTCCGGTTGTAAGACCTGCATTCTTAACTATTTGTCTTAAAGAAGCCTTTGCAAAGCCCTTTTCCATAAATTCCTTAATAGCTGATTCTTCGATACGCTTTTTCGTATTTTTATCTATGGACAACGATTCACTTCCTTTCAAAAAAAGATAACAGTGTTATATAACACTGTTATCTTAGCATATCATATTCGCTTTGTCAATATAGTTAAATCAATAATTGCTCAATATATAAACTTATATAACATAATACCAGCTTTCGTCTTGCTCAAGCTCTGCCCTTTCAACAGGGTGTTCCGCATCATAATTACAGCTTAATTCTTGATTCTTTATACTTACCCTTGCCCCAGCTTGAATAGATTTCGTAATAAAAGCATTACCGCCAACAACAACATCTTTGCCGACAACTGTTTCTCCACCAAGAATTGATGCTCCAGAGTAGATTGTTACATTATCTTCGATTGTTGGGTGACGCTTTTTATTCTTGAGCTTCTGTCCACCTCTTGTAGATAATGCACCAAGAGTGACACCTTGATAAACCTTTACATTATCGCCTATAATTGTAGTTTCGCCGATAACTATACCAGTTCCGTGGTCGATAAAGAAATATTTTCCGATTTCTGCACCTGGGTGAATGTCTATACCTGTTTTACTATGAGCGTATTCGGTCATCATTCGTGGAATAAGCGGCACAGAAAGCTTATAAAGTTCGTGTGCAATTCTATTTATAAATATTGCATATAGTCCAGGATATGAGATAATAATTTCCTCTTTATTAAATGCTGCAGGGTCACCCTCAAATGCTGCCTGAACATCTGTTTCTATATATTCTCTTATATGAGGTATTTTTTTCAGAAATGTAAGAGCAATTTTCTGAGATTCCGCATAAAGACTGCTTTCATTGAGGTCTTTATAATCTTTGGAATATTTAAGCACTAATGAAATTTGCTTGCAGAGATTATAGAGAACATCTTCAAGAAGCATTGTAACATTATTCTTTAAAGTATAACTGCGATAGGATTTATTCTTGAAGTAGCCCGAAAAAATGATTTTCTGAAGCTTATTTACAATATCAATAACAACCTCTTTATCAGGCTGACTGAAAGTGTTGATTTTATCAATAGAACGACCTTTGTCATAGTCTGCGATAATATCATCAACTAAGTTTACTATTTCATTTTCTATTGTTGTCATATTGTGCATCTCCAATCTATAAGTATATCTTTTAACATTATACTCTGCACTATGTGGTTTTGCAAGCACATTAAACTTAAAGAAATAAACATTGACAATTATATATACAATGGCTGTGAATATTAGCTTACCTCCTTCATAAAATAATTGAAATGGGAGGGTTTGGCTTATGAAAAAAATTTTAATTATAGTAGATTATCAAACCGAATTTGTCAATGGCAAGTTCGGTTTTTTGCAGGCTGAAAATATAGAAAATAATATTGCTGAGAAAATCAAAGAGTATCGTAAGGATAATGCCACTATTGCTTTTACGCTTGATACGCATAAAGATAAAGTGCTTTATCAGTTTAGCGGAAAGCTATATTCTGCAAAAAAATGCGTAGGTAAACACCACGAATGGAGATTATTCGGCGAAATAAATGAACTATGCAAAGAAAATGACCCTTGCTTTATAAAATCAAGTTTTGCATCTATGGAACTTTTTGAATATCTTAGAAAGAAAGATTTCAAAAAGATTGAGCTTGCCGGAGTTTCGGCTGATATATGTGTTCTTGCTAATGCTGTTATAGCTAAAACAGCCTGCCCTAGTTCTGAAATTATAGTTGATAGAAGTTGTATTGCAAGTGAAAATGAAAAGCTTTTAGAAAGTGCTATCAACATTATGGAAAGTATGAAGATTATCGTTATATGAGTTGCATATTTAAACACAGATTGATATAATAAATTTATAAAATTAAGGTTGAAAGGAATTAAATAAATGAGTACATTTGAAACTAAAGATTATATTTTACAAGAAGATTTGGATTATATTGCAAACTCTTTTCCTGATATTGATAAGCTTAAAAATTCCACTATCCTCGTTACAGGTGCGACAGGACTTGTCGGTTCTTATACTGCAAAGGCTCTTGCAGCTATAAACCGTATTCATAATGCTGATATGAAAATTCTTGCTCTTGTAAGAAATCCTGAAAAAGCAAAAACTGTATTTGGCGAACTTCTTGAGCGTGGAGATATTTCACTTGTTATCGGAGATGTTCTTAAAAAAATTCAGACTGAATATAAAATTGATTACATAATTCACTGTGCAAGTGTTACTAACTCTAAAGAAATGGTCACTAAACCAGTTGAAACAATCTGTGTTGCTGTTGATGGCACACGAAATATCTTAGAGCTTGCTAAAGAAAACAATGTTAAATCGGTTGTTTATATATCAAGTATGGAGGTTTACGGCTCTCCTGATGCTTCTCTGCCATATGTGAGCGAAGATAATTACGGTTATGTAGATGTACTTAATGTAAGAAGTTGTTATCCTGAGGGAAAAAGAATGTGCGAGTGCCTTTGTGCTTCCTATGCTCACGAATATAATCTTCCTGTTAAAATGGCTCGTCTTGCCCAGACCTTTGGTGCCGGAGTAAGCAAGGATGAAACAAGAGTTTTCGCACAGTTTGCGAGAAGCCTTATAAATGAGGAGGATATTGTTCTTCATACAAAAGGAGAATCTACAGGAAACTATTGCTACACTCGTGATTGCGTGCTTGGAATATTATATATACTTATTCGTGGCGAAAATGGCACAGCTTATAATATCACAAATGAAAACACAAATATGACCATAGCAGAAATGGCTCAAATGGTTGCAGAAAAGAGTGGAAAAATCTCTGTTGTTTTTGATATTCCAGAAGATGCATTGAAATTTGGCTATGCACCATCTGTAAAAATGAAACTTTCCTCAGAAAAGATTCGTTCACTTGGTTGGAAAAGTGATGTTGATTTGCCAGAAATGTATGAAAGAATGATTAAAAGTTGGCAAAATTCTTAATCAGGAAAATTAAACCACATATAAGTATAATATAATGCAGTTTACATAAATTGTGTTATTTTCTTACAAAATTCGATATAATAAATAGTTATATACGCACAGATATAAAAAGTCACTTTTGTACAGTAATTTCTGAAAAAAATCGGCACTTATATTTATTCTCTATTTGAAAAATTAAATTTTAAAATAATACAACAAAGACTTTTGATTTTAAAATAAATAGTATAAAGGACTAATTTATTAATATAGTAATATACCAAAAAATCCCTTTATACTGCACTTTTGGCTACCAAAATTATTTTTTGGTGGCCTTTTTGCGTTTTTATATGAAATTTAATGATTTTTATCTTGACCAATTCGTTAAAAGTAAGTATAATAATGTAAGAACTCTACTTTTATTCAACTTATAAAAAGTCATTTTTATATTAATATTCTATCATTAAAAGTTTACACAATTAATTATATATGTATTTGAAAATTTATCACTTAAAAACCGAGAATATGAAAATCCGAAATCCGAAAGAACAATAAGGAGAATTTATAATGAATGAGCAATATGGTATGATAATTGAGCGTTTAAATGAATTTCTTGAAGAAATTCATCAACAGGATACTCCCCCTACTCAAGAAATAATAGAACTATATATTCAAGAAATATATACTGAAATAAATCATTTGCATATTGACGATAATCCATATTTATCAAATCATTCACTTTTAGAATACTTATATGATTTGGCGGAAATTGTTTGTGATTTTGCTGAAATTTTTGAAGGGAAATTCCAAAATCATCTTAATGCTCTTAAATTTCGCAATGCAGAATTGAAAATTGCAAAGCGATATAAGGAAGCTGGAGGAAATGAATTCTGGAGAGATATTTGGGAAGTATATTCAGATTTAGCTATACACTATTCCGCTTTAAATATGGATTTTAAAGCTCTTAGCCATGCTAAAACCGCTCTAAAGCTTCTACTTAAAAATGAGTCAAATCCAGATTATAAATGGGTTTCTTTTCTTAATCGCAGAATTGCCTATGCTTATCAGGATATTGCCCCTGATAAATCTATTACTTATTTTAATAAATCTTCAGATATTCTTGAGAATCAACCCGAAAATTGCTATGAAAACAGTATGATAATTGCGGTAAATAACATAAATATTGCTATAATTATGCTTGAAATTAATCAGATTGATGATGCTATCAGGCAAACTCAAAAATGTTTGGATATATTAAATGAGATTTCTGAAAAATACGGTGATAATAAAGATTTAATTAAATATATCGCAAATTCATATAGTATTCTTGGCAGAGCGTTTCTTGAGGCTAAAGACTATGAAAGCACAGAAAAAGCTATTGAAAATGGTCTTTCTTTCTGCGAGCGTATAAAAGAAAATAGCTTTAATGATTTCTGCGACATTATAGATATTCTTTATTCTACCCAAAGTCTTGTCCTTTGCGAAAAGCAAAAGTATATGAAGGCCATTGAAATACAATATAAACTACTTGATATATGGTCAGACTATGAGGAAGGCTTTAAGCGTTCAAATAAAATCAGTGATATATATACTGATATTAGTATGATTTTTTCAAAATGTCTTGATGAGCAAGGTATGGCTATTGAAACAGCAAGACTTGCTTTTAGACAAATTAAGCAATATACGGATAATGAAATTTTTAAATCTGACAAATATGCTTTATCTGTCCGCAGAAGATGCTATGTAAATCTTGCTGACACTTATTTCAGAGCAAGAATGTATCAGTCTGCTATTTCTTCCTATAACAATGCTTTAGATATAATGAAGGAAGAACTGAATATGGAATCTGAAAAAATTTCACTTATATACTCTTATTCATATACTCTTTATCAGCTTGCTATGCTCGATTTTAAATACGGCAAAAAGGCTGAGGGTTGTAAACACCTTAGCTATTCTTATAGAAGTGTTTGCACGCTCAAAAAATATGGTGGTATTTATGAAGTGCTATTCAATATGGTTCGAAATGCTTTATCAACTTATGAGAAAAAATTTGACGGAAAAATAATTGAGCTTGATACTGCACAATAATCTTGATACTTGTTTCTAAATGTAAAAAATCCCCGAAGTTATTCTTCGGGGATTTTTGATTGAATTATAGCTTTTTATAGCCTATGGAATGTAATAAAAACGAAATTACTGTATGCTTTACATTTGAAAAAATATAATCAAATTCACCAGCGTACTTTATAATCTCACCATTAAAGCCCTTTTTGAAACGATATACTCCGTAATTGGAGTGATTTTCTTCATCGCAATGTGGTATACCCATAAAATCATATATATCACACTTTGATTCAATAGCCCATTTCATCATGTTCCATTGCATTAGATAATTCGGCATAAGATTTCTTTGATTATCACTTGATGCTCCATAAACATAGCTGACTCTATTGCCATATCTTACTGTTAATGCTCCTGAAATCGCTTCACCATCAGGAGCATAGCACATATAAAGTCTGGTATTTTCTCCAAAGGCAGAGAAAAATTTCTCAAAATATTCCTTAGAGCGAATAGCAAAGCCATCTCGTTTTCCTGTTGCTTGCATAAGTTTACAAAAATCATCAAGCTTTTCTGCCCCATAATATTTACAAGAAACACCTTTGCGAAGGGCAAGTCTTATATTATATCTCCATTTTGAATGGAATGATGAAAAAACTTCATCTTCATTTCTATTTTTAATATCAAGTATATAGTTACGCTGGCACTGAATTGTATTATCTTCTGGTGTATCAGCGTTATATTCAAAGCCCAAGCGTTTTAAATTTTCTATGGATTCAACATCATCATATGAAATCATAGGGTCAATTTTAAGCATATATGCTTTATGTTTTTCTGCAAGAAGCTTTGCTTGCTCAACAATTTTATTAAGTACATCGAAATTATGATAATCGCACACAGGACCTCTTGGTGCATACATAAAAACTGTATTCATAAGCGGAACATTCCTAATCAGAATTTGCATAGTACCTAAAATATTTCCGCTCTTATCACGAATTATTATTCTCTCAGACTGCCATTCGTTTTTTATTTTGCACCAATTTTCAGATTGTGTAAAGCTACCCGAACTATTTAAAAACACAAATTTTTCATATTCCGACATATATTGTTTCATTTTTGAAATTCCTCCATAAAAACTCCTGCATTATCTTAATAAATCAAATATAATGCAGGAGCTGTTACAGAGTATTCTGTTTTTTGTAAGAAAGTTGTTAAAATGTGCTTCTCATACTAAAACCTGTAATTTTCTTATCGCTTATGCTGTAATATAAAATCGTATCTGAATATTTTGAAGTGTTGTCATTTCCACTTAAAACAAGTATCAGTTCATCTCCATTAGAAAAAACTGTATATTGTGAGTTTGAAATCATTGATGAAATAACTACTCTTATTGGAAACGCAAACTTATCATCGGCTATTGTTGAAAAAACATAATTTCCGTTATCTATATACATTTCAGGCATATAAATTGATGATATATAATCATATATTATATTACTCTCTAAGGGTTGTTCGGCAACATCTTCTTCATATTCGTTTTGTTCAGAAAAATACATATCTGTGAGTGCTAATTCAGAATATTGCGATTCCATAGGTTTCGTTAAGTAATCTATGATAGAACACACATCTTCTGAAATTTCTTTGCTTTTTTGATTTATTTCTTGAGAATCTGGTTTAGGTGGATTTTCACTTCTTACTCTGAAATATAAGATACTGTTATCTCCTAATTTCACAACTAAATCTAAAAGCTTTACTTTATTATTTTGGTTTGTATATTTGAAATCTTTTATATGCATAATTGATGCATTATTGTCAAATTCAACATTTTGAGAAAAATCTGTATTTTCTTTTGGAATATTATTTATATCAAGAGTTTGAATAACATAAAATATCATCTTATTAATGTTCTCCAACATAATCTTTTTCAATGCTTCATCGTCATAATTATATCTATCATCACCCAAACCATTTGCAAACGTATCTAAGCTTTGGTCATAAATGTGACTTGTAATATATGATGGTGCGGAAATCAATTCATCTTCACGATATGAGAGCCACGGATAAAAGCGAGAATTATCTCCATCATCTACAAAAATAAGCTGTGTTATATTTTTCTTTTCCTCGGTGAAAATTTCATTTTTATAATCAGGCAACATTTTTCCGCAAAGGATTATACCTGTTATTTCCGCTCCCATAGCAAGCGTTAAAAGCAAGGTCGGTAGTATGAATTTTTTTAATTTACCCATTGATTTTACCCCCACTTTGCTTTATACGTATACTTATAGTAGTGCCTTTACCAAGTTCACTTTCAAGCTCTATTTTTGCATTATGTTTTTTAGCAATCTCTGCACACAGAGCAAGTCCTAAGCCTGCTCCGCCAAGTTTTCTTGAACGGACTTTATCTGCCATATAAAACGGTTCAAAAATTCGCTTTTTATCTTCCTCGGCTATTCCCATACCATAATCACGCACTGTAATTACAGCATACTCTCCCTCACTACGACAAGTAAGCTCAATCTTTCCTCCCTCAAATGACGCTTTAACTGCATTATCTACAAAGTTATATATTACTGATTTAAATAAATCTGCATCTACATTTATTATTAAAGGCTCACTATAAGTAAAAAGTGTTATAGACTTAGCTTTCATCATAGGCTCAAATACTATACTAAGTTCGTTCAATATTGCATCTGTTCTGACCGGACTTAGTTCAAGCTTGGAATCTCCGGAGGAAACAAGCTCCATAAGCTTACCCGAAAGAGCTTTTAAACGCTTTGATTCCTCTACTATAATAGATGAATATTCATTAAGCTCAGCTGGGGTTACATTTTTCTTTATCCTTAAAATATCCGCAAAACCAAGTATAGATGTCAATGGGGTTTTCATTTCGTGAGAAAGACTGTCTATAAAGCGTTTTCTATCTTCGGCTATTGATTCTATTCTGTTATAATTTTCCTCAACAGAAACAGCCATAGAATTTACATTATTTGCAAGTTGTTGAAATTCTTCGCTGCCACTTGCAATTATTCTAAGGCTATAATCTCCTCCGGCTATTTTATTGATGGTTTTATTGATTCTGCCAAGAGGTCTGAAAAGTAATTTTATAAGTAAAAGTAAGATTACCGCAATCACTGCTGCCAAAACAACCGAAATAATCTGCACAAAAAACAATTCCTTATTTCTTTCATTATAAACTTCGGTGATATTATTAGCCGTAAAAACTTTATATTCCTTACCTTCAAAGCTTGATATTGAACCGACAAACATATATGTATTCTCGCCGCAATCCAATATTATTGAAGCGAGATTGTCTTCGCTTGTAATTCTTTCAGAAAGTGTTTTTATATCAGGCTTTTCTTCGCCGTAATAGGATATATTATTTTCGTTATCTGATATTATCGCAAGAGCATTTTCTTCAAGCTGTTGGGAAAGTATATGCTCGATAACTTTATCTATATCATCTTTAGAAAGCATAAAGGCTTCTGATTTCATTCTTTGATAGGTTATATTATTACTGATTGATGCACAAATAAACTCGTGTGAGGATACTGCACGACTTCTCTCACGAGTTATTGTCATATGCTGATTATTTGAAAGAACTACTAATGCTGTGGCATTTATAGCGGCAATTACAAGAAACAAAGCCGAAATAAATACCTTAAACCATAGCTTCAATTAGTTCACCTCTGATTATGATTTACTTTCAAGCCTATATCCAAGTTTCGGAACAGTTATGAGAGAATCCTGCAAGCCAAGTTTTTTACGGATTTGCTGAACATGAGTATCTACTGTTCTGGTTTCACCCATATATTCATAACCCCATACTGCTGAAATCAGGCGTTCTCTTGTAAGAGCTATATCAAGATTTTGCATAAAGAATAGTGTAAGCTCAAATTCCTTTGGCGTAAGCTGAATTTCTACTCCATGTTTCTTTATTATGTGGCGTGAAATGTCTACCGTTATATCGCCATATTTTATTATATTGTTGTTTTTGTGTCTGCGTCTTAGTATAACTTCAATCCTTGCAAGAAGTTCTACCGCCTCGAATGGCTTAACTATATAGTCTTCCGCCCCAAGCTTTAAGCCTTTTACCTTATCTGTAACATCTTGCAAGGCTGTGAGAAATATTACGGGAGTTTTTTCTGTGTCTATGTATTCCATAATTTGAAAACCATTGAAATTTGGTAACATTACATCAAGCAAAATTAAATCATAATCGTTCTCGTTTATTTTCTCAATAGCAGTTTTTCCGTCATAGCAAGAATCACTTTCATAACCGGCTATTGAAACAGTTGCCTCAAGCATTTTTACTATATTCTTATCGTCCTCGACTATAAGCAATTTTATCATCGAATTTCTTCCTTTAAAATCAATTTCTTATTTAAAAATTATAACATAAATGTAAAATTGTTTAAACCCGTTTGAAGATTAAATAATACGAAAAAATGTAATAATTTTGCAAAATTTTCTAAAAGCCATTAAATTCAAAGTTATTATTCACGATTATTTTTCAGGGAACCTCCTGTGAGAGTCCCCTACGAAAAACATTTTCTTGAAATGTTTTTCTACTCTCTTGTGCTTTGAGGAGCATAAAGAATTTCGCTCTTTGTGGAGAGTGACCAAAGGCTCTGCTTTTAGAAACTGCGAGCCTTTGAAAAAGCTTGAGCAAAACTTTTAGTTGTCTTAGATAAGTTGGTAAACTAATCTGTAGTTTAGTCCTCCGCGTGAGTAAATTTCATATACTCACTACGAGCGAGGCAACGCCGAGCGATTCCGTGTCTTGTCCTGTGCGGTCATACGCCGCTTTTTTAGCTATTCGTTGACACTTTTCAATCTCAATGCTATAATTACTTATATTCAAAAATTATTTTATTTTGTAATTAGGCAAGGAATGATTTTATGAAGGATAATCAATATTTCACAGACGACAATCAATATAGAGAATTTCTCGACAAAATTGAAGTCTTGAATCACGATGAGGAATTTGAAAAAATTATTGATGTAATAACAGAAATTCCCGAAAATGACAGACCTTATGAACTTAATGTACTATTATCAGGTGCTTATTTTAGTTTGGATAGATATGATGACGCCATTGAACTTTTAGAGTCTATTGAGCCTGATGATAACGAAGAAGAAATTGCTAAATATTATTTCTATCTTGGTATAAGTTATTATCATAGTGGAAATTACGAAGAAGCTATCCCTTGCTTTGAAAAAACTCACGAAATAGACCCAAAGGATATAGATACTTTGCTTTTTCTTTGTTTTGCTACATCTGAATATGGTAATGAAGAACTTTTTTCTGAATATTCTCAAAAGCTTGAAGCTTTAGACAAAGAATTATATGATTCGTATTTTAATTCTCAAAATACGGTAGCTGAAACTTATTCTGAAGAAGACGCCGTAAGCCTCGAAATGTTTATTGAAAACAATATAGGCGAATATAATAATGTTCTGCGTGATGTTTCAACTACTGATATAAGCTGTGACCTTTTGCTTATTCCACCAAATGATGAACACGATTTCTATACGCTCGTAACCTGTGGAATGGGAGCTCACAAAATGAATGTTCCGGATGGCGAATTTTACGACAGAGCTGAGCTTGTTTTATGCTTGCCAAAAAACTGGCATGTTAAAAGCTCAAATGAAAAATGGTTCTGGCCGCTAAGACTTATGAAATCTCTTGCACATCTTCCTATATTTGAAGATTCTTGGCTTGGTTGGGGGCATACAATCTCAAACGGAGAACCGTATTTTGATAACACTGAACTTTCGGGTGTTATTCTTGGCGATTCGCCTTTAATGGAGGATAATGTTTTAGAACTTCCGAATGGTGAAAAGGTTTGTTTTTATCAGATATATCTTTTATATGAAGAAGAAATGAACTATAAAATTGATACCTGTGCAGACGATTTATTTAATCTTATTGGAGAATTAAACCCTGTTCTTGATATTAACAGAAAAAATTTCTGCGAAAAAAGACGCAAAAAATATAAAATTCCAAAATCAATGATGAAAGACTTATTTGAAACGGAAGATTCACATACTGGTTGTTTTGCTACGGACAGAATAATTGTAGACGGTGCTGAAATCGGATTTATGTATCGTGAAAAACCTCTTGATAATCAGGATAGTGGCTGGAGATTTATGGCCGGTGATGAAGATGATGAATATATGAATGATACAAGCAAGGCTGGAATATATCATCTTAATACTCTTTGCAATTATGAACCAAGTATTCTTAAATTCATTGATGAACCATATGGCTCTATGTTTATCAGAAATAAAAATGGTGAATTTGTCAAGTTTGAGAGATAAGCCCTTATTTAGAAAGGAAAATTAAATGGATAAACAACAAACTTTAGAACTTGTTAAGCAAAAGCTTTTTATAGCTTCTGAAACAAGAAGATGCCCTAAATATCTTGAGCTATATCTCAATGATTGCTGTGCCTTTATCAGTTATGAAACTCCTACAAGACTTCTATGTATTGAATTTTTAATAAGAATAAATGATATCGAACGGGCTGAAAGACATATTCTTGATACTGATAATTCAGAGTGCAAGGACGAGCTTACTATACTCAGAACTATGCTTATGAACAGGCGTGGAGAAAGGCGTGACGGTCATACTTTGCTTGATGGCATTGATGCTGAAAATCTCAATGCTGAATCTATGAGATTATACATATCCGCTCTTGAGGAATACGCTGAGTTTGAGAAGGCTTTTGATATTCTATCTGAAAAAATTTCAAAATATAACAATGATAGCTTTTTGCTTTCTATGCTTGTAAGGCTTTATGATGAAAAAATCATAAAGGCTGAACTTTTTAATGAGCGTGAAAAAGCTGATGAACTTAAAGCTGAAAGAGAAAATATCTCAGAAATGCTAAAGAAATCGGGTGCTGACAACATTGAAGAATAATCTTCTGAAAAACAAACTTGTTGTTACACTTTTAGCTCTGCTTTGTACCGCTCTATGGGGAACTGCTTTTGCGGCAATTAAGCAAGGATATAAAATATTCTCAATAGAAAGTAATGATATTCTCTCTATGCTTGTCTTTGCGGGAGTAAGATTTTTTTCGGCTGGAGTGGTTGTCTATATTGCTCTTACAATAATGAGAAAGAAATTTTTCATTCCTAAACCAAGAGAGCTTATAAAAATGACCTCACTCGGAATAATGCAGACAGCATTGCAGTATATTTTTCTCTATGTTGCTCTTATCTTTGTTACCGGAACTAAATCCTCGATATATACTTCATTTTCGGCTTTTTTGGGAGTTTTACTTGCACCGCTTTTCTTTAAGGGCGATAAGATTACAGCTAAAAAGCTTATTGGCTGTTGCATAGGCTTTTGTGGTATTGTTCTTATAAATCTTGGTGGCGGAAATTCTATTGGGGAATTTTCTCTTATAGGTGACAGCTTTTTATTTCTATCTAATCTTTGTGGTGCTTTGGGCAATATTTTTGCAAAAAAGATTTCAAAAGATTCTGACCCTGTTTTTGTTTCGGCGGCACAGCTTACTATCGGCGGAGGTTTGCTGATTATCATTGGTATGATTTTCTCAGGCGGAATTGCTTTCACTTCGCTTGATTGTTTCATAGTTATGGCGTATCTTTCACTGATTTCAAGTGTATCCTTTGCTATATGGACTGTTTTACTCAAACATAATGATGTAAGCATCATAAGCACCTTTACGCTTATGATTCCTGTTTTTGGTACGATTACTTCGGGGGTTGTACTTGGAGAGAATATTTTCACTATCCCTAATCTGATTTCTATATTGCTCGTAACTGCGGGCATTGTCTTTGTTAATCTGAGGAGGGTTAAATAAAAAATATAAACAGCAATGATTTTAAGCTTTAAAATTTATTAAAGGAGAATTAATTATGAAAAATGTAAAGATTTTATTTGCGATTATGTTGTCAACTTGCTTTGTTTTAGCAGGTTGCAGTGGCAATGAAACTACGACAAATACTCAAAGTGAAATTAGTAATGTCAGCAGTAGTACAAGCATTTCTAATTCTGATGTAAGCGAAATTTCAAAACAAATTGATTTAGATGAGTTTGAAAAGAAATTTAATGAAGCTAAAAATTATAATCAAAAATATAGTGTGCTAAAAGATTTTTATGATAATGTAAGCAATATTGAAAGCAACAATTCTGCCAAAAATCTTTTAAATACTATGAGGAAATATTTTAAAGATGATTTTGATAAGCAAATTAAGGTTTATACATTTGATGTAAATAATAAGAATATTAAATTGAACAATAACACCTTAAAGAATGCAAAAGAAAAGCTTAGTTCAATTTTATCTTCTATTGTAAAAAATAAAGACATTATCTTTACTGAAGATGAAATAAAAACTTATCAAGATAATATAGATAAGCTTATTATTTCATATGATAAATTTATAAAAAATAATGATAATAGTAGTTCAAAATCAGAAAGCTCTAAACCAACAAGTAGTAAAACCGAAAGTTCTAAAAAGCCTGCAAGCAGTAAATCAGAAAGCAGTTCAAGCAGCAATAATAACTATGAAAATAGTAACAGCGAAAGTCATCAACCAGCTGATGAAAATAACAGTTATCAAGAAAATTCAAAATATGAAGAATCAAGTAAACCTACTATTAGTAGTAAAGTTGATAAACCTGTCAGTAAGCCTGTAAGTAGTAAGCCTTCAACAAGCAGTAAATCAGAAAGTAGTAAACCAGAATCTTCAAGTCAAAGTAATGGAGTAAGATGGATTATTAATGAATACAAAAATGATACTCGTCCTAATGTAAAAGCAAGTAGAAAATTTAATTTTGTAAATAGAGGTATTCAAAGAACAATAACTATACCTGATTGCGTAGGCAGTGCTTATGAATTAAATTGTATAGTTTGGTATGATAGTAATGGCAATCCAGATAGTTGGAATTGTAAAGATAGGATTTCTGGTTGGTGTTGGGGTGATAATGGATATTATTGGAATAGTTCTGAACTTAGTGAATGGGGTTGGTGATTTCTTGTTTTTAATTAAGGGTGATAATAATGAAACATAATCATTAGCAATTATTACTTTTGTTAATCTAAGGAGAAAGGCTAATGAACATAACTAAAGTAATTTCAGCAATGACCGAATATTTTTCGGGCGACCCTAAGCGAGTCGGACATTTTCTTAAAGTCTATGCCTTTTCAAAGACTATCGGTGAAGCTGAGGAGCTTTCTGCTGAAAAACAAGAAATTCTTGAAATTGCAGCAGCGGTACATGATATTGGTATAAAGAAAGGCGAGGAAATCTACGGTAGTTCTTCAGGAAAATATCAGGAAATGCTTGGTCCTGACGAAGCTGAAAAGCTACTTAACAAGCTTGGTATTGATGAAAAAATAATAGAGCGTGTATGCTTTCTTGTCGGACATCATCACACCTATAATATGATTGACGGTCTTGATTATCAGATACTCGTTGAGGCGGATTTCCTTGTTAATGCCTATGAAGATAATCTCTCAAAAGATGCAATCGTAAATGTAAGAAACAAGCTCTTTAAAACTAAAACTGCAATAAAAATGCTTAATGATATTTTTGCATTGGAGAATAATTAAAATGATAAAACTTAATCAACAACAAATTAAAAATTCTGCACATCTCTTTAAAGGTATAAGTGATACCGCCCTTACAAGCTGTCTTGAGGGCCTTATGGGAGATGTATATGGCGAAAGCGAAAATCCTAAAATGGCAATCGCTGTTCTTGGCTATATCTATATCGGCGGTGTTCTTGATAAAGCATTTCTTAATGAATTTATGAATTTTATCGGAGATGGACACTTAGTCTTTATTTCAGATAATAAAGAAATTCGTGAGGAAATAATAAAGCATTACGGCGAAAAGGTACATATTCAAAGACGCTTTGAAACTATCAAAGAACTTCCTAACTTGCCTGAATATTCATACAAACTAACCGATGGTTTTGCTCTCAAACGCTTTGATGAAAATTTATACAATCAAGCTATGAATGAAAATTGGGCAGACGGTTTCTGCAATAATTTCAATGGCTGTGATGATTTTCTAAAAAATGGTTTGGGTTTTGGCATAACATACAATAATAAATTAGTTTGTGGTGCTACTTCTTTTAGCTATTATAGTGGCGGATATGAGGTTATAATCGCTACTAATCCAGATTTCCGCAAGCGTGGACTTGCAAGAATCGCTTCATATGAGTTTATTAAGGAAAGTATGAAACAAGGCAAGTTGCCCTCTTGGGACGCTGCTCACGAGGTTTCCCTACATCTTGCAGAATGGCTTGGGTACAAGCTTGATTATGAATATACCGGAATTTCTATATAATATGAGTTCGATAAATATTCTTAGTTAATAATAATATTTATAGTAGGGGCGAACGCAGTTCGCCCGTTGGGTAAAGAATGTTAAGGGCTTTGCCCTTAAAACCCACCAAAGGCTCTGCCTTTGGAATCCGCAAGCCTTTGAAAAGGCTTGAGCGAAACTTTTAATTTCTGTCGAACTAACATTATACAAGCTTAACACACAAAAACGGTGCAGAACCTTTTCGGAACTGCACCGTTTTTGTATTATTGTTTTTTATTCATTTGTTTTAAGAATAACTTCAAGCTGTGCTACAATCTCGCTGAAATATCTCGGATTTACTTCATCAAGTTTGAAAGATTTTTTATCATCGACTTCATCATAAACATAGCTTCCACGCTCTACTGTTCCCGGCTCATAGAATCTGACCTTTTCAATGCTGACATTTTCGTCATCACCTGCAACATACATTCCTGAGAAAGTAAGCTCAACAGCATTGCCCTCATACTTGATTACACCGTTGCCCATATCAATACGCTTTGTAATATCTTCACGATAGAATGTATAGAAACAACCTGCGTCCTGAACAGAACCCTTATACCAACCCATTTTGGTCATTCTGTTAAGAAGTGTATAACCATTCAATTCTCTATCATTAAATCTTAATAAATCAAGTTTGCCCTTTTCAGTGTCATCAACAGTATAGACTTTCTTTTCAAGCTGTTCCATTGGTTGGATAATTTCATAATCGCTGAGTTGCTCTTTCCAAGCCAAAAGTGTTTCTTCGTCTAAATCAATAGGGTGTGCCAAACCGATTGTGCAAGTCTTTGGAAGCTCGTATTCGTCCTCATCGCTTGTATTGAATGTGCCGTCCTCCATATATCTGAAGCTCTGAACGGCTTTATCATCTTCATAAGCTATCCATATCAAACCCATAGCAAATTTATGCATAACAGGATTCTTAACGAAAAGGCTTTCCCACGCATCAACTGTCCAGCGTCTATCTGCAAGCATAGCCGTTTCAAGACGAAGTTTCTGTATTTTGACAACATTTTTAAGCTGTTTCTTCATTTGCTTAAACTCTGCATTCGATGCCTTTGCAATATCCTCTGTATCCTTTGCACCAACGGTTGGAAGTGTTTTAAGCTTCTTATCCTTTTCGTCATAAACTTCAAGCTCAAGTGCTGTATTCAGATAAACTTTGAACTTTCTTGTTCCGTAATCAAAAATACGCTCCATATTTTCGTCAAAGCCGAGATTTGGAACAATTTTGTCGCCAAGCTCTTCTTTTGTAATGCCGAGTATATCAGCGGCATTTTGTAAAGCTTGGTTTGCGGCAGATTTAACCTGCTTATGTTTGAATTTATGGGCGATATTATCAACAGCCATAAGTGCGTCTGAACTTCCGTTCAATGCAAGAGCCATAACAGCCTCTGCGGCAATAGCTCCACGAGCTGCCTCCGACCATTCCTTGATATATTTCTGGAAAAACTCTATCATATTGAAACCGCCATATATACTTGCAAAATAAAGAATCCACTTTTTCTTAGCTTCAGCATTGCCTTGAATCCACTTGATGAAAATTTCAAGAGCAAAATTTTCAAGCTCTATTTTATTAAGATTTTCGGCAAGGATATTTGCTTCTTTGCTTATGCAGAAATTTGTCATATTTGAATAGCAAAGCAGAATTGCCTGTAAGTATCTATCGTCTGCCAAATTTCCGTTATTGAAATGAACAGGGCTATTCGGTGTTTCAAAGAGCCAAAGAACTTTTTTGTTTCTGCCACCCTTATGAAGATTATCTACAATCATAGTTGGACTAGCTTCTTCTTCCGAATTTGAACTGCTTGAACTAATCGCAAGCATAGAATGAATCTTATCTATAACCTTAGCGGTCTTTTCACGCTCTATCATTTCAAGTAGAATATCCCGGAAATTCTCTGCTCCCCATGCTTCAATAATGCAAAGTGCAGTATCTCTTGCGGCTGCCTTTTTTGCAGAAAGCATATTCAAAACCTTTTCTTTGTTCTCTTCGCTCTTGTCTTTTGCTACGATTTCTACAATATGGGTTCTTACTTCTGATGAAGCGTCACCGAACATACTGAAAAGTTCTTCTCTGCAAGCGTCTTCATTTATATGAGCTTTTATTCGTTTGTGAAGATATTCTACATAAATCAGTCTTGATTTAACGCCCATTTTCTTGCAAACCTTGTATTCCTCAAAATCGCCTGTCATTTCTTTAGCAAATATATTGATAAAAGGCTTTAATTCGTCCCATTCAAGTATGCACTCATATGCCTTGAAGCGGTACTTTAGCGGAAGTCCTTCCTCTTTAAAGGCTGTAATATACTTTCTGAGTATTCTGATTGTTGCGTCTGTATCTTCACGATTGATGTTTTGATAATTAGCAAGTAATGAAGCATGAGTAAGACCTAAAAGTACATAATATCTTTTTGCAAAATCAGAATCAGCTTTAGCGGCTTCATTTATCAAATCAGCCCTGCCTAATATCGCAAACTCGTACATTTTCAATTTGTTATTTAGCTTATCAAAATATGGCTCTAATTTAGAGAGTTCATCTTTGCCGGATAAGTAATCTCTTACTGCTAAGTAACAATCATTCGGAACATCTAAAAATTTAGTTATGACCCCTATGCTCAATCTCCTTAATACTTCTGAACGATTGATTTCAGCTTTTTCGAGAGACTCTGGATTTTGACTTTTTAATATATTATAAAGTGATGGGAAATAACCGCATATATCTGTCTGACTGAATGATTCTGAGCATATAAGAGAGATATATTCATCAGGAAAGTCAACAGCACAATTTTGTAAAAATTCTACTCCACAAGTAGAATAATAACCTTTATTATATGCAAAGCCTATTGCACCGTTAAATGCAAATCTTGTTGCATCGTTAAATATAAATCTTGCTGCAACCGCTATACACTCCTTTACAGTCTTTTCATTACTATCTTTTAAGTTAAGAATATTAAAGAGCCTATCTATATTATTTTCTATATATCCATTTATTCTCATACTATTAAAAATTCCTACAAGAACGCCGCTCTCTTCACCTTTAGCCATATTGCTTAGCTTTATTTCTATATTTTTAGAGAACTTTGAGGCAATAAAAGCAACAGTCATCATAAACTTAAATTTCTTGAAATTCTTAGAAGGGGTTGATTTGCTCATTTCAGAAAAGATTTCTAAACACGCAGTCTTTACTTGCTTTGCAAGCTCATCATCAGCTTCAAGCTCATCAGAATTTAAATTCAAAAAACCTAAGGAATAAATAGTATATTCCGAAGCTTCATATCTGTAATTAAGATAATTTACAGCATTAAAGTAAGATTTTGCATTGCTATTAAGCAAGGTGGATAAACCTAAAGACACTCCAGTATCATAATTTTCATCATTTACTGCCATTGCTATAAGTCTGCCTATGCTTTCTTCCTTGCTGTAATACTTGCATAAGGATTGTATAAAGAAATCTATAATATCAGACCTCAAATAATACCAAAGTATGTATCCGGCAGCAGAACCAAAAATAGCATTAGCTACTAAGATATATCTATCTATATAATCTCTGTCAAGGCTTGTTCTGCCCTCAATAAATTTTACAACAATATCTTTTGAATGCCACGCTATATCAGATGATATATGCCTGACATTTTTCTGTGTTTGTATTTCTTTTAGAAGTGAGAAATCAATCTCATTATCAAAATTGAGAAATTCTGAGGCAAGCTTTAAGTTATTATCATCAGTACCCGCACTGATTAAAACATCAATCATCTTCTTATAAAGCTTACCTTCTTCACCCTTGAGGCTGTTCTTATCAAGTAAATTCATCTTCATTCTCCTTTGTTAAATTATAAATAGCTTGTTTGAAAGCTGTTTTTTCTATTCCGACAGAAATATAATTATATATTTCTGCAAGCTTTAAGATAATCTTTGTATTATCCGTATTGTATGTATGATTTTTATTCTTTAGCATATTATAAAGCTCAAGAATTTTACTGCAGAGCGTGTTCAAGCCTGAACGCTCACACTCCTTAGAAAAATCATATATGCAGTTGTATAAATCGTAGGAATTGATTCCACTTTGAATTATATCACATAAAGACTGTAAAATCTCACCAAAAAGTCGAGAGAAAAATTCATAGTTCCCAAAATTGGACTTTGCATTGATATTTCGACTCTCTGAACTATCATTTATCTTAGAAAAATGAATTTCATCATAAATAGCTATTGGATAAAGAATACATTCACCATTGCTGATATACGCATTAGCAAGAATTGTATACTGATTTTCGGAAGCATTTTTCATAATTTCGCCGACTTTAACCAGAATTTCAAAAAATTCCTTGCCTGCATTCTTATATCTCGCTTTTATAGTAAGCCTTTGTCCGAGATAATCTTCTACTATAATGCTGTGAGTTTGGCTTATTTCGTCTGTAAAGGAGTCTATACATTTCTCAAATGTCACCATAACCAAATTTTCTTTTGAGGTCATTTTGCCGACAAGAACTTCATCTATCATTTTTCGGAAATTACGATAAACACTATCTATAACAAGCTTTTGATTTAAATTTACCTTGCTGAGAGTTTCGGCGTGGGTATCTGATGAGGAGGAAATTTTATTACCCGAAAGCTTCGGATTCTTCAATCTTAATTCACAAGACATAGCCTGTTTGAGATTTCCCGTAAGTCCCCACGGTGCAGAATATTGAACCCTATTTCTTTTACTTTCATAAAAAGTTGGTCTGACGCTTGAATATGTAAGATATTTATTTTCGCTATCGGTATTCTTATTCAAGAAATAATAGATTTCGCCCGCATAGCCTGACACTGATGAAATATTTCGTACCGCAAGCGGAATAAGCTCAAGCGTTTCTGAATCTGAATACGCTTGCTTGAACTCACCCATATATTCGGCAAGTGTGCTTTCTGAATTGCTGTTAAGAATTTTTCTTATAGAAATTAAAGCCTCCATAAGCTGGCTGAAAAGTATCTGAACATCAAATTCAGGAGAACGGATTACATAGCCTTTTAACCTGTTGCCTATTTCACGCATAAGACGCTCAGAATCAGCCATTTTTGCACTATGACACATAACAGCCATAGCCTCGGCGTGTTCATGAATATCGTCAGAAACTCGCACAAGTCCATTTGAAAATATATCATAAAGAAACTTTTCGACTTCCTTTGCGGTCTTATGAACAGCAGGGACATCAAAAGCGTTTTCGTCCTTTGAGTCGGCAAGCTCATCAAGCGAAACAATTTTATTCTTAATCTGCCACGCAAGAATTACAGCCGCTTTATGCTTACATAATTCCTTACTATGACAACTACAAGCGGAATATTTGAGTGGAGAAATCAGTTTAACCATAATTCCCTCATCATTAAGAACACCTGTAATCATACTTGCTTCTTCAAGCTGTGGAAACTTTCCATTTTGGGCATTTTTAAGAAATTTAGCTAAATACTGCTTTTTCATAGCACTTTTAATCAGCTTGAGCGGATATTCAGAAAGTTCTGCTATAAGTTCTTTGTTTATTGTAGATACTTCAGGTTCGGGAGTTTTTTTTACTTCTTCAGTACTACTTTCTGAAAGATTATTTTTCAGCCAAAGAATAGCGGTTATAATGTGTCTGCAAATACTTCTTGACGGGCAAGTACATTTGCTTTCTCCAAGCGGAGATACAATACTGCATTTCTGGTCAGCAACACTTACTTCTATTTTCGAGTCGCTATATTCTGCGGAAATTTCAGCCTCTTCCAAGTCCTTATAGGCTCTTTTAAGAGTACCTTTATTTGTAAGACCGATAAGGTAATCATCATCGGTTGTACTGATTATATTATTTAATTCTGACATACTTCACCCTCTCTCAGCTAATCATTTTTCCGATATAATCGCCAAGCTGTTCAGGAGTCATGGCTCCGACAAATGCCCCTAAATTAGCTAATTTCTGTCCGATATTTCTGTCGTAATCGGGGTTTGCCTGCTTATCGAGGGCGGTAAGAAATATCATCTTACTGCCTCCGCCGATAATATTTGCGGCAGTATGTAACAGGGTATTTACGCTACCGCCCTCATATAAATCCGTAACCGTAACAAAAATCGTTCTATGAGGATTACTGCAAAGGCTCTGACAGTAAGTTAATGCCTTTGCTATATCTGTGCCACCGCCAAGCTGCATACCCATAAGGACTTCAACAGGGTCTTCTACATATCCGCTTAAATCAACTATTTCTGTATCGAAAATTATCAGTTTTGTATCTATCATTGGTAGTTTAGCGAAAATTCCAGCCATAACCGCACTATAAATAACAGAATCAAGCATAGAACCGCTCTCATCAACTGCAATTATTATGCTCCATTTATTAAAGCGTTTTGTACGGCTATTGAAATATACATTCTTTAGAACAAGTTGATTATTTTTTGTATCATAGTTTTTAAGATTTCTTTGGATAGTACGCTTAAAATCAAAATTTCTCATAGACTTGACATTTGAAGGCATATTGCGGTTAAGTTTTCCGAGTAAGGACTTTCTTATATCCTGATTAAGTTTCTCGCTTATCTCGTCTACAACCTTTTTTATAATTCGTTTTGCTTCGTCTATGACATCACTTTTCATCATATGTTTAAATTGCAAGATAACCTTTAATAAATCTGTATTAGGTTCCATTTTCTTGAGAACTTCTTTATCAGTAAGCATTTCTGTAAGATTGAAATGCTCTATTGCTTGCTTTTCCAAAATTTCTACTGTCTTTTTCGGAAAAATCTTTCTTACCTTTGCTATCCAATCCGCTGTATAAAGTCTTGACGGACCATTACCACCAATACGCATAAGCTCATCGCCAAACTCCATTGAATAGAGAAAATCAAGTGTATTTTCCATATCCTCGTAGGAAATATCATCGCTATATGAGCCTGAAAAATCTATATGGTTTTCGGAATTTTTGCCGAGTATAAGACGCCATCTATTTAAACTTTGATTTTTATCGTAATTTTCAGACATATTTTTCCTCCGTAGAAATATCTTCACAAATTTGCTTATCAAGTTCAACTCCAAGTGCATAAATATCATCATAGATTACAAAGTCTTTTTTCAAATCTGAACTTGATTTTTCATAAAGTGACGCTGCTTTTTCTGCAATTTTATCTGTTTCTGAGGGGGTAAATTTACTGAACGCAAGTCTTAATTCCGGCATAACCTCCATAAAGTCATTTATTAAAAGTGAATTTATAAGGCTATCTATCATCTTTATAAATTCATAGCCAACAAGAACTATATCTCTTGCTGTTGAAAAAGCTCCTCGCAGAAATATCGCTCCTTGCTTTTTAAGCTCATCACTTCCTGTAAGATAACCAAAAAGTGCATTACTGATTTCTGACTTATAATTCGCATCATATCCATAAAGTAAGCCAAGAACAGCACCATATAAAGCCGGTTCCGGATTATCCTTTTCAATCATATCCTTGAACGCTTGAATTAGTTCAGGAAATCTGTCTGACAATATTCCCTCACAAGAAAGATTGTATAATATTCTGCAAATCTTAATACACTCCTCTGCCCTATCGGAATTTATATTTATTATCGAGGGGAGCATAATTACAATTCGACTAAAGCACTTTTCAAGGAAATATTCACTTTCGGAATTATCAATGCCATATAGTTTTTTTAGAGAAATAAGCATATTAAAGTAATAAATAGCCTTTCCTATTGAGAAAAAGTCGCCATCATTTATGATAATATCATTCATATGTTCAGCAAATTCCGCTGAAATATCTATCCCCATAAGAAAACATTCTACATATAGCTTTGCTGATTCACTGCATCGTTGTTCACTTCTCAACTGCCTTGCAGCAATAATTCTACAAGCTTCCTCAATAGTCGCACCATAAGCACTTGAATCAATTAAGGCTGTATCTGTAGCTATATTTCTTGCATATGTCCATATCTCTCTTACACGACTTCTATCAACATTATTTACGATATCTGAACCCTTCAAACGCTTTGCAAAACCTGTCTTTAAGAAATTCATACGATAGAAAAATCGACTTATCTCCATATGATTTTTCTTTGCAAAAATATCAAGCTCTACTTTCTGCTCAATAGCAATATTCACTTTCAGGCGATATTTTTTGCATTGTTCCTCAAAATCAGCTATAAGCGGAATTTTATCTTCTGTCTGACAAAGCTTGCCTATTCCCGAACCAGTAGCAATTTTGCTTAGTATTCTTAATGGCAAGTCACTTGCAGAATTAACTTCACCTTTTATAAAACAGCTTTGTACAGAATCGTATAGCTCATAAAGTCCAACGGATTTTTTATCTCTTATAAGGCGAAGTCCGTTATACATTGTTACGGCGGAGAGTATATCCGACATTGTGATTAGCAATTTTTCTTTGCTTGCTTGTTTTGCGGTTTTGAGCAAAATATCAAAAACTGTATTTTCATAGACAGTTTCTATAGAATCCGAATTGGTTTTAATTTTCTTCCATACACTTTCATAAAATCCGGGATTTTGCATACCTGACGCATAACCGTTCAGAGCGTCTGCCGCCTCAAGTGTATACGCCATAGCGTATACATTCTGCTGTTTTTCGTCAAAATGGTGCAGTCTTGGCGACTTGATTTCCTTTTCGGAATTGATAAGACTATAAAGTCCATAGCTATGAAATCCGCCTGTTACTACCAAAACTTTTTTATGAATTTTTGCAGCTTCAAGGATATTTTTAGCCATAAAGCTTTCACGAACCAAACATCCATCGTTTTCCATAATATTTTTAGGGGTATTCTGTCTGGTAAGATAGCAATATGACATCATTCTCGCAACGAAATCTTCTGTATCCATAAACAATGCGTCTATCTCAAAGAATTTCTCCCAAAATTCCTCAAAGCTACGCATATGAGTTTTTTCGCATATAGCATCAAAAACTTTATTTTCTGATAAATAATAATCGTCATTATAGTTTGGAATTTCACTTTCTTTGCGTATTCCTGTATCAGCTTTTGTGTTTATCAAAATTTCGCCATATGGCAAATCTATAAAACTACCTGTGATATTTAGCCTTTTCGCTTCTAACAGTGCGTTATATTCAGGTGACGTATTCAAAAATGGATAGTAACATTTATAACTATCAGCATTTTCATCAATCAACTTCCCCTTGTCCTTATAGAAATAATAAAATGCAACCGGCATATTCGTATCTTCATCAGTTAATATCGGAATCAGTCGGTTTGCGTTTTGCGGACCTTCAACAAGAATACAATCAGGCTTATATTTTTCTATTGTTTTTATTAAGTGATAAGAACAAGCGGGGCTATGATGCCTTATCGGAAAAAACAAAATATTTTGTTCATAATCAAACGGGATTATTTTAAATATATCTTTATTACGCAAAATTTCTTCCATATGTCAGCAACCTCAATTATGGCATAAAGTAATACAATAATTATATCACAAAAAATATAACAGATAAATACTTATTTACTTATAAAATTACTAAAAGACACTTAAAGTTTAGGTCAAGCTTTTTTAAAGGCTTGCGGATTCCAAAGGTAGTTACCTACGGCAAAGCCTTTGGTGGTTTTTAAGGGCGAAGTCCAAACATTTATTGCTCTTTTCGCCCCTACACTTAATCTGTTAGTTTATCGGTAGTTTCATCGACCGCGGCAACAATCTTATCTAATAAACTGCGAGTGAGGCAAAGCCGAGCGATTACGCGTCTTGGTCGCGGCGGCTCGTCGCTTAAGGGCTTCGCCCTTAAAACCCACGAGTGACTCCGTCCCTCGACCTTGCAAGCTTTTGAAAAAGTTTGAGCAAAACTTTTAATTGTTTTGGGAACGGCGGCTCGCAATAAAATAAAACTGGCACCGAAAAACGATGCCAGTTTTATTTCATAGATTATGGTTAAATTTTAAAATTTAAGATTTATTAAATCTGTAAAGAATTGATGCGACCAATGCAGCTACGATAAAGACAAGTGCAATTCCCGCAGCTGTTTCGCTTGCTCCTGTTGCAACTGTTCCAGCGTCTTTGCCGTTAGATGTATTTGTGCTATTTGTATCATCTGCATTGCTATTTACTTCGGAAGGCTCATTCTTTGATGACTCTTCTGAGCTTTCAACATCACTTGGCTCTGATGGCTCATTTGATGACTCGTCAGAAACAACATTTGAATCTTCGTTTGAAGGCTCATTGTTTGAAGATTCCTCTGATGATTCAGGAGCAGATGGTTCTCTGTTTACTGTATAAGAAAGTGTAGCAGTATCATAACCATTCGCCTGAATAACAATCTGATATTCTCCGTCTATACCGAATACAGGGCCGTATTCGTAAGTTGTTACAGCACTTGGACCTTTACCGGTTGTTGTAGCAGCTGTATACTGTGCATCAACATCTATAACACCATTTGCATCAAATATATCCGCTGTGTAAGTAGGCTTGCCTCTTTCTTTTTCGATATACTTAATAACATCGCCATTAGGGTCAGTTATAGCAATAGATGTGAATGCTGAGATATAATCTGCAACACCGTCTGTCTTATTATCAAGAAGAAGTTGACCGTCTTTGAGTGATGCCTGAGCGGTTGTCTTGAGTGTGAAATCTGTTGAAACACTTGCATATTTGCCCTTTGCATCAGACAAAACTGCTGTATACTTATTAGGGATTGCATTTGTGAAATTGAGTTTATCGTTGCTATATGTGCAATCAAGTCCCTCGACTGTAACCTGTGGTTCAAAATCGTTTGGAATATCGCTTATAAGGCAACTTGTTGAACCGTCTGTAATATAAGCATCATTAACATTAATGTTACCATTGTGCTTGATTGCAACATATTGATTCATTGTGAAATTATAGATGCCGTTAGCTGTGATATACTGTACATTATCAAGAGTTTCACCCATAATTGCTTCATAAGGTTCTGAACGAAGTGGGCAACCATGTGCTTCTGTTGTAAAACCTGTTGACCATGCAAGCTCGGTATTTCTCCAGATATTCTCCTGTGAATAAAGACCGTAATCATCGCCTTCTGCTGTTTCAAGAACTACGCCATAAACAACATTATCATTGAAAATATTGTTTACATCACTAAAGGAAATCTGATAGTCACCATATCTTGAGTTTGTTGAGAATGTATAGCTTGCATCTACAGTTTCTGTTTTTCCTTCTGCTTCACCAAAGGAAAGAACACCATTATCTACTGTAAGTTCCTTATATACTGCCGGAGCTTCTGTAAGTTCTGTAAAGCCAAGCTCGTCAAAATTGCTTGCTGATTTAAGTTCTGCATAATCTTCTGCTGAAACTTTTACGGGGAAAATAACACCGTTGATATATCCCATTGTGTTATCTGCATTTTCTGAAGTATATGTACCTGCATTGAGGCTTTGATTTTTATACTTATTCATAGTAGCAGAGCTTACTGCATCAACATAATCAGTGCTTGTAACACCTTTTGTTGTATCAACATTTTCTCCTAAATAGAAATCGTGATACGAAATCTTCATTGTACCGTAAACATAGTCTGCGGAATTTTTACTGCTGTTTGACGCAAATGCAGCACTTGATGTCACACTAAGAACCAGTGCTGCCGCCAAAACAGTTGAAACTGTTTTTTTGCTGTTCATAACGAACCTCCCGAAAATATTTTAGTTAGCTTTTACTAACCTTTGATTAGTTATAACTAACTACCTTTATTTTATACCTATTTTTTCCAAAAGTCAATAAAGCAAAATAAAAAATTTCTAATTTTTATGAGTAAATTATTTTGCAAGAGAATAGCCTGATGATTGGTAAATTATAGAAAAGCTTTCTTTTAATTCATCTGTGACATAAATTTTCTTATCATCGGTTATAAGGATAGCTTCTATACCGTATTTTTCGCAATATTCAAGAGCCTTGTCCTTACCTAAGACAAAAAGCGTTGTTGAAAGTGCGTCGCAAAGCATACCATCTTCATCGACAATCGTTACAGAAACCAAGCCATTTTCTGCCGGGTATCCGCTCTTAGGGTCTATTATATGATGATAACTCTTACCGTTTTCCTCAAAATATCTCTGATAGCCACCAGATGTTACAACTGCCTTATCTACTACTTCAATACGACAAAGCTGTTTTGAGGAATCCTCCGGATTACATATAGAAACTCCCCACGCACTGCCATCGGGTTTTGAACCTATTGTTTGAATATTTCCGCCAAGATTAAGCAAGGCACTCTCTATTCCCATAGAACGAATTTTATCTGCGGCTTTCTTACCGGCATAGCCCTTTGCAATTCCGCCAAGGTCTATTTCGATATTCTTTGGAACGGTTACCGTACTCGCTTTTTCGTCAAGCGTAATCTTTGAACTATCAACATATTCAAGATTTTTTGAAAGCTCTTCCCTACTCGGAACTTTATACTTCCCTGTTGTAAAACCCCAAAGCTTAACTATCGGATAGATTGTAATATCAAACGCACCATCGCTTTTTTTATTGACATCAAGAGCGGTCGATATAAGTGTAAGCGTATCTTCTGAAACCTTTATCGCATTATTTGCTGAAGAATTTATCTTTGAAATTTCGCTTTCAGGGTTTGTTACAGAAAGCTTATTCTCCAAATCTTCTACAATAGTTGACGCCTCGTTTACAGCAGCCTTTGCGTTTTCTCCATAAGCCTTAAAATTCATATATGTGTCCATTGCGAAAAATGACAGGCTTTTCTCGTTGCTATCATCATAATCACTGCCAAGAGAAATTTCATAAACTGATGAGGTTTCTCCGTTTGAATTATTACAAGTTGTAAGGCTCAAAGAAAGAGTTACCATTATTAAAGCTAAAATTTGTTTTTTCATATCAATTCTTCGCACTGTTCAAAGCCTGTTCAACCGCTGCCATAATACCCTCTGAGGAGTATGTAGCACCGCTTGTTGCGTCAACATTCGTACTTTGGTTTGAGATAATTTGTGATGTTACATTCTGAACACAGCTCTCAAAATACCAAGGGTCGCTTTCATCTGATGTTGCCTCTATATTTGTGATTTTATCATCCTTAATTGTGATTGTTACATAGATATTCCCATCATAACCATAGGCTGAACCGCTGAACTTTCCGTCCTTATATTTATTTTGTACAACAGGTGCTTTTGATGTTTCTTGTGCTGACTTTTCAGGCTTTGAAACAGTATTACCACTATTTGACGGCTTATTTGTAGATTGGCTTGGCTTAGAAGTTGATGGCTTTGAACTTGTATTATTTTTACTTGATGAGCTGTTGTTGTTATTTGAAGTAGACGGTTTACTGTTTTGTGTGTTATTGTTATTAGAAGTGTTACTGCTCTTTGTTGCAACTTGACTGCTTTGAGAATTGCTCTTTGATGTTTCTCTCTTTGTTGACTTACTTTCTACTTTTGATGAAGTCTTTGAGCTTTCAGAAGTTGTTGATTTAGATTCTTCTTTGTTTTCGGTTGAGGTTGTTTCTGATGTCTGGCTTACTTCTGAGGTTTCAACAGGAAGCTGGCTTTCCGAATTGGAATTATCAGCAGTAGCAGCGGAACTTTCTGCAGAATACGCAAAAGTCCTGACCGGTGTTCTTGCAGGTGTTGCGGTATTTCCATTGCCTAAGAATACAAAAAGGCAAACCGCTCCGACAATTCCTGCTGCACAAACGCCTGAACCTGCATTAAGAGCAAGTTTGATATTTGAGTTCTTTTTAAGAAGATATTTTCTGACACGCATTACAAGGTATACACCAAAAACTATTGTATAAAGAATAAGGCTAAGTGCATAATCTCCTCGACGAGCCTGTGCACTTGAATATGTCAAAAGGAAGATATGAATATAAATCAAAGCATAAAAAGCATATGCAAAACGCTGAAGTTTTTTCCAAAGCTTTGGTTTCATTTTCTTTCTTACTTTTGGGAATGACATTATTGCAAGTGGTATCATAATCACAAGCATTAGCAATGATGCAATAGCGGCAAGAAGCTGTGTTACAGGCATTGTTGAAGCTGATGTGAAAAGTCTTACAAAATAGGTTTTCCCAAAGAAAATATTATGGCAAAGTATCATTATTGAAGCCATAATCGAAAGTTCTCCGCGAATGACAATCAGCTTTTTCATTATTGCAGAACCATTTTTTAACGCTCCTGTATACATAACAATGATGAAAATTGCTGTTGCAAGAGAACCTCTCCTGAATAAAGCAAGAATGTAATTATTGACAAAATCGGGTACGCCGTCAAACGGAATGAGTGCCAATACAGCAGTTATTATTCCTGCTCCGATGTAAAATAAATTTGGGTGCTTTTTGAGAGCTTTTCCACATAAAAATACAAAAGCTACTGCAAGCACAAGTGAAATTATAAGCAGCATTATTATCCCTCCATTTTTTATTTTTGCCGAAATTTATGCTACAAAAATCCCGACAAAATCTTCCCTATAAGCATTAAATAAATTCCCACCTTTTGAATTAGTATTAACTAACTTTAAAAACTATTAAATTTAAAGTTTTAGCCGACATTTACCTTTTAGCCCCCTACAAGAGTTCCCTACAGAAAAACATTCCATTGGAATGTTTTTCTACCTCCTGTGCTTTGAAAAGGCTAGAACGAAACTTGTCGAGCAATTATGCGTCTTGAGCAAGACTTTTAATTTATATCAACTTCTTGTTTTTTAACACAAAGTATTTTATTAAGTCTATTAAGAAAAGTTCCCTTAGCAAGACTCCTATCAAGAAATTCAGTGATTAAACCTGTAATCAGGCCTGTTATACAGCCTGCAATCAACAGTACAGGCAAATACCCAATAACCGTCCACGAGCCTAAAACTACAACTGCGGCTAAAATTTGTCCTATATTATGAAAAATTGCCCCTACGACACTCGCAAACCACACTGTCTTTTTCTTTGTTATGTATAGAACTATACTCATCGCAAGTAAACTAAGTATACCGCCCGAAAGGCTATAAAATAAAGACATTATCTGTCCGGCGAATATTGAAGCCAAAATTACCCTTACAATTAAAACTGTAAATGCAGAGCGTTTATTAGTATTTACAAGCAAAAACAGCGTTACTATATTTGCAAAGCCCGGCTTTATTCCGGGAATATTAACTACCGGCGGCATTAAACTTTCAAGCACGAATATTGTCAATGATATTGTAACAAACATTGAAAGCATCGCTATTTTTCTTATATTTAAGCTATTATTTTTTCTCAATTCACATCACCTAATTCGCAACTGCATCTATGGAATTATCTGTATTATCCGAAATTTCTATGATAATTTTATTCGGCAAACAAACAACAGGTACAGATGAATTGTCTATAAATCCTGTGTCTATACAGATATGGTCGGGACAGCTTGCGTTTATAATTCCTATACTGCCATTTCGTACTTCTACTATATTTTCAGATTTATCCTTACCATCTATGGTCAATCTATATGTTTCCTTAACAGAATTTAAATCTATTGTATAGATAAGTTTTTTATCCTGATAAATGCGAGCTATTTTTTCATCTTGATTTTTTGCATTGTTATTCATTGCAAGTGCTGCAACGGTTGAAGTTATTAGTATCAGCACAAAAATTATGACACAAATAATATTTCTTTTTATGCTTATCACCTCTTACTTTAGTTAGTTTTGATTAACTATTCTTTAAAAAATATAGGGATTTCTCCCTAAATAGTAAAGTTATATTTCAGAAATACATAATTTACCCCTATGGTCAATATATTTCGCCACAATGGTAATATATTCCGTCCGCCGATTATTTTATCACAACGGAATTTTGTTGTCAATGATAAGATTTTTTAGGATTTTAATTTATATCAATAAGTTTCCTCTTGCTTTGTCGGTATAAATCCACCTACATCAAAAAGATTTTTGTTTGAAAGCGAAATTAGATTTACACCATAATTCAAAGCAAAAGTTTTCATATTATTATAGTTTTTATGAGCTTTTATATCGCCACAAAACGCAAGAATATCATTAGAAAGCTTTCCGCAAGAACCACCAATAAAACCATAATCGTAGCCTTCTATTTCGATATATCCACTCTCTATTTTAAGTACGTCAATGCTATTTTCAATACAAGCCTTATATATTCCGCTATCTGAGGTTATAACTGCACTTTCAGCAACAACAGCAGTTGAACAGCGGGCATAGCCTTGCTTAACTGAAATAATTTTAATAGAATTTGTCTTGCAATATTCCATAAGCTTATCATCAATAGATAATGCACGACATATCATTTTATCTCCTAAAAGCACTGCATTAAGTGCCGTACAGCTTGGATACTTGCCAGAAATTATTTTTCCCGACAGCGAAACATTATAACCGAGAGAGCTTAATTTATCCGCAAGAAGAGTATTATTTTTAGCAACAAGCAAATTATCATTGCACAAATGAATTGCCGAAATATCGGCGTGATACTTTTCAGCACCACATACTTTGGAAAGCTCATTAGCTTCTATTAGAGAAATTCCAAGCCTTTTAAGCTCATCTATAACAAATTTATATCTACCGGAAACTATAAGCTCCGAAACATCAGATGTTGGAAGATTCGATTTTTCTACGAAAATTGATTTATTCATTGAATTCACCACCAAACATAATCAAAAATAGCTACGGCTTTTGCTTAATCTAAAGCAACCGTAGCTATTTTTTATAAGTGCATTACACGGTCTTTAATCTCCTGTGTACGACCTTGATTCCAATATTGTGTGCCTATGTATCCACAAGTTCTTCTCGCAACATTCATCTTAGTTTGGTCACGATTATGACAATGCGGACACTCCCAAATAAGCTTACCGTCCTCATCTGTGACAATCTGAATTTCTCCATCAAAACCACATACCTGACAATAATCACTCTTTGTATTTAATTCCGCATACATAATATTATCATAGATGAACTTAATAACATCGAGAACAGCCTCAATATTCTGCTGCATATTAGGAACTTCAATATAGCTTATGGCACCGCCTGTTGAAAGTGCTTGGAACTTTGATTCAAAACTAAGTTTTGTGAAAGCATCTATATCTTCTGTTACATGAACATGATAGCTATTTGTGATATAGTTTCTGTCTGTTACGCCCTTAATAATTCCAAAACGCTTTTGTAAGCATTTTGCAAATCTATATGTTGTGCTTTCGAGCGGTGTTCCATATATACCAAAGCCGATATTTGTTTCTTTCTTCCAACGCTCACAAGCTTCATTCATATGCTCCATAATCTTTATCGCAAATGGAGTTGCCGATGGGTCTGTGTGAGATTTACCTGTCATATATCTTACGCACTCGCAAAGTCCTGCATAGCCAAGAGAGATTGAAGAATAACCGCCGTATAAAAGCTTATCTATTGGTTCTCCCTTTTTAAGACGAGAAATCGCGCCATACTGCCATAAAATAGGTGCGGCGTCTGAAAGCGTACCCTTTAATCTTTCATGACGGCACATAAGCGCTTCATAGCAGAGTTGAAGACGCTTATCGAAAATATCCCAGAATTTATCAACATCTCCACCTGATGAAAGTGCTACATCAACGAGATTGATTGTTACAACACCCTGATTAAATCTACCATAGAACTTATAGTTTCCGTTTTCGTCCTTCCAAGGTGAAAGACAAGAACGACAACCCATAACAGGAAAACAGTTACCCTCTTTAAGCTCTTTCATCTTCTTTTCGGAAATATAATCAGGAACAAGACGCTTTGCCGTGCATTTCGCAGCAAGCTCTGTGAGGTAATAATATTCTGAACCTTTCTCTATATTATCTTCCTCAAGGACATATATAAGCTTTGGAAATGCAGGTGTAATCCATACTCCTGATTCATTCTTAACACCCTCATAACGCTGACGGAGTGTTTCCTCGATAATCATTGCGAGGTCATGCCTTTCAGTAGCGTTCTTAGCCTCATTTAGATACATAAATACCGTTACAAAAGGTGCCTGACCGTTTGTGGTCATAAGAGTTACAACCTGATATTGAATAATCTGAACACCACGCTTGATTTCTTCACGAAGTCTGCGTTCGACAATATTTGAAACAACTTCTTCATCAAGTTCTCCGTGAAGTTCCTCTGCTTCTCTGATAACATCTTTGCGAATCTTATTTCTTGAAACCTGTACGAATGGTGCAAGATGTGCAAGACTGATACTCTGACCACCATACTGACTACTTGCAACCTGAGCTATAATCTGTGTTGCGATATTACAAGCTGTTGAAAAACTGTGTGGTTTTTCGATGAGAGTGCCGGAAATAACTGTTCCATTCTGTAGCATATCCTCAAGGTTGACAAGGTCGCAGTTGTGCATATGTTGTGCGTAGTAATCCATATCGTGAAAATGAATTACACCTTCCTCGTGAGCCTTGACAATCTCTCTTGGCAAAAGAAGACGCTTTGAAATATCCTTGCTGACCTCACCTGCCATATAATCACGCTGAACGCTATTTACAGTTGGATTTTTATTTGAATTTTCTTGCTTAACCTCTTCGTTATTACATTCGATAAGACTAAGAATCTGATTATCAGTAGTATTTGCTCTTCTTACGAGAGTACGATTATAACGATACTTTATATATCGTTTAGCAACCTCAAAAGCTCCTTGCTCCATAATCTTCTGCTCAACCATATCCTGAATTTCTTCGACGCTTGGAGCACGATTTATAGAGTTGCATTTCTGTTCAACCGATGCAGCTATTCTGACAATCTGTTCACGAGAAAGCTCTTTTGAGGAATCATCTGCATTATTTGCTTTTGTAATTGCTGCAATAATTTTAGTTATATCGAAAACGACTTCTGTACCATTACGCTTAATAATTTTCATTTTAAATACTCCCTTAAAAAATCGCAATAAAAAAGCCTGCTTGCAAACAGGCTTTCAGAATATAAAGCTAAGATATTTTCCTGTTTGTGATACAATATATAGTAGCACTATTAGGAAAAGTTGTCAATATATAGATTTAACAAATTTTTATAAACCACAAAATGTAGAGTACCCTAATCAAAATGCGAACATAAATAACTATACAACAAATTTTGCTAAATAATTTTACTTCAAGGAAATTTAAAAAATAAATCTTAAATTTAAAACCATTGATATATATAGTTTATTTAATAATTGTATATTGATGATTATTCAACAATAGAAATGAAAGCACTTAAGCCTCCACGCTTACCGTTTGTTGCTCTATGCGAAAATAGAAGGTCACTGTTGCATTTTGTGCAAAGGTCACTGACAAGAATATTTTCAGGCAATAAACCCGCATTAAGCAAAGTTCTGCGGTTTACTTCCTTTAAATCGACAATATGCTTTCCCCTGCCAAGTGATTTTGTGAAATATGCCGGACGCAAATCTATCATTGAGGCAAATTTCTCATAAACAGGTGTATCGACTTCATAACAGCAACCACCTATCGCAGGACCTACAACTGCTATAATATCCTCTGGGTCACAACCATATTCTTCGGTCATTCGCTCAACCGTAACCTGCCCCATTCTGCTGGCTGTGCCTCTCCAGCCGGCGTGTGAGGTTGCTATAACACGCTTTTCTGGGTCGGCAAAAAGAAGCGGCGTACAATCCGCATAATGCGTCACAAGCGTAACATTAGGCTCATTAGTCATAAGACCGTCTACACTGAGTATATCCTTAGGACGCTCAATTCCTATGCCGCAATCCGCAGAAGTAACCTTGCGTACAAAGGTATGATGGTCTTGTGCAGAACTTACAAGCGTTGAGTAATCAAAACCCACTGCATCGCACATAAGCTTATAATTCTCTCTGACATTTTCGTCAGAATCCCCTCTGCCAAATGCAAGGTTCATAGACTTAAATTCGTTATCACTAACACCGCCAATGCGTGTAGAAAATGCGTGCTTAACAAAATCCAATTCTGAAAGATTAGGAAATGTTAAAAAGCCAACTCCGTTGACAAAATTTAAGTTTGTATTATCGCTCTTGAATATCACATTCATTCTCCTAATACGATATTTGCAATATTTTGCAAAAAGTGTTATAATAGGTCGATAGACAATAATACGCACTTCGGCGTTTATTTAAGATAAGGAATGATGATTTATGATTAACCTAAATAATATAAAGCTGCCTTTTCAGAAAAAACTTTTCGGCAACAATATTGAGCCAAAGTGCGAATATTGCTGTTTCGGTCGAGTTAAAGATGACGGAACTATTCTTTGTTACAGCGGTTCAACACCTCAAGAGGGCGGCTGTAAGAAATTTAAATATGACCCTCTAAAGCGTGAACCAAATAGGCTTCCTCCGCTTCAGAAATACTCTCCCGAAGACTTTATGTTATAATTAAATTTTGGGCTTAATCCTTGTCTGCATCTGCGAAAACCTCATCAAGATGAGATGTGCAGTGTGGACAGCGTGTAGCCTTAATATCAATCTCTGTCATACAGAAAGGACAAGTCTTGACGGTAGGCTCTTCAGTCTCCTCGGGCTTGTTTTTCTTTCCGAGTCTTGATAAAGCATTAAGTCCCTTAACAAGCAGAAAGATGACAAATGCCATAATGATGAAGTTGATAACCGCTGTTAAAAACGAACCATACTTCACACTTACGCCGAAAATCTCAACAGACAAATCTGATAAATCTGTTTTTGCGACAAGTCCTATCAAAGGCGACATAATATCCTTTACAAGTGAATTAACTATTGCTTGAAATGCCGCACCTATGATAACACCGATTGCAAGGTCCATTACACTTCCACGAAGTGCAAATTCTTTAAATTCTCTAAAAAACTTTTTCACAGTATATCATACCTCTGAATTTATGGGCGAATAATATTCGTCCTTTATTTTATGCAAACTGGCGGTTAAGACTATCTACTGCGTCATCGAAGTCTGCACGAGTTACAAGTACAGAAATTTGTGATTCACTCGTTGTAATAAGCATAATCTGTACATTTGCCTCAGCCAAGGTCTTAAATACCTTTGCAGCGACACCCGGGGCATTCTCCATAGCAACATCAACTATAGAAATAATGCAGTTTCCGCTAGAAACTATTGGCTTTACAGAGCCATCTTTGAGCTTAGATGTATACTCCACAGTTTTAATAAAATCATCGTCCTTGACAGTAAAAGCAAGAACTGAACGGTTACTGTTTTCTGAAAGTGAAATCATATTTACATCTACAGAAAGTTCTGCAATTTTTCCGAATACCTCTCCTATAAACGCCATATCACTCGGTACATTCATAAGTTTAATCAATGTGACATCTTCACAGGTTTTAATAACAGGGTTAAATTTACTCAAAACAAACAGCTCCTTTCAAGTTATAAAATATTATTATTTTATTTAATATGCAGCCTTTCATATGCTATTTCATTTGAAAGTGTTGCACCATTAAAGCGTGGCCATGCGTCTATATCATCGTTATTCTTTCTTGGAATAATATGAATATGAAAATGCGGAACAGACTGTCCAGCGCTTTCTTCATTCGCATTTAATAAGTTTATGCCGTCATATCCACACTCATTAACACAATGTTCTGACACCAATTTAACTGTGCTAATCAGTTGATGAAGCGTTTCCTCATCACAGTCAAGAATATTTTTAATATGCTTTTTAGGAATTGCTAACATATGCCCGTTCACATCTTTTGCAACATCCAAAATAACAAGAACATTCGAGTTTTCATATATTTTCAAACTTGGAATTTCATTTTTAATTATCTTACAAAAAATACAATCACACATAAATAACTCCTAAGAATTTTAATTTTGTGCGGAGAGTAAGTCGCTCATATCGTACATTCCGGCTGACTGACCGTTCATATATACTGCCGCATTAACTGCTCCGACTGCAAAAACTGACTTTGAACGGGCAGAATGACTTATTGTGAAAAGCTCATCTGTACCTGCAAAAAGTACTTCGTGTTCGCCGACAATATTTCCACCACGAACAGCGTGGATGCCGATTTCACGCTTATCACGCTTTTTTCTGTATGCGTGGCGGTCATAAACATACTGTGCGTCATTTTTTGCGTACTCTGTTATTGCATCAGCTATCATAAGTGCTGTACCGCTCGGTGCATCGAGCTTTTGGTTATGATGCTTTTCGATAATCTCTATATCAAAGCTTTCACCAAATACCTTAGCGGCTTTCTTGGAAAGCTCGATTAGAAGATTTATACCGAGTGACATATTTCCTGAATAGAAAATAGCAATTTCCTTTGAAGCTTCCTTAATCTGTGCAACCTGTTCAGGGCTATAACCTGTTGTGCATATTACAGCAGGCAACTTCTTTTCAATGCAATATGCAAGCATATCATCGAGACAAGCAGGATTAGAAAAGTCGATTACTACATCGGCAGTTTCTGCTATTTCTGCAAAACTGCTGTATACCGGGAATCCTAAGCCTTCTTTTTTTGCAATATCAACGCCTGCAACAATTTCACAATCGGAACGATTATCAACAGCAGCAGCGATAGCTGCTCCCATCTTTCCGCAAGCTCCACAAAGAACTATCTTTGTCATCGTTTACACATCCTTTTATTTAAAAATCATAGTAAGCTAACACACTTATATAAAACATAAGAAATTAAGCGGCGGACAAAGTCCGCCGCTCAAGAGTAAAGGATGTTAAGGGCGTTGCCCTTAAAACCCATGAGGGACTCCGTCCCTCAACCCTGCGAGCAGCTTTCACCAGCAAAGCTGGTGTAGAAAAGGCTCGAGCGAAACTTCTAAGTTTCTTGGGGCAGTGCATTAGCTAAGCGATTCCGCGTCTTGACTGCGGAGCGCTGCTTAAATAAGGCCGTATTCAACGAGAGTCTTTCTCAATGCCTCGTGACCGCTTTCGCTCATAGCAGTAAGTGGCAAACGGCAGTCTCCACAGTTGAAGCCGAACATATTCATAGCTTCCTTAATCGGAATAGGGTTGACATCTGAGAAAAGCATATCCATAAGCTTGATATACTTCTTCTGCATCTCAAATGACTTCTTGAAATCACCTGCAAGTGCAGCAGCTACAAGCTCGTGGCTTTCCTTAGGGCATATATTTGCAAATACGGAAATAACACCCTTACCGCCCATAGCAGTAATTGTGAAAGCCTGACTATCCTCGCCTGAATATACATCAAGGTTATCTCCGCAAAGAGCCATTGTGCGTACAAGTGCTGATGTATCGCCGTTAGCTTCCTTAGTAGCCTTGATATTCGGGTGCTTGGAGAGTTCGTAATATGTTTCCGGCTTAATGTTACAGCCTGTTCTTGACGGAACATTATAAAGAATAATCGGAATATCAACATTATCTGCAATAGCTGTATAGTGGCGGATAAGTCCTGCCTGAGAGGTCTTATTATAATATGGTGTAACGGAAAGAATAGCGTCTGCACCAACAGCCTGAGCGTGCTTTGAAAGTCCTATTGCATAGTTTGTGTCATTGCTTCCTGCACCTGCAATAACAGGTACACGATGTGCAACCTTCTTGATAGTGTACTCAATAACCTCGCAATGTTCCTCGTTATTGAGAGTTGCGGATTCACCTGTTGTACCACAGGTTATAATTGCATCAGTACCATTTTCGATTTGGAAATCGATAATTCGTCCAAGCTCGTCAAAGTTTACTGAGCCATCGGGATTCATAGGTGTAATAATAGCAACGCCTGAACCCTCAAAAATGTGTTCTGACATAGTATCACCCCGTTTTATAGATTTTAGATTTATTAGGATTAGAATTTAATTAGTCAAAATAACCTTCTGCTGCAAGAAGTTCTGCAAGAAGAACTGCACCGCCTGCTGCACCTCTGAGAGTATTATGTGACATACAAACAAACTTGTAAGTATACTGAGTATCCTCTCTGAGTCTGCCAACAGAAATAGCCATACCATTTTCAAGTGTTCTTGCTGATTTAATCTGTGGTTGGTCTGGCTCTCTGAAATAGTGGAGGAATTGCTTTGGAGCACTTGGAAGCTGAAGCTCTTGTGGCTTACCGCTATAAGATTCCCAAGTTTCGATGATTTCCTCAACTGATGGCTTTTGCTCAAGTTCTACAAAAACTGCTGCTGTGTGTCCGTCACTTACAGGAACACGGAGGCACTGAGCTGTGATTGCAGGAGTATTAGTCTTAACGATTTCGCCGTTTTCGATTTTACCCCAAATCTTGAGTGGCTCTTGCTCGGACTTCTCTTCCTCGCCGCCGATATATGGAATAAGGTTATCTACCATTTCAGGCCAACGCTCGAAAGTTTTTCCTGCACCTGAAATTGCCTGATATGTGCAAGCAAGAACCTTCTTAACACCATACTTGAGAAGTGGGTGTATAGCAGGAACATAGCTCTGAAGTGAGCAGTTAGATTTAACAGCAACAAAGCCTTTCTTTGTGCCAAGACGCTTTCTCTGAGCCTCGATAATTTTAAGATGCTCGTCATTGATTTCTGGGATAATCATAGGAACATCAGGTGTGAAACGGTTAGCACTGTTATTAGAAACAACCGGGCACTCTGCCTTTGCATAAGCCTCTTCCAAAGCCTTGATTTCGTCCTTCTTCATATCAACAGCACAGAATACGAAATCAACCTTAGACGCAACTTCTTCTACATTTGCAGCATCAAGGATAACCATATCTTCCATAGCTTTTGGAATAGGTGTTGTCATAGCCCAACGATTAGCGACTGCTTCTTTATATGTTTTGCCTGCTGAACGAGCACTTGCTGCGAGAGCAACAACATTGAACCAAGGATGGTTCTCAAGAAGTGTAGCAAAACGCTGTCCGACCATGCCTGTAGCACCGATAATACCTACATTGTACTTTTTCATAATATAAAAACTCCTTTTGCATTGCCTTATGGCAAAAAATTTCGTTATCCCGAATAAAAGAGCAACAAAAAACCGGTTCAATAAAAACCGGTTCATACTTCTGATATTATTAAGCTGCCTCTATATTATATAAAGAATAGCTCTCCATCATAAGTATGATGACAGCCATATGTAGATGTTCCACACGGCCAGCGAAAGGTTTTACCATAACCCTACGCTTCGGCGATAATTCTATTCGCAAGGTATCTCAGATTTCGGAACTCTCCTCCTTGCTACACGAATTAACGCACCTCTATCCCGGAATTTAAAAATTCTTACAGTTCATAATATATCATTTATACGACTTTGTGTCAACCTTTTTGAAGCAACTTTAGAAAGAAGTTTTTGCTATTATAAAATAGTAAAAATTAAAGATTTATTTTGTACAATATTATTTACAAAATTTTACAAATATGATACACTTAAATAAAAACAATGTATATTTCAGGAGGGTTTAATATGATTTGCGAATCTTGCGGAGAAGATAGTGGCAGATATAATCTGTGTAAAAAATGCTATTATCTTTCTAAAGATGGTAAACTTATCAAGTGTGAAAAATGTGGCAAATGGCATAGTCCAAATTCAAATTGCGAAAGTTCCTCAACTCAAAGTAATGATACACAACAATCTCAAAAATTTATTTATAATCCTAAGCCGTCGCTCATTACTGAAACAGAAAAAGGATTTTATAATGCTATTAAAGAGCTTATCCCCGATAACTACTTGCTTTTTCCACAAATAAATCTCGCTGCTGTCATTTCTAAAGATGACGATTCTTCTCATTTTCAAAATGAACTTTTCAGAAACATAGATTTTTTAATTACAGATTCTGAATTTAAGCCACTTATATTTATTGAAATAAATGATTCATCTCATAGTTCAAACCAGCGTAAAGAGCGTGACCAAAAAGTACATAATATATGTGATGAAGCAGGCATTCCAATAATCACTCTTTGGACATCTTATGGTGTAAACAAAGAATATATCAAGAAAAGAATAGATACTACTCTTTCGGAATTACCTATAAAAAGAATTGCTCACAGCAAGCCTACAGAAAACAGTCAAAAAACTCAGAAAAATTCAGGTGGCTGTTATGTTGCAACCTGTGTATATGGCTCATATGATTGCCCACAGGTTTGGACTTTAAGACGATTTAGAGATTTTAAGCTAAGCAAATCTTTTCCTGGAAGATTGTTTATCAAAACATATTATAAAATTAGCCCAAAAATAGTTAAGCTCTTTGGGAAACAAAAATGGTTCAAGGTTTTTTGGAAGAAACGACTGGATAAAATGGTTTTCAGACTACAAAAGGATGGATATGAAAATACACCTTACTATGATAGATAATTATAACTTTGCTTTGAAGAATGATAGGATTTCTGACCAGATCTCGTCCTGAAAGAAATGCTCGTCTGCATGGTCTGCCCCGTCAATCGCAATAAGCTCTACATCATTACCAAATGAATTTAATTTTTCATAAAGTTCCTCACCTTGTGAAAATGGCACTGTATTATCATTTGTACCATGAATAATAAGGCTTGGTGGCAAATTCTCTCTTACAAAATTTACTGGCGATGACTCTAAGGCAGATTTTTCATTTGAAAGTTCTGCTCCAAGCATAAGTTTTTCTGGAGAGGTAGGATTTGTATTCATAAACTCAGCAAGATTTGTCGGCGGATACCACATACAAGCCGCCTTGACTTCACTTGAATAATCAAGATAAGCTCCAATATCAAGTGATTTATCGTTATCAAACGCTGCCATAGCTGTAAGATAACCACCAGCAGAATCTCCCATTATGCCTATTCTTTCAATATCTATATGATACCTTTCAGAATGTGCTTTTAAATATCTTATACCGGCTTTCACATCTTGAATCTGAGATGGATATGAAGTTTCATTGCTTGTTCTATACTGAACACTTGCAACAACGAAGCCCTCTAAAGCAAGTTTTGAAAGATAAGCCATATGAACAGATTTGTCCATAGAAAGCCAACCACCACCACATATCCACACAATGCAAGGATATTTCTTTTCGGTATGTTCTTCTGGGAAAGTTATATCAAGCTTTAAGTCCATTCTTGCGTGTCCGAACCAATAGTCAACCTGTGCATAACTTAGATTTGTAACAGTAATATATTGAGGTTTTGTAGGATTTATAGAAATAGTTCTTTTCATAAAAATATCCTCCTGATTTTATAAGCTATCTCAATATATAAATTATATCACTAAGGTCACACTATGGTCAATAGTTACCAATTATTATTTATATTATTAAAAAACTATCTATTATAACATATATCAACAATTTTCTCTAATTTATTAAAAGCAAGATTTATCACTGGTAGTCAGGTTGACACCTATATACAAAAATGCCACAACTCATTTTGCTTTGAGCTGTGGCATTTGATTTAATATTGATTTTTATATTAGCGAAAAGCTTTAAACATTATGTACTGCATCTGCCATTTCCTTGACATAATCAGCAACAGGCATTACGCTATCCTTGCCATATTTCTCGATTATACGGACAACTGCACTTCCTACGATTGCACCGTCTGAAAGCTTTGCCATATTTGCGGCTTGTTCTGGTGTAGAAATACCAAAACCAACAGCACAAGGAATATCCTTAGCTTGTTTGATAAGCTTTACCATTTCGCCTATATCTGTCTTTATCTCACTTCTTACGCCTGTAACACCAAGTGATGATACTACATACACAAAGCCCTCAGCTTCTTTTGCGATTGTAGTTATTCTCTCGTGAGATGTCGGGGCAACAAGAGATATAAGGCGAACATCATTAGCCTTGCAGATTTCTGAAAGCTCGTCCTTCTCCTCAAATGGTAAATCAGGAACTATAAGTGCATCAATTCCACATTCCTTGGAATTTTTAATAAAGCGTTCACTGCCATATACGAAAATCGGATTTATATATGTCATAAATGCAAGCGGAATATCTGTCTTTGTTCTGATAGATTTAACCATAGCGAAAATCTTATCTGTTGTTGTGCCGCTTGCCAAGGCTCTTTCATCAGCTTTTTGAATAACAAGTCCCTCTGCAACAGGGTCAGAAAATGGTATTCCGATTTCTATAAGGTCTGCACCGACCTCTGCCATAGCGAGAATTACTTTCTCGGTGGTTTCAAGGTCAGGGTCGCCTGCTGTAACAAAAGGTATAAATGCTTTTCCTTTTTCAAATGCTTTACTTAGCTTATTCATGAATATCCTTCCCCCTATATCTTGCAATCGCTGCAACATCTTTATCTCCTCTGCCTGAGATATTTATAACCATAATCTTATCCTTGCCGAGTGTTGGAGCAAGTTTCTTTGCGTAAGCAACCGCGTGAGCACTTTCAATCGCAGGAATAATGCCTTCGATTCTTGAAAGATATTCAAACGCATCGACAGCCTCATCATCTGTAACAGGAACATATTCTGCTCTGCCAATATCGTGGAGATGTGCGTGTTCAGGGCCGATTCCAGGATAGTCAAGACCTGCTGAAATTGAATAAACAGGTGCAATCTGACCAAATTCATCCTGACAGAAATAGGATTTCATTCCGTGGAAGATTCCAAGCGTACCTTTTGCTATTGTTGCCGCAGTAAGTCCGGTATCTACACCTCTGCCGGCAGCCTCACAACCAATAAGGCGAACATCTTTATCTTCGATGAAGTTATAGAAAGCACCCATAGCATTACTTCCGCCGCCTACACAAGCGAGAACTACATCAGGAAGTCTGCCCTCTTTTTCGAGTATCTGGCTCTTAATCTCCTTACTTATTACGGATTGGAAATCACGAACTATTGTTGGGAATGGATGTGGTCCCATAACCGAACCGAGAACATAATGTGTATCTTCTATTCTTGCTGTCCACTCTCTTAGAGTTTCGTTGACAGCGTCTTTAAGAGTCTTTGTACCGCTTGTTACAGGGTGAACCTTTGCTCCGAGAAGCTCCATACGATAAACATTGAGTGCCTGACGCTCTGTATCTGTTTCGCCCATATAGATTTCACATTCCATACCCATAAGTGCGGCAACAGTCGCAGTTGCAACGCCGTGCTGTCCTGCGCCGGTTTCAGCTATGACGCGAGTTTTGCCCATTCTCTTTGCAAGAAGCATTTGTCCGATAACATTGTTTATCTTGTGTGAACCGGTGTGGTTTAAATCCTCTCTCTTGAGATAAATCTTAGCACCGCCTAAATCCTTGGTCATATGCTCTGCATAATAAAGAAGTGATGGTCTGCCTGTATATTCTCTGTTAAGTTTTTCAAGCTCTGCATTAAATTCAGGGTCATTTTTATATTTGTTATATGCCTCCTCAAGTTCGATTACGGCATTCATCAGCGTTTCAGGAATATATTGTCCTCCGTGTACGCCGAACTTTCCTTTTGACATTTTTAAACACTCCTTACAATTTTAATTGCCTTTTCTATTTTCGTTTTATCCTTAAAGCCATCAGTTTCTACTCCACTGCTTATATCAAGGCAATATGGATTTACCTTTGCAGCAGTAGCTATATTTTCAGGTGTAAGACCACCTGCCAAGAAAAACGGCTTACTTATTTTCGGAATTATATTCCAATTAAAAGCCTTACCTGTACCGCCATAGACATTATCAGCATAGGTATCAAGCAAAAGATAATCGCATTGAATATTCTCGTTCGCAAAAATATCTTCGGCGGATTTTACCCTTACTGCTTTGATTATCGGTGCAGAAGTTTTCGAGCGAAGTTCTTGTATATATGCGTTATCCTCATCGCCGTGAAGCTGTATAACATCTATGGTTCCGCTCTCAACAAGCTTGAGAATAAATTCAATCTCTGCATTTACGAAAACTCCGACTGCTTTTATGCTGTTATCTAAATTCTGTTTAAGCTCATATGCAAGTTCCGGACTTATACAACGCTTTTTGCCCGCAAATACAAAGCCGATATAATCTGGCTTATATTCATTCACAGCATAAATATCTTCCAATCTTTTCAGCCCGCATATTTTTATCTTGGGCATTTAATCACCCCGTTTCAAAGTCCTTTGAGGGCATCAAGTGCCGCCTTTTTATCTTCGGCTCTCATAAGAGTTTCTCCGATAAGGACTGCATTGACATTTGCAGAACGAAGTCTGTTTATATCCTCGGATGTTTTAATTCCACTCTCCGCAACAAATATTATATCATTCGGAACGAGTGAACGCAGACGCATACAATTTTCTATATCGACTTCAAAGGTTCTGAGGTCACGATTATTTACACCGATAACTCTTGCTCCCGCATTAAGCGCAGATTCAACTTCTTCCTCGGAATGAGCCTCTACCAAAGCGGAAAGACCTAAGCTATCGCAAATTTCGATATAGCTTTTGAGAGTTTCTGTATCAAGCAAGGCACATATTAAAAGCACCGCTGACGCTCCCATAAGCCTTGCCTCATAAATCATATATTCATCAATCGTAAAATCCTTACGCAAAAGCGGTGTCGGAACTGTCTTGCTGATTTCGTGAAGAAAATCGTCACTGCCCTTAAAATATTCAGGCTCGGTAAGAACGGATATAGCGTCTGCACCGGCTCTGTAATATTCTGAAGCAATCTCAAGATAAGGAAAACGCTCTGCAATTATCCCCTTTGAAGGCGATGCCTTTTTAACCTCGCAGATAAATGCCATATCGTCCTTCTTGAGAGCGTTCTCAAATTCAAAACCGCCCATTCCAACAAGGCTTGCTTTTCTCTTTATCTTTTCTAAAGGAGTTATCAGCTTTCTTGCCTCAACACGCTTTCTTGTAGATTCAGCTAATGTATCGAGAATCATTTTATCTCTCCCTGTTATCAATACTTATTTGTAAGGCTGACATATTTTTCAAGCTGTTCATATGCCTTTCCGCTGTCAATAAGCTCATTTGCAAGCTTTATGCCGTCCTCAACAGTTTCTGCTTTATCTGCAATATAGAAGCAAAGTGCAGAATTGAGAACAACTGTGTCACGCTTTGCACCTGTGAGCTTGCCTGAAAGAATATCACGAGTAATTTGTGCGTTTTCCTCAGGTGTACCTCCGATAATATCTTCAAGGTTTGCTTTCTTAAAGCCAAGTGTTTCAGGATTGATTGTGTATTCCTTGATTTCGCCGTTTTTAATCTCACAAACGAGGTTATCTCCTGTAACAGTAGCCTCATCAAGCTTATGGTCACCGCAAACAACCATTCCGGACTTGATTCCAAGATTTTTAAGTACCTGTGCCATCGGCTTTACAAGTGCATCTTCATATACACCCATAAGCTGCATTGTAGCAAATGCAGGATTTGTAAGAGGTCCGAGAACATTAAATACTGTTCTTATTCCGATTTCTTTTCTTACAGGTGCGGCATATTTCATAGATGAATGATAGCCTGGTGCAAACATAAATGCAAATCCGCAATCATTAAGAACCTTTTCATTCTGTTCTGCTGTGATGGTGATTTTAGCACCGAGTTTTTCGAGAACATCAGCAGCACCACTCTTACTTGAAACACTTCTGTTTCCGTGCTTTGCAACAGTAACTCCGCCTGCCGCAATTACGAATGCTGAAGTAGTTGAGATATTGAAAGTTCCTACTTCGTCACCGCCTGTTCCGACAATTTCGAGTACATCTCCATTTGTTTTGAGTCTTACTGCCATATCACGCATAACTTTTGCACAAGCTGTAATCTCATCAACAGTTTCGCCCTTGATTCTGAGTGCTGTCAAAAATGCTGAAATCTGAGCGTTTGTAGCCTCTCCGCCCATAATCTCACTCATAACTTTTTCTGTTTCTTCTGTACTAAGATTTTCTCCAAGTACTAATTTATGAATTGCTTCCTTTATCATAAAAAATTCACTCCTTATATTAGGTTTTATCTAAAACTAAAAATAATTATCATTGATAAGCTATTGCACTGCCCCAAGACAGCTAAAAGTTTCGCTCGAGCCTTTTCAAAGGCTCGCAGGGTTGAGGGACGGAGTCCCTCATAGGTTTTAAGGGCAACGCCCTTAACTTATCTTGCCTCTTTAGTGGCGAACTTTGTTCGCCACTAAAATTTCTTTTGTTAACAACATTAGTCACCAAGTGCGGACTTCGTCCGCACTCAGAAGTAAAGAATGTTAAGGGCTTCGCCCTTAAAACCCACCAAAGGCTCTGCCTTTGGAATCCGCAAGCCTTTAAAAAGGCTTGACCTAAACTTTAAGTGTCTTAGGGAAGTTTATTAACTAATTGGTCATATGCCGAGGAAATTCTCCATTATAATTCTACCTTGAGGTGTCAGGATTGATTCAGGGTGAAACTGTACTCCGAATATATTCTTTTCCTTATGCTTAACCGCCATAATCTCACCTATCGCATCTCTTGAAACCACCTCAAGACAATCCGGCAAGCTTTCTGTCTCTGCTATAAGCGAATGGTATCTTGCAACTTCGATTTTCTCAGGCAAGCCCTTGAATATCTCGCATGAATTATCAATATCAACAACACTCATCTTACCGTGCATAAGCTGTTTTGCGTGAATGATTTTTCCGCCGTAGGCTTCACATATCGCCTGGTGACCTAAGCATACACCGAGTATCGGAATATCTCCAAGCTTTACTGCGACTTCTTCGCAAACTCCTGCGTCCTTAGGATAGCAAGGACCAGGTGAAAGTATGATATGTGATGGCTTGAGTGCCTTTATCTCATCAACTGTAAGTTCATCATTTCTTATAACCTTGATATCAGGATTGATTGAGCCTGCAAGCTGAACAAGGTTATATGAAAAGCTATCGTAGTTATCAATCAGAAGTACCATTTTAATTCATCTCCCTTTATCAAAGCTCATCGGCATTTCTTACGGCATTCATTACAGCCGCCGCTTTATTTGCGGATTCTTCGTATTCATTCTTCGGAACGCTATCAGCAACTATTCCGCCGCCAGCCTGAACATATACATTTTCGCCCTTTTTATACGCCATACGGATTGCTATGCAAGTATCGAGGTTTCCTGTGAAATCCATATATCCCAAAGCACCACCATAAATATCTCTTGGAAGCGCCTCTTGTTCCTCGATAATCTCACAAGCTCTTATCTTTGGAGCTCCTGAAAGTGTTCCTGCCGGAAGTACGGACTCAATAGCGTCCATAGCGTCACAATCATCTCGAATGTTTGATTCAACCTGTGAGCATATGTGCATAATCTTTGAATATCTGTGTATAACCATATATTTAGTAACCTCTACGGAATCATACTTTGAAATTCTGCCAAGGTCATTTCTGCCGAGGTCAACAAGCATATTATGTTCAGAAAGCTCTTTTTCATCGCTGAGAAGTGACTTTTCAAGAGCTATATCCTCCTCATCGGTCTTGCCACGAGGTCTTGAACCGGCAACCGGGAAAGTATAAAGTCTGCCATTCTGAAGTCTGACAAGAGTTTCCGGTGATGTGCTGATAATCTCGTCATCGTCAATATTCATATAAACCATATAAGGTGAAGGATTTATCGTTCTGAGTACGCGATAGGCATTTATTAAGCTGCCGTCATATTTACAAGTAAACTTTCGTGAAATAACTGCCTGAAAAATATCTCCGTCACGAATATATTCTTTTGTTTTCTCAACTATATCGCAATATTCTTTTTCGCTGACATTGCACTCAAAATCAGATTTCATTCTGCCTTTAAGCTCTGGTAAAGGAGATGCGTCATTTATAAGATTTATTATTTTCTCAATTTCTGCGGTAGCCTTGCCGTAATTTTCAAGAATTTTATCTGTTGATATATTAACTATAACACAGATTTTCTGCTTTAGGTGGTCATATGCAATAACCTTATCGAAAAGCATTACATCATAGTCGTTGAAATCTCCACTCTTGATTTTAAGCTTTGGTTCAGCATAGCCTATCATTGAATAAGCGAAATATCCAACCAAACCACCTGTAAACGGCGGAAGCTCTTTAAGGCTTGGTGACTTATAATCTTTGAGTATTGAACGCAAAACCTCAAGAGGTTTTTTAGTTCCGATATTCTCCATTTTGCCATTGCGGTCGATTGTTACAACAGCATTTTTACAGCTTACACGCATAATCGGGTCATAACCTATAAAGGAATATCTTCCCCACTTTTCGCCGCCCTCGATGCTTTCAAGCAAGAAAAATCTTTTCTTGGAAGCTGCTATTCTTCTGAGCAATGTAATCGGTGTAATTACATCAGCCAAAATTTCCTTACAGACAGGAATTGTGTTGTAGCTTTTTGCAAGCTCCATAATTTCGTCACAAGACGGCTTAATCATAGTTATTACCTCTCTTTTTCAGTATTTTAAAAATCAAAAAAAGCTTTCGTCACAAGGAACTTAATCCTTGGGACAAAAGCTTTGAAACTTCTGCGGTACCACCCAAATTGGTTATTTATAAAAAAACCCACTCATTTTGCGTACTTCATACGCACTCTACTGATAACGGACAGAGTTCCCGTCAGCCATTACTTCCGAAATAATTCGGTTTCCTGCTGCCCTTGCAAGCCCATTCAAGTAAATCTGCATAACTGATTCGCACCAAACATCAGCTCTCTTAATACGCTCGATAAACTCTACTCTTCTTGTTCAACGGTTTACTTATTCAATTAACTTTAGTTTGATTATACTACCGAAAATTACAAAAGTCAACAATTTTTCAAAAAATTTATTCAGATTATTCTGCCGTCGCTAATTTCTACCTTGCGTTTGCATTTATCAGCCACTGTTGGGTCGTGCGTTATGATTATAACGGTCTTGCCAGATTTATTAAGCTCGGTAAAAAGCTCCATTATTTCTGACGAGGTTTTGGTGTCTAAAGCACCTGTCGGTTCGTCTGCAAGAATGAAAGAAGGGTCATTGACTATTGCCCTGGCAATGGCAGCTCTCTGCTTTTGACCGCCCGAAAGCTTAGAAACAGGCTTTTTAGCAAGGTCTGATATACCTACTCTTTCGAGAGCTTTCATAGCAAGTTCTTTTGGCTTGCCAAGCTTTTTCTTTGAGAAATTTAATGGAATCATAACATTCTCGATAACGGAATATTCATCAACAAGGGCGAAATCCTGCATGACTATACCAACTTTTTCATTGCGGATTTTCGCAAGCTTGTTATCTGAAAGGCTATGTACATCTGTTCCGTCTATTGTATAACTACCTTTCTCGAATTTATCTATACAACCGATTATATGGAGAAGCGTACTTTTGCCTGCTCCAGATTTTCCGATAATGGCAAGCATTTCTCCGTCTGCCACCTCAAGCGAAACATCTTTCAGAGCTGTAAAGGCATTAGACTTTTTATAATTATATGTTTTAGTGAGATTTTCAATTTTCAGCATATCTTCCACTCCTTACTTCTTTGCTTTTATGACTTCGACAGGTGATGTGAACCTTATTATGCCAAACGGGATAATCAATGAAAGAAGTATCATTGCAAAAATTATTCCAAGCGAAATATAGAGGTTATTCCACTCATAAACCTGTCCGACAAGATAGTTCAGATTGATAAATTTCGAGCAATAGAGAAATATTCCCGAAAGTACTCCTGAGAAAAGCAGTATTATTGAGATATTCGCAAGAGATATTTTAAAGCAATCGCTCCATTTTGAACCGCAAAGGAAGTATATTCCGTAGTTTCTTATCTGAGTTACAGTATTTATCGCAACAGAGCCTATAAGTCCGATAAGAACTATTGCCGCAACAACAAGTATTATTGGAAGTATGTCTATATAACTATTTGTTATATATGTATCTGTGCCAGCCTTTATCTGTGAAAGTGGTGTAAAGTCTGGTTTCATTGGGAAAAGGTCTGTATTATCTTTTTGGAAATCAGTAATTTTTTGCATAATATCTTTATTATATTCTATATCGGCTTTTGAGATATTATCATCATATACTATAAAACAGCTAAGATATGTCACATCTTTATTGCCATTTAAAGCCTTATATGCACTTTTAGCTAAAATAATTGCTGAATCGCTATATTTCAGTTCATCTGAACTGCCAGCCTTAATTGCTTCTATTGCCATTTTATAGTCGGCACTTCTATAAAAGCTGGTTATATTATCCTTTTCATTGTCATAAATAGAAAAATTCGGAATATATGTAACTTCAGTGAGAACGCCCGAAACTACACATTCGCCTACACCGTCAGCGGTAATTGTTTCGCCTACGTTTTTCATATAATCTGGCGATACAACTACATAAGGTCTGCCCTGTTCATCTGCGGCAGTTTTTGGCCAAGAACCACTCTGCAATGGCATACTATATTTAAAAAATATATCATCATCTGTAATTATACTTGAACCAAAATTCTCTGATGAAATAATAGTTGCTGATTTAAGCTTATTAAACAAGCCATAAAACTCAGCTGCCTCTTCTGATGTTTCCCATATAGGCTCAAAGGCACAATAATAGCCCTCTTTATTTATAATATCTGAAAAGGGTTTTACCAATACCATTTTACTATTTGCAGAGCCTATTGTAACATTTGTTGTGACAAGAAGCGCCATAACCTCAAGCACCATAATAAGAGTAAATACCACATTTTTGCTGATTGAAAGACAGCCGTATCTAAGATATTTCATTAGTCACCGCTCCTTTCCATCTCAACAGCAGATTTGTTTATAAATCTCGAAATTGTAAGCGACATTATTAAAATTGAAATCACAAAATATAATCCGAAGATTATAAGATATGTTTGTGGAGTCATACTTAATAAGAAATTCGGGTAGCTTACCGCTATCGGCTGTAATATAAGCGTGTGGAAAATTAGTAAAGCTATGCCAAAAGTAACTATAAGTGTAAGCATAAGTTCTGTTAGATAAATCAAGAATATCTTTTCCTTACTTGCACCGCATATATTCATAACGGCAAAAGGCTTCTTTCTATATGTAAGAACATAAGAATATACTCTACTTATATTCAGGATAATCATAATAATAACTGCGGCTGTAATACTATAAGCAAGTTGTATATTTTGAAGTTCTTCAAGAACTCGTGGCTGTGGAGGAGAAATTTCTTGATCTTCTCCAAAAATTTCTTTAAGTTTATTTTCGATTTCAGTTGATTGTTTAGGCGTACATGGTTTTTTAAGATCTGCAAATACAATCGTGCAAATAAATTCATCACCGGCAGAATTATAAGGAAAATCCAAAAAAGAATTACTATCAAGTATAGCGACTGTATATTCATCACCATTTACACTTATTTTATCACCTAATTTAACCGATCCGAATTTTTCAGAAATTTCTTCATTATTAGGATTAACTCGCACAATTTTTTCGTTGGACTTATTGAATTTATTTATTTCATCGGAAACAAGCGTACTATCATTAGCGGAATATCCTGTAGAAAAAGATAATGCATCATTATCTACACCCGTAAAACCTAAAATAGAAAAGTCACCAAAATCGTCGCCTAAAAATTCAATCATTTTGTCAATTTTAGGTCTGACATTTTTTAGATAATTATTCTCATCATATGAATAATCAGCATCATACTTATCTTGAGTATATATTTTACTTCCATTAGTATTAATAGAAACACTAAATTGTGTAAATCCTTCTTGTATAACTATGCTTTTACGATTAGCATTATCTACAAAGCCACAAACAAGAAAAACAACTATAACGCAAACTATCTGAGATATTATTAAAAAAGAAAATAGAAACGGCTTGTTTTTTATAAACTTTTTGATGTTTTTAAACACAAGAAATAAATATTTCAAACCAACATACCCCCGCACTTATATTTTATAATTATGTAGATATAGGAACACCACTTCTGAATGAACCAACAAGATATTTTTCTAAAATTCCTGAATTCTTAGCTGCTGAACGGAAAATTTGACCATTGTACACTACTTTTACAACCAATCCATTTATTATTGCATTCGGACAAACTATTACTTCAGAGGTTCCGCCTTTTCTTGTAGCATATGAAAATAATGAAACAAATTCTTTATGATACGAGTCGTAAGAATATGGTGATATTGAAATATATTTATAACTGTCTTTATGATCAGAAGCGTTTGAATATACAAATCCCCATACTCCACTTGGATTTAGACTAAGATATTTACCATTATATTTATGAGTACAACCATTAATTTTACAATAATGATAGTTTTGTTTAGAAGTTACTATAGGCTTATAACTTTCCTTAGCTGATACTATCATAGTTGTACCACCTGCCACTGTGAGTGTGAGTGCAGCCAATGCGGCTGCGATAATTTTTTTAAACATAAAAATTATCTTTCCTTTCTGTGTTTAATTTTATAAATGTACATTTATATTTACATTATATCATAATTTTAGTGAATGTCAATACTTAATATCAAATTCATTAAAATAATGAATAAATTCGATATGAAATAGTATTAATATAAGGTAAGTTATTGTAAATTATATCATATAAACCAAAAAATTTCTACAAAGTGGTAAACTTTGACGATTTCTGGTAAACTTTGTCGAATATTTCTAAAAAAGAAAAATTCTTGACTAAGTGATTTTAACACCTAATCAAGAATTTTTATCAAAGCAATTCTGTGAATGAATATATATATTTATCAGCTGTGGATTTCAGCGTTTCAACATCTTCCGCTGAACCCTCATCATATACGGCAATGGTTTTCATTCCCGCAAGCTTTGCACCATTTATGCCGTCAATTATATCTTCAAAAACTACACATTCTTCGGGCTTGACACCAAGCTTTTTTGCGGTTAAGAGGTATATATCGGGGTGACGCTTATCCACACCAACTTCTGAGGTACAGCATATCGTATCAAAGTAATCATAAACGCCATTATTTTTTAAGACAGGTTCGGCAAGAATGGGTTTTGACGAGGTGGCTATACCGATTTTCACACCAAGCGTTCTTAGCTTTTGCAAAAGCTCCTCGGCATTATCTTTGAGCCTGACATTATGTGCATATTCATTTAATGCCATACCAAGCCATATCGACATAATTTCTTGTGGGCTTTCCTTAAACCCAAATCTTGCGATTGTATATTCGGCGGCGGTTTCAAAGTGCATAGTCTTGATAGCCTGTTCGTAATCAGGCGGAACTTCTAAACCTCTTTCCGCAAGAAAATCTACATCTATCTTACGCCAAACATACATAGAATCTATCAATGTACCGTCAAGGTCAAAAATTACTCCCTTTATCTCGCTCATAGTACCTCCTTTTTTAGAATATTAAGAATTTTGCGTGAAGCTTCTGTAATATTCTTTTGTGCTATAATTCCCGAAACAACTGCTACTCCGCTTATGCCACTTCCGGCAAGTTTGGCTACATTATCGGCATTTATTCCACCGATAGCGACTACGGGAATATTAACTGTATGTGCAATCTCGCTGAGAACTTCAATAGTATTTTTCTTAGCGTCTTTTTTGGTAGTTGTACCAAAAACTGCACCAACGCCGAGATAATCAGCACCATTTCTTTCCGCAACAAGTGCAAGCGGAAGTGTTGGTGCGGTTGCACCGATGATTCTTTCGTTGCCGAGAATTTTTCGTGCCTCGTGCAAAGGCAGGTCGCTTTGACCTATATGTACACCGTCTGCACCGACAGCAAGAGCAATATCAACTCTATCATTTATAATAAGCGGTACTCCACGAGTTTGCAAAAATTCCTTGAGAGCTTTTGCAGTATTATAAAAATCTCTTGACGAGAGGCTTTTCTCTCTTAACTGAACCATAGTACAGCCACCATCAATGGCTTTTTCAACAGCTTCTTCAAGAGTTTTTGTTGACATAAGCTCTCGGTTTGTCACAAGATAGAGCTGATAAATTTCTGAATTTGTTTTCATACTCTCACCGCTGAATTAGAGTTCTGAGCAGAACTTAACTTCCTTGCCCTCAAGGATAAGATTTGTAGTTCTGACAGCACACATCTTTCCGCACATTGAGCAGGTATGACGCTCGCTTACTGGTGTCGACTCATAATATCTCTTAGCCTTTTCCTTATCAATAGCGACCTCGAACATAGCGTCCCAATCAAGCTTGTGTCTTGCGTCTGCCATTTTATTATCAATATCTCTTGCACCCTTAATACCGTTTGCAATATCTGCTGCGTGTGCGGCAATCTTAGAAGCAATGATACCCTCCTTAACATCGCTGAGGTCTGGCAAACGAAGGTGTTCTGCCGGGGTTACATAGCAAAGGAAGTTTGCACCGTTATTTGCGGCAATAGCTCCGCCGATTGCTGATGTAATGTGGTCATAACCCGGTGCAATATCTGTAACAAGCGGTCCGAGAACATAAAAAGGTGCATTATGGCAGATTCTTTTCTGAATCTTCATATTTGCAGCAATTTCATTCATAGCCATATGTCCTGGACCCTCAACCATAACCTGAACATCTTTTTGCCATGCTCTTTCTGTCAATGCGCCAAGCTCTATAAGCTCGCTGATTTGTCCTGCGTCTGTGCTGTCGTCAATACAGCCTGGTCTGAGTGCGTCACCAAGACTTATTGTGCAGTCATATTCTCTGAGAATATCAAGAACTTCATCATAATGCTCATAGAAAGGATTTTCATTTCCTGTCATTTCCATCCATGCAAAAAGCAATGAACCGCCACGAGAAACAATATTCATCTTTCTCTTATCACGCTTTAGACACTCAACGGCTCTCTTGTTAATACCTGCGTGAATTGTCATAAAGTCTACGCCCTCTTTTGCATGAGCCTCTACAACCTTTAAGAAATCCTCTGCCTTTATATCAAGGAGGTCTTTTTCAAGATAACCGATAGCGTCATACATAGGAACTGTACCTATCATTGCAGGAGAATATTCAATAAGCTGTTTACGGAAAGTGTTTGTCTTGCCGTAGTTACTTAAGTCCATAATAGCCTCTGCTCCGAAGTCGATAGCCATTTTTACCTTTTCAAACTCAAGAGTATAGTCCTTGCAGTCGCCGGAAATTCCGAGATTGACATTGATTTTTGTTTTAAGTCCGTCACCGATACCCTCAGCACTGAGAGATTTATGGTTGATATTCGCAGGAATAGCAACTGTACCCTTTGCAACAAGCTCCATAAGCTCCTTAGTATCCATCTGCTCTTTCTGTGCAACGGTTTCCATTTCTTTTGTGACTATGCCCTTTTTAGCGGCTTCCATCTGTGTTTTATAGTTCATAATTGCAATCCTTTCGTATATAATTCATAAAAATGATTTGTCGGTCCATGTCCTTTTCCTATCGGAAGTGAATGTTCAATCGCTGTTGTTATGTAAGATTTTGCTTTTTCAACAGCTTTATTTAAGTTTAAGCCATTTGCAAGATTTGCGGCAATAGCTGACGAAAATGTACAGCCTGTTCCATGAGTATTTTTAGTGTTTATGCGTTCTGTTGTAAAGGTATAGAACGATTTACCGTCATAGAGTAAATCTATTGCATCACCTGAAAGATGTCCGCCCTTAATCAAAACATTTTTTGCACCAAGCGAATATATCTTCTTTGCAGCCTCTTGCACATCTTCTTGACTTTCTATGCTCATTCCTGTAATAGTTTCTGCCTCTGGAATATTCGGCGTAAGAACATATGCAAGTGGAATAATTTCCGTTTTTAAAGCTTCAAGTGCTTCAGGTTTCATAAGAGCGTGTCCGCCCTTTGCCACCATAACAGGGTCTATAACAGTATATTTCGGTTTATACTGGCGGAGCTTTTCCGCGACGGCTTTCATACAAACTTCTGATGAAAGCATACCAACCTTGACAGCATCTACTTCAATATCTTCAAAAACAGCGTCAATCTGATTCTTAATCATTTCCGGAGAAATATCTTCAACTGATATTACACGAGAAGTATTCTCTGCAACAACTGAAACAATTACACTCATTCCGAAAACACCGTTTGCTGAAAAGGTTTTCAAATCTGCCTGTATTCCTGCTCCACCACTGCAGTCCGAGCCTGCAATAGTCAAAGCTGTTTTCATAAAATCCACCTCCTAAAAAATAAAAAAAGCCTGCACAACGGCAGGCTTAATAACTTGAGAACTAAAATAAGCGGTATAATCCCGCTTATATTTAAGGATAGTAAAAATCTCAATTTCTACAAATTTACTTCCCTACCACGGTATCAACCGACAGGTTCAAAGGGTTTAATTCTCAATCGGACGCTTATCCGATACCCCCGTAAATAATTTATTCAGTTTTTATATTAAATATAGTACCGTATTTTACAAGAATTGTCAAGTTAGCTACTGCACTAACTAACAAAATTATCAATGAGCTAACGCACTTTCCTTATACAGATAAAAGTTTCGCTCGAGGCGGAGTGCCTCCGCTGTCAAGACGCGGAATCGCTCGACAAGTCTCGCTCGTAGTGAGTTAGGGAAGATAGTTGACGCGGTCGAGGAATTTTCCAATCAACTACCGATTAGCTAACGCACTTCCCTTAGACAGATAAAAGTTTCGCTCGAGCCTTTGAAAAGGCTCGCGGTTTCCAAAGGCAGAGCCTTTGGTGGGTTTTAAGGGCAACGCCCTTAACCTATCTTGCCCTCTTAAGGGCGAACACAGTGCGCCCCTACACTTAATCTGTTAGTTTATCGGTAGTTTCATCGACTGCGACAACATAAGACGATTAAGAGTGTCGAGTGAGACTTGTCGAACGATTACGCGTCTTGGCTGCGGCGGTTCGCCGCTTAAGTGTCTTGGGAAAGTGAGTTAGCAAAAATGATTATCACGCATTATTTCAGGAAGCCGTTGATGATTTCCTCCTCGGCCTCTTTTTCGGTAAGTCCGAGAGTCATAAGCTTGATAAGCTGTTCGCCTGCAATTTTACCAATAGCCGCCTCATGAATAAGACTTGCGTTTTCATCATTTGCAGTTATCTCCGGGACAGCTGTAACTTTACCGTTATCCATAATAATAGCGTCACACTCAGTATGACCATTACAAAGATTATTACCATTGACGCAAGATATAAATTTCTGGTGAGAATCACCCTTCGCAACGGAACGAGAAACTACATGAGTACCGCTATTTTTACCATTGAGGTCTACATGAAATTCTGTGGTAGCCGTCTGCTTGCCGTGAGTCATAATCTTTTCGTGGATAACAAGTGTAGCCTTATCCTTAAGAACAGCCTTTGTAAGACGATATGTTGAATCAACACCCTTAATCTGTGCTGTTTCCATCTCCATATATCCGTTTTCATCAATCTCAACTATTGTTGTAGGATTCAGTATTCTTGAACCGTTGCCGTCACCCTCGCCATAATGCTTTTCTATATATTTAAGGCGAGCATTTTTTCCGACATGGAAGGAATGTATGCCATCGTGTTCGGAATCCTTATCCCCTGCATTATGAATACCACAGCCGGCAACAACAAGAACATCTGCTCCCTCTCCGATATAAAAATCATTATAAACGAGGTCATTAAGTCCTGTCTGCGTAAGAATAACAGGAATATCTACTCTTTCGTTTTTAGTTCCTGGACGAATTATAATATCTATGCCCGGTTTATCCTTTTTTGTAACGATTTCTATATTTTCAGTGCAGTTTCTTGATTCAAGCTTACCATTAGAGCGAATATTATATGCACCCTCTGGTACGGATTCAAGATTTGCAACTTCTTTAAGTAAATTCATTTGGATTTTATCAAGTGCCATATTATATTCCCTCCCTTACATCTTATCTGTGAGTGCGGCACAGGTTTTTGCTGTGAGAAGTCCATCAAGAACATCTTCTTTTTTGCCGTCCTTAACGATTTCACCATTTGCAATAACGATTATTCTATCCGCAATATTAAGGATACGCTCCTGATGAGATATTATAAGGATAGTACCGCCTTTTTTCTCATACATTTTTTCGAATACAGAAATAAGATTACTAAAGCTCCAAAGGTCTATTCCTGCTTCCGGTTCATCAAAAATAGTAAGCTTTGTACCTCTCGCCATAACCATAGCTATTTCGATTCTTTTAAGCTCACCACCCGAAAGACTTGCATTAACCTCACGATTTATATATTCTCTTGCACAAAGCCCGACATCTGAAAGGTAATCACAAATCTGAGCAACAGAGAGCTTTTTGCCTGTCGCGAGATTGATTAAATCCTGAACGGTAATACCTTTAAAACGGACCGGCTGCTGAAAACCGAAGCTTATACCCATTCTTGCTCTTTCTGTGATACTCTTTCCTGTTATATCGATACCGTCAAATATAATCTGTCCGTCTGTCGGGGTATAGATTCCTGCGATAATCTTTGCAAGAGTGGATTTTCCTCCGCCGTTAGGACCTGTCAATGCTATAAAACGTTCATTAAGCTTTAAACTTACATTGTGTATAATTTCTTTTTTCCCCTCGTCATTTTCTGCCGAAAAGGAAATATTCTTTAATTCTAACATCTTAGACTCCTTCTATATAATAGATTCCATAATTTATATTATACACCATTTTTTGCATTTTGCGAAGTAGTATACCTTATTTTTTTATTTTTTATTTCAAAAACATAAAAAGGCATAATTCTTACGAACTATGCCTTTAAATACCCTTTTTATATTTTACTGAGCAACCTTTTCACTTGCATAGGACTTAAAGTCACTTACTGTGAATGTAGACTTTTCGCTGATATTGTAGCCATTATCATTCATATATGGGAATTGCTTTGATAACTTAGCTCCTGTATTAAGCTGACTTGTTGAGAAAACAACGAATGTATTCTTATCAGCAAATGAGTTTGGAATTGTGTAAGAATATGTACCGTCACCATTATCTGTCATAGCTTCACCAGGCCAGTTAGCATTCTTGAACATATCATCAGTATAAATATAAGCATACATATCAGTCCAATCATCCGGCTTTTCTGCCTTGATGACAATTTCAGAAGCTGCAGGCTCTGCAATACTTTCAGCGGAAGAACTCTCTGTTGAAACTTCTGTTGTACTCTCTACACTTGCTTCAGCAGAGCTTTCAGCCTCTGAACTTTCGTCAGATGTAACAACAGCTGCTACAGAAGACTCAGAAGCCGGAGCAGAAGACTCTATAGTGCCTGAATTAGCAATAGAATCTGCAACTGTCGGAGTTGTAGATGAAGAAACACCAGCAGTAATAATCAAAGCCGCAATTATACCAATAACCAAAACGATTGTAACAACCCCAACAACAAGAGCTACTTTAGGATTTTCTTTCTTCTTGCCTTCGTTAAGAATAGCCTTAGCGACATGCTGTTGATTAACCTGGGTTAAATTCTCACCGGCGTGGCCGCCACGAGAGCTTGGAAGTGGAAGCGGAGCACCGCAACTCGGACAGAAATTCAAACCTGCTTCCGCTAACGCTTTACATTTTGGGCATACTATTTGCTGCATTACAAACACTCCTTAATATAAAAGCAAAAAACATCAACGAACTTTTTTGCTTTTTTGTCGTTGGTAATATTATAATATTTTATCCAATCTAAGTCAAGGAAAATATCGACAATTTTAGTACATAAAACACAATATACAGCATAATTTTGGAGTCAAAGCGGTAAATTACTTGTATAGTTTGCTCTATTAAAGCTTAAAGAATTACTTTTACTTGGTTATAGAATAATCTCATAGCATAATAGGAGGAATTATTGACTTTATTCAATTATCTGATATAATTATAAAAGAAATTATTGAAATTTTATCAAAGGAGCTTTTAAAATGTCAGAATATAAAATCAATACAAGATGTGTACAGGGTGGCTATACACCCGGCAATGGCGAACCTCGTCAAGTACCTATTATCCAATCAACTACATTTAAATATGATACCAGCGAGGCTATGGGCAAGCTTTTTGATTTGGAAGAATCAGGATATTTCTATACAAGACTTCAGAATCCTACAAATGACCATGTTGCAGCTAAAATAGCTGAGCTTGAGGGTGGCACTGCGGCTATGCTCACATCTTCCGGACAAGCGGCAAATTTCTTTGCACTTTTTAATATTTGTGAGTGTGGAAGTCATATAGTTGCATCATCATCAATCTATGGCGGAACATTCAATCTTATTGCTGTAACAATGGCTAAGATGGGCATTACCGCTACATTCGTTTCTCCTGACTGCACAGAAGAAGAACTTAATGCAGCATTTCAGGATAACACTCGTGCCGTTTTTGGCGAAACTATTGCAAACCCTGCTCTTACTGTTCTTGATATTGAAAAATTTGCAAAGGCAGCACATTCACACGGCGTTCCTCTTATAGTTGATAACACCTTCCCTACACCGATAAATTGCCGTCCTATTGAGTGGGGTGCAGATATTGTCACACATTCAACAACAAAATATATGGACGGACACGGTGCAGCTGTCGGCGGCGCTATTGTTGATTCGGGTAAATTTGACTGGATGGCTCATGCAGAAAAATTCCCCGGTTTATGCACACCTGATGAATCCTATCACGGAATTACATATGCAGAAAAGTTTGGCAAGGAAGGTGCATTCATAACAAAATGCACAGCACAGCTTATGCGTGATTTCGGTTGTATTCAATCTCCACAAAACGCATTTATCCTCAATTTAGGTCTTGAATCTCTTCATGTTCGTATGCCGCGCCATGTTGAAAACGGTCAGGCTGTTGCAGAATTCTTGCTCAATCACCCAAAGGTAGCTTATGTTAATTATTCTGGCTTACCAAGTGATAAATATTATGCACTTGCACAAAAATATCTTCCTAAGGGTGGCTGTGGCGTTGTATCTTTCGGCTTGAAGGGTGGCAGAAAAGCCGCAGAAGCATTCATGAAAAATCTGAAACTCGCTGCAATCGAAACTCATGTTGCAGATGCAAGAACTTGTTGCCTTAATCCTGCTACATCAACACACCGTCAAATGAATGATGAGCAACTCAAAGCAGCCGGTGTTCCTGCTGAGCTTATCCGCATTTCCTGCGGAATAGAGGATAAAGAAGATTTGATTGCAGATTTGGCTCAGGCACTTGAAAAATGCTAATCTGAATTTTATCCTAAGATGAGTAAATTTTGTTACTTATCTATAAATTAACTTTTATAAAATGGCAGCCATAACTCTTTTTCTGAGTTGTGGCTGTTACTTTAATATGAATCGAAAAACTCCGCTCGACAAAAGCTATATCGAGCGGAGTTTTCTTATTATATATTGAAGGTATATTAGAGGATTAATCTATTACTTATTAAAGCTGAATACAGAAATACCCGGATATACTGCACTTTCGCCAAGCTCTTCCTCAATTCTGAGAAGTTGATTATACTTTGCAACTCTCTCTGAACGGCTTGGAGCACCTGTCTTAATCTGGCAAGTGTTAAGTGCAACAGCAAGGTCTGCGATTGTTGTATCTGCTGTTTCACCTGAACGGTGTGAAGAAATTGCTGTGTAACCAGCCTTATGTGCCATCTTGATAGCCTCAAGTGTTTCAGAAACTGAACCAATCTGATTGAGCTTAATGAGGATAGAGTTACCGCACTTATTGTCAATACCCTTCTTGAGTCTTTCTGTATTTGTTACAAAGAGGTCATCGCCAACAAGCTGAACCTTGTTGCCAAGCTCTGCTGTGAGGAGCTTCCAGCCTTCCCAGTCTTCTTCGTCAAGAGCATCTTCGATAGATACGATAGGATATTTCTCAACAAGCTTTTTCCAATGCTCGATAAGTTCTGCTGATGTAAACTTTGTGCCTGCCTTTGGAAGAACATATTCGCCCTTCTTTTCGCCTTTCCATTCACTGGAAGCTGCGTCCATAGCAATCATAAAGTCCTTGCCAGGCTCATAACCTGCATTCTTAACAGCCTCAAGAATATATTGAATAGCTTCCTCATCACTTGCAAGGTCAGGAGCGAAACCGCCTTCATCACCAACAGATGTTGCAAGACCCTTAGACTTGAGAAGTGCTGCGAGTGCGTGGAAAACTTCTGAACACCAACGAAGTGCCTCTTTGAAGCTTGGAGCACCAACAGGCATAATCATAAATTCCTGAACATCAACTGTATTAGCTGCATGAGCACCACCATTGAGAATGTTCATCATAGGGACAGGAAGACGGTTGCCTGAGATACCGCCAAGGAATCTATAAAGTGGAATATCCATAGCTGTTGCTGCTGCTCTTGCTGTTGCAATAGAAACTGCAAGTATAGCATTAGCACCAAGATTAGACTTATCTTTTGTACCATCAGCCTTAAGCATAGCTCTGTCAACTGCATAAATATCAGATGCGTCAAGTCCCTTGATAGCATCATTAATTACTGTATTTATATTATTTACTGCCTTAGAAACGCCTTTGCCGAGATATCTTGACTTATCGCCATCTCTAAGCTCTAATGCCTCAAATTCTCCTGTTGATGCACCACTTGGAGCTGTACCTCTTGCAACAGTACCGTCAGCAAGAGTAACCTCTGCTTCTACTGTTGGATTTCCTCTGGAATCAAGAATTTCTCTTCCGATAACCTTTTCAATTTCTAAATAACTCATTAGTTAAATCTCCTTTAACATCAGATAAGTTAGCATATTCTAACCAAAATTATAATAACACCTCTGTTCTGGTTTGTCAACCCTAACTCAAAATTTTTACATACCTTTTATAATCTTTTTTACTTATCAGGCAAAAACTTTATTGGACAGCGGTTGACTTTATCTATTCAATTTGTTATATTTAGAAGTGAAATTCTAATGAAAATTAAACAATTTCAGAATAAAATTTATACAGAAATGAGATGCCTATATTATGAGAACTTATATTGTACAGATTGCTGATAAGACAGTACATCTTACCTGTGAAGAAAAACTCGAAAATGCTGTTCGCTCTTTGGCTGAGGTTATCGCTCAGCTAAATTCTCAAAAAGATATTTTCAATGAAGAATTTACCCTCTGCGCAGGCTGGTCCTATTATTACTTCAAGCAAGAAGAAGACTATTGGGATATTCTTGCTCCTGACTTTCATCGTGACCCACATAATGCAAGAACAAACAATCTTACAATTCCGCTTATGGTGCAAAATCTTCAAAGTGAAGCTATGCACACAGCAGGTATTCAGGTCGTTCCAGGCACTATGCCTATAACTTTTAAGCATAAAATGCTTGTACTTAAAGACGCTCTAAATGCAAAAGACATTTATTTTTCACGCTCTGAACCTGAAAATGAGGACGATTCCGGCTGGTATCTCGGCGTTATGGGTGATGACGAATCTCAGCACGAACCTGATGATTACGCTGAAATTCAAACCTGTGAGCTTCTCAAGTTCAGACCGCTTGCTGTCCGTATTCTTTGTATGCCGGTTGGTACTCTTGCAGTTTTCGACGGCAACAAGATGACTGCACTTGTAGACAAGGACAATAATCCTCTTAAATTCTCTACTGACGGAAACGAAAATAAAGGAAGAACAGAAACAAATGTATAAGCTTATTAAAACAAACGGTTCTGCCAGACTTGGCTCTTTTACAACTGCACACGGCGAAGTTCAGACACCGGGCTTTATGAATGTTGCCACCTGCGGTGCAATAAAAGGTGCTTTATCTGCACTCGACTTAAAGGAACTCCGCTGTCAGGTTCAGCTATGTAATACTTATCATCTGCACCTGCGTCCTGGTGATGAGAATATCAAAAAACTTGGCGGACTTCATAAATTTACCCGTTGGGATGGGCCTATCCTTACAGATAGTGGCGGATTTCAGGTTTTTTCCCTCGCAAAGCTCAGAAACATAACTGAGGAAGGCGTTACCTTTTCTTCTCATATTGATGGTCACAGAATCTTTATGGGACCTGAAGAAAGTATGACTATTCAGTCCAATCTCGGTTCTGATATTGCTATGGCTTTCGATGAATGTATCGAAAACCCTGCCGAATATAATTATACGAAAAATTCCTGCGACAGAACTTATCGCTGGCTTGTTCGTTGCAAGAAAAAAATGATAGAGCTTAATTCAAGAGAAGACACTATCAACAAACAACAACAGCTTTTTGGAATAAATCAGGGTTCAACCTATGAGGATATCAGAATTGAGCATATGAAGGCTATCAGTGAGCTTGACCTTGACGGTTATGCTATTGGCGGTCTTGCTGTCGGTGAAAGTGCAGAAGAAATGTACCGCATAATAGAGGCGGTTGAGCCTTATGCTCCGAAAAATAAGGTTCGCTATCTTATGGGTGTAGGAACTCCGCTCAATATTCTTGAGGCTGTAAGGCGTGGAGTTGACCTTTTCGATTGTGTTATGCCTTCAAGAAATGCCCGCCACGCTCACCTCTTTACTTGGAGCGGTAGAATGAATATGTTTAATGAAAAATACACTCTTGATGATTCGCCTGTTGATTCACAGTGCGATTGCCCTCTTTGCAAAAATTTCTCTCGTGCATATCTCAGACATCTTTTCAAAAGCGGAGAAATGCTTGCTATGCGACTTTCAGTTATTCATAATATTTATTTCTATAATACTCTTATGATGAAAATTCGTGAAGCACTCAAAAATGACGAATTTGACAAATTTTATAATGAATATGCAGAAATTATAGGTAGACGAATCTGACACATTCCCCTTGCATATTACTGATTAAATTGCTATAATATCATTATTAGTCTTTATGGAAACTTGAAAAATCTTCCATTGGACTTTTTGAAATTGAAAGGAATGTAAAAAGAATGAACTTTAATTTACTTGATAATGCTGCTTCTTCGGCAGATGTAGCTCAACAACAAGGTCCAGGTCAAATATGGATGATTCTTGGTATGTATGCTCTTCTTGCTCTTGCTATTTATTTCTTTATCTTCCGTCCTAACAAGAAGAAAAAGAAGGCTGAGGAAGAAATGAAAAACAGCCTTGAGATTGGCGATGATATTACAACCATCGGCGGTATTATGGGTCGTGTCGTTTCTATTAAAGATGATGACTCTCTTGTTATCGAAACAGCAAGTGACCGTTCAAGACTCAGAATCAAGAGATGGGCTATCTCTACTATCGATACAGAAAAGAATCCTGAGCCTAAAAAAGCAGAACCTAAGTTATTAAAAGATGAAGAGCCTAAGAAAAAGAAAAGATTCTTTGGCAAAAAGGACGAGGATTGATTTTTTCTCAAAAATAAAATATCATATTAAGAAACCCTTCCGAATACAATTAGAATATAATTGTTTCGGGAGGGTTTTTATGTGAGAAACGAAAAATCGCAACAAATCACAATAAAGTCTATGGCTCGTGCTGTAATTTTCGGCGGATTATTCGGTGGCGTGATACTTATATTGATGTTATTTTTAAGTGCATTTTTCGTGCTTAAAATGAAATCCCTATCACAAACGGCAGTATTCGCGGCGGCGATTATTTCTTCTTGTGTATCGGCATTTTTAGCAGGCTTTCTCGCCTCACGCATACTTAAATCTCGTGGAATTATAGTAGGTGCTTTATCGGCATTGTTTTTATTCATCATTGTTCTATTGACAGGAACTATACTTTCCTCTGATTCAATAAACCTTGATACACTTATGAGATTTGCCGCAATGCTTTTATCAGGTTCATTTGGCGGAATACTTGGTGTAAATCGTCGTCCTCGCCGCCGTTGAATTGGCAGATTCGCCTAAGAAACTCAAAAGTTTTGCTCAAGGCGGAGTGCCTCCGCTGTCAAGACGCGGTGCGTGACCGCACAGGACAAGACGCGGAATCGCTAGGCTTTGCCTCGCTCACAGTGAATATGGGAAGATAGTTGATGCGGTCGGGAAATTTCCCAATGAACTACCGATTAGCTAACCAACTTTCCTAAGACACTTAAAAGTTTTGCTCAAGCTTTTTCAAAAGCTTGCAGGGTCGAGGGACGGAGTCCCTCGTGGGTTTTAAGGGCAACGCCCTTAACATTCTTTGCTCCTAAAGAGCGGACTTTGTCCGCTCTTTTTTCTTTTGCCCGTAATAAATATCGGGTTTAAGTGTAAAGGTAAAATTTATTCACCCATTCGGAGGCTTGTAAATAACATCAGTAAAAAAGCGGTGGACATAGTCCACCGCTTGAGATGAAAGAGATGTTAAGGGCTTCGCCCTTAAAACCCACCAAAGGCTCCGCCTTTGGAAACCGCGAGCCTTTTCAAAGGCTCGCGCGAAACTTTTATTTGTCTTTGGAAAGTTGGTTAGCTAATCGGTAGTCCATTGGAAAATTCCCCAACCGCGTCAACTATCTTCCCTCACTCACTACGAGCGAGACTTGTCGAGCGATTCCGCGTCTTGACGGCGGAGGCACTCCGCCTCGAGCGAAACTTTTAAGCGTCTTAGGAAAGTTTGTTAGACTTTACTATACTAATTCATAATCTATCGTGCCAAGTGCTACTGTTGCGGCAGTAACCTTGACTCTTACACTATCACCAATAGAATAGCTTATTCCGGAACGCTTATCGGTTGTAGTTGTTGTGCCATTATATTCAAAAAACGCATTTTCAAGTCTTGAAAGGTTTACAAAACCCTCTATTCCGCAAGGAATTGATACGAATATTCCCTTTGCGGTTACACCTTCAACTACGCCATCATAACATTCGCCTATATGTGCTGTCATATATTCTGCCGCATAACACTTTTCTGTATCACGCTCACCATTTACAGCTCTGACTTCTCTTTCTGATGACTGCTTTGCGGATTCCTCTGCGAAATCTTCATATTTTCTTCTGATTTCTTCAACAGACATTCCGCCGACAAGAGCTGAAAGAATACGGTGGATTGATGTATCCGGATAACGCCTTATCGGAGATGTAAAGTGGCAGTAATCTGCAAGCGACAAACCAAAGTGTCCGATTGGCTTATCGTCATACTGTGCCTTTGCCATAGTGCGGAGAACCTGCATAGACATAAGCTTTTCGTATCTTGTACCCTTTGCCGCTGAAAGCAATTCTGCTAAATCACGCTGTGTAAGTCCCGGCTTTATCTTATTAACTCTGAAACCGCAAGCCTGTGCTAAATCTGAAAGTGTTGCAATTCTCTCTGCCTCAGGCTTTGCGTGAATACGATAAACAAACGGTATATTCTTTTCCTTAGCCAGTTTACCGGCAGCCTGATTTGCCATAATCATAAACTGCTCTATCATTTCTTCTGATTTGCCACGAGTTCTTGTTGAAACATCTATACATACGCCTGCTTCATTGAGGACAAATTTAAGTTCAGTTGTTTCAATTTCAAGCTCACCACGCTCTTTAGCGTTTTGCTTAAGAACTGCATAAAGCTCTTCTCCGTCTTTGAGAGTTTGTGCAACTGGAGAATATTTTTTGAGAAGTTCATCATCAGCAGTTCCTGCAAGAATCTCATTAACCTCGGAATAAACTCCTCTTACCTTTGAATTGATAATGCTCTTGCAAAATTCAAAATCGCAAAGATTTCCCTTTTGGTCTATATTCATAATAGCAGAGAAGGTCAACTTATCTGTTCCGCTATTAAGCGAACAACAGCCGTTTGAAAGCTCCTCCGGTAGCATTGGAATAACTCTATCTGCAAAATATACGGAGGTTCCACGCTCAAAGGCTTCCTTATCAAGCTCACTTCCCTCTCGGATATAATGCGAAACATCGGCGATATGTACGCCGAGTATCCAGCCGTTTTCAGTTTTCTTGACGGAAATTGCATCGTCAAGGTCTTTTGCGTCCGCACTGTCGATGGTGAGGATTGCCTCATCACGCAAATCTCTGCGTTTTGCTATTTCTTCTGCTGTGATAGGTTCTTCCGAAACTCTCTTTGCCTCTGCACGAAGTCCCTTTGAAAATTCGCTCGGAATACCATATCTGTCTATAATTGCATCAGCACATATCTTTGCACTGTTTGCCTTGCCGTAAATACTCAAAACTCGGCAATAAAGCTTTCTTTCGTGCTGGTCATACATAAGAGCAGCACGAACCTTATCGCCGTCACGGGACCTGAGCTCTCCGCCCCTTACAATCGGAATACTATATCCGAATCCACCGTCTGCAATAACAGAAAGCTTACTTTTATATCTCTCGACCATACCTGTTATAAGTCTGTCGCCCTTTTTTACTATACGGAAAATTCCTGCGGAAGGACCTTTTTCCTCTTGGCGAATATCTTGCAGAAGGACAACATCTCCGGGAATAGCGTCCTTCATCTTTTCGCAAGGAATAAATATATCAGGTGAACCGTCTGCCGGTCTTGCAAATGAAAAATATCTTGAGCTTCTGAGAATTGTTGCCTTTACATATCCCATTGCTTCACTCAACACAACATCTTTATTCTTTATAAGGATAATATCGCCGTCCTCCTGAAGCTCCGAAATAGCAAGATTATAGCTTGCCTTATTGGATATTCCTGAAAGCTTAAAAAGCTCATCACGAGAAATCTCTCTGTTTTCTTTTTGGAGGGTTGTAAGAACAATATCCTTTGTTTTTAGTTTCATAGAATCTCCTTTGGTGTTTTAAATCACTTTGTCATAAATAAAATTCCTAATGTATTCGGACCACAATGCGATGAAATAGTACAGCCCGCTCTCGAAATAATAATTTCATTAAATACATTCTTACTCTTGAGATAGTCATAAACAAGCTTTAAACGCTCATCAGATATACCTGAATGTGTTATAAAAGCTCTTTTCGGGTTGATATCATCAAATTCTGAGAGCTTATCATCAATATATTGCGGCAAAACCTTTTCGAGTTTACCTCTATACTTTTTGCCAACAGTCATAGAACCATCCTTATTATTTACAATGATACTTGGCTTTAGGCTGAGGAGATTTGCACCAAGCATTGCAATAGTTGAACATCTTCCGCCTGCACGAAGATAATCAAGCCTATCAACAACAAAACTTCCATAAGTTTTCGGAGTTAATGCACGAACATTTTCTGCAATTTCCTTGCCGGACATTCCCTTTTCAGCCATTTCAGCGGCTTCAAGAACGAGAAGTCCTGACGCACCTGAAAGATTGCAGGAATCGACCGGATAAACATTACCAAGCTGTTCTGCGGCAATGCAGCAATTCTTATATGAAGCAGAAAGTGCTGAACCCAAGTTTATGTGCACTATCTCATAGCCTTGCTCTACAAGTGGTGAAAATCCATCGATGTATTCCTGAACATTGACAGCCGAAGTTTTTGGAAGTGTTCCTGAAGCCTTAAAGTGCTTATAAATCTCATCAGGTGTTATATTCACACCATCATCGTAGCTTGTTCTGCCAAGAATAATATGAAGCGGATATATTGAAATATTATATTTCTTTTTAATCTCTGCCGGCAAATCGCAAGTGCTGTCTGCCGTTATCAATACCTTTCTTTCCAAAGAAATCACCCTTTCTTAATTGTATCATTATACTGCATCTGACGAATATCCCTGCCAATAAATTTAAGCCTGAGCATCTCTCCTATTATTCTTGAAACCAATCTCTGATGATATGATTTTTCAAGTTCTTTAAGCGTAAGGTTTGTACTTATTATTATTGGCTTTTTCAGCAGCATTCTTGTATTTATTATATTATAAATTTTTGACAATGTAAACTGTGTAAGAAATTCTGTTCCGAGGTCATCTATAATTAAAAGGTCACATTCTTTAAGAAGATTTTCTGTTGCGTCAGTGGTTTTATCATCGTTGAATCTCTCGCTCTCAAGCCTTGAGAGAATATCAGGCGCAGAGGAATAGACCACACCGTAGCCGTTGCCGATGACTTCCTTTGCTATTGCAAGCGAAAGGTGAGTTTTTCCAAGTCCCGAACCGCCCTGAAACAAAATACTTCTTGATTTTGGTGTGAAGTTTACCGCATAGCTTTCGCAGAAATTAAGAATTTTCTCCATTCTTGCATATGGAGAAATCATTTTTTCACCCTCACGAATAGGCTCTCGACTGTAATAATCGAGCGAAAATGTCTTGAAATCCGAAAGTGAAAGTGGAGAAACGCTATTTAGCTTATCATATGCCTTTTCACGCAAAAGCTTTTTTAAGCATAAACACATTTTTCCGTCAATATATCCCTTATCGCTACATTCTTTGCAACTATAATGTATGTCGAGGTAATCTGACGGATAACCATTTTTTTCTAAAATTGTTTTAAGCTCCATTTGCAAGGCAAGATTTTGTGTCTTGAGCTTTTCGAGCATTTCTCTTACGCTTATTCTGTCGGCAAATACCGCACGAGCCGCCATTGTACTTGTTTTTGCAAGGCTTTCTTCTATCTCCTGTACCCTCGGCAATTTTTTGACAAGCTCTGAATGCTTTACCATTGCATCATATTCTGCTTTATTTCTTCTCGCTTTCAGTTCCTCCAAAGCGTCATCATATATATCTTTGGAATATCCCATTGTTTATATCACCTTATTCGTCAAAAATGCTTGAATTTTCATATGCGTCCAAATCGTATGTCGCCTCTGATTCGCTTGAGAATTTGGCTCTTTTGGGCTTTTTTTCTGCCTTAGCCTGCTCTAAGGTTGTAATCTGAGCCTTATGCCAGCGGTCAAGTATGGATTCGACATAATTAGGAATATACTTACCCTTAGCATCAACGCATCTTTCGTATGCTTCACGAATCATATCTGCTGTGAAGTGCCATTCGTTTACCCATCTCTCAGCTTGTTTGAGTTCCTTATCTGTCGGGGAATGTTCCTCAAGACCAAGCGTCTGAACTATCAGCCTAAAGGCAGTTCTGCTATTGGTCATACGCATAATTTCCTTTTCGGCTCTGTCAACGGTTGTTATTTCGCTATCTCCCCAACTTTCGGCAACCTTTTCTATGTATTTCATATTGGTTTTGCCCATATCCTGAAGATACTGCAAAAGCATTATTATAACTTCAACTGGAAGTCCGTAATATTCGTTCAGCATAAGCAAGGTACATTTATCAGCATTACTTGTCATTCTGCCAAGAATATTATCTGCCTCTTGCATAAGAAATGCGATTGATGGGTCAGCAATCATTCTTTCTGCAAGGTGTGCGGAATCCGGCTTTTGTGGTCTTGAAAGTGGTTTCTTAGGCTCGCTTTGCTTTTTTTCAATCGGCTGTTCGACAGGCTTTAGTTCTGCTTTTAAAGTTTTAACCTTAGGCTCTATTTTAGCGGTAAAAGTAGGCTTTTCTGTAAGCTTAAAGCCAAATGGTGCAGAAGTTTCATTTACAGAAGGAGTTATTGAACCACTTTCTTTATCTATGGTTATAATGCCTGTTGCTATCCAGTATTGCATACTGTCACGGGCATCGGCTGGACTCATTGAGAGTGCAGCCGCCATATCTTCATCGGAGAAATTTTCTCCTGCGTGACGCAAAAACCACAACAAAACCTTTAGTTGAGCCGCTCCCGCAAGTTTTATATGTTCATCGACAACACTGCATGGAACAGCGAAAATGCTATTCCATGCACCAAGATTCATTTTATAATTCATTATTTGCCTCCCATAAGACAATTAAAAGTTTTGCTCAAGCTTTTTCAAAAGCTTGTAGGTCAAGGGCAAAGCCCTTGTCGCTCTCCGCAGAGAGCGAAACACTTTTGGGCGAAGCCCAACATTCATTGCTCTTTGAGCGGCGGATAAAATCCGCCGCTTTTTCTTTTGGTTAGCAACATTAGTCAATGAGGGCAGACAAAGTCCGCCCTTTAGGGGCAAAGAATGTTAAGGGCGTTGCCCTTAAGCGGCGAGCCGCCGCACCCAAGACGCGTAATCGGTTTTGCAAGCAAAACCTCGACATCTGCAAGAGTGGTTTATTGTCGCGTATAAAGTAATTGCCAATGAATTACTAAAGGCTCAAGCGAAACTTTGAAGTACCTTTGAGGATTTTTTCAACCTATCGGTAGTTCACTGTGAATTTCCTCGACCGCGTCAACTATCTTCCCTAATCCACCACGAGCGAGGCAAGGCCGAGCGATTCCGCGTCTTGACAGCGGAGGCACTCCGCCACTAATCTATTGGTAATAGAACTGGTTGACGCTTTTCAAATACTGTTACATAAGAGAAACCGCACCTTTGGGCAAGTCTATATCCTTCCTCTAAGCCTGAGCCGACATCTCCCCATCTATGTGCATCTGAACCGATTGTAATATATTTTCCGCCAAGCTCTCTGAAGCGTGAAACTATATTTTCTCCCGGAAGTGTCATTCCTATTCTTTGTCTTAAACCAGATGTATTTATCTCTAAGGCTTTCTTATTTCTGACAAGAACTTTCAAAACCTCATCTATCATTTCTTTATATGTATCGTATTTAATTTCTTTGGTAACATTGCCAATTATATATCTCAAAGGGTATGTCATATGTGCAAGCGTATCAAAGCGGTTATCTACTGCAAGTTCATAAAGCTGTGTGAAATATCTCTCGAGCAGGTCATTAACATTATCATCATTATATTCAAGAAAATAGAAGTCCTGTTCATTTTTGAGATTATGCAGAGAGCCAATAACAAAGTCATAATCACACAAGGAAAGTACATCATCGGCGGCAAGCTTATTTTGTGTTGGCTGACCAAGCTCTATACCCGTATATACCTTGATTTTAGAGCCATAGCCTGCCCTTGCTTTGCCCGAAGCCATAACAGAGGCCTCTATACTTTTCCTTACATTATTAGAAAAATATTCGTTACATTCGCAGTGGTCGGTTATAGAAATGCTATAAAGTCCAAGCTTTATTGCCTGTTCACAGAGCATTATAACAGGGTCGTTTCCATCAAAAGAATGTTTGCTGTGGGTATGGCTATCTGAGAAAAAACGCTTATTCATATTTCATATACCCTTTCAATGTTTCAGTTCTTAATCTGCCATTATAGATTATAACACACTAAAAAAATAATTTATACGGATATATTAACAAAAATATCTATAATCGAATTGATGGAAATTATTAAGTTTGCGACTGTTTACTTATTTTACATATTTCTATTGTATTTTCTATATATTGTGCTTTCTCGAGAAAATTATATTTAATCATCAAAAGACTTGACAAGTTGGGGAATATGTTGGATAATTTAATATAAACTTATAAATTAGGAGGAATAACAAAATGCGTGCTGTTATTACGGTTCTCGGAAAGGATAATGTCGGAATCCTTGCAAAGGTTTCTAATGTATGTGCTGATGCTGGTGCAAATATAATTGAGGTAACTCAGAGCGTTCTTCAAGAAATGTTCGCTATGATTATGTTTGTTGAAATCGGAGATATTAAAATCCCTTATTCTGAACTCTCAGATAACCTTGTTGCTCTCGGCGATGACCTCGGACTTAAGGTTCATGTTATGCACGAGGATATTTTCAACACAATGTACCATGTCTGATATTTAACACCTGAATAATTTGAAGGGATTGATTTTCTAAAAATGATAAATTCACATGATATACTTGAAACCATCAGTATGATTGATAACGAAAATCTCGATGTTCGTACAATTACTATGGGTATCTCCTTACTCGATTGTATCGACTCTGATATCGACAAAGCTTGCGATAAAATCTATGATAAGATTTGCAGATACGCAAAAGACCTTGTTAAAACAGGTGAAGACATAAGCAAGGATTATGGTATTCCGATTATTCATAAGAGAATAGCTGTTACTCCTATCGCACTTATTGCGGCTGCTTGCCCTACAAAAAATCCTGTTAAATTTGCTAAAACTCTCGACAGAGCATCTAAAACTGTCGGCGTAAACTTCGTTGGCGGATATTCTTCTCTCGTACATAAGGGTTTTGCTCCTGGCGACTATGCCCTTATTGAGAGTATTCCTGAGGCTCTTTCTGTTACTGATAATGTCTGTTCTTCTGTTAATGTCGGTAGCACAAAGACAGGTATCAATATGGACGCTGTTGCTAAGATGGGACGCATCATCAAGGCTACTGCTGAGGAAACTAAGGACAGAGATTGCATAGGTGCAGCAAAACTTGTTGTTTTCTGTAATGCTCCTGAGGATAACCCATTTATGGCAGGTGCTTTTCATGGCACAGGTGAGCCTGACTGCGTTATCAATGTTGGCGTTTCCGGCCCTGGCGTTGTAAGAGCTGCTCTTAGTAAGGCTGGAGATTGCAATATCACTGAGGTTGCTGATATTGTTAAGCGTACTGCATTTAAGATTACTCGTGCAGGTCAGCTTGTTGCTCAAGAAGCTGCAAAAAGACTTTGCGTTCCTTTTGGTATACTCGACCTTTCACTCGCACCAACACCTGCTGTTGGTGACTCTGTTGCTTATATCCTTGAGGAAATGGGTCTTGAGCAGTGCGGTGCTCACGGCACAACTGCTTGCCTTGCTCTCCTCAATGACGCTGTTAAAAAAGGCGGAGCTATGGCTTCATCTCATGTTGGTGGTCTTTCTGGTGCATTTATTCCTGTTACTGAGGACGCCGGTATGATTGAAGCAGCAAGAAGTAAGGCTCTTTCTATTGTTAAGCTTGAGGCTATGACTTCTGTTTGCTCTGTCGGACTTGATATGATTGCTATTCCTGGCGACACAACAGCCGATGTTATTTCCGGAATTATTGCAGACGAGGCTGCTATCGGTATGGTTAATACAAAGACCACTGCTGTTCGTCTTATTCCTGCTATTGGCAAAAAAGTCGGTGACGAACTCAACTTTGGTGGACTTCTCGGCGGCGGACCTGTTATGGAAGTTAATACAAAATCTCCTGCAAAACTCATTGCAAGAGGCGGTAGAATTCCGGCTCCTCTCCAGAGCCTCAAAAACTAATAGACTTCTCTAAGAAACTTAAAAGTTTCGCTCGAGCCTTTTCAAAGGCTCGCAGATTCCAAAGGCAGAGCCTTTGGTCGCTCTCCGCAGAGAGCGAAATACCTTTGGGCGAAGCCCAACATTCATTGCTCTTTGAGCGGCGGATTTTATCCGCCGCTTTTTCTTTTGTTAGCAACATTAGTCCTTAAGTGCGGACAAAGTCCGCACTTAGAGAGCAAAGAATGTTAAGGGCGTTGCCCTTAAAACCCACCAAAGGCTCTGCCTTTGGAATCCGCAAGCCTTTAAAAAGGCTTGACCTAAACTTTAATTGTCTTTGGGAAATTTATTAACTAAACGGTAGTTTAGTCTTCCGCGTGCATAATCTTCTCTAACTCACTACGAGCGAGGCAATGCCGAGCGATTCCGCGTCTCGTCCTGTGCGGTCACGCACCGCGTCTTGACAGTGGAGGCACTCCGCCGCCGATGGCAAAAATCAACAATATTTTAAACAAGTTTATTACAAAATATATATTTGAACAAATTGATTATACAAGGGAAGTTTCGTGTCTAAATTTGAAATTTTTGACTTGATATTAAACGCCAACTGTGATATTATTATGTGGTACACAAGGGGGTGTGGTGGGACTTAATCTTACTTATATTTCTTAAGAAAGATTTCGTTTCTCCACACCTGTTTATTTATAGGAGGTGTATAACTGGTGCAAGATATGATTTCAAAAATAGTCGAGATGGACGAAAAGGCTCGTGAACTTAATGACGAGGCTCTTAAAAGCAAAATCGACTATGAACAGGAGATTGCTGTTGCTAAGCAAACTATCATCAAAGACTATCTTGAACGAGCAAGAAAGCGTGTACAAATCAACGCACAGTCGGAACGAGATGCTGCCGAAAAGGAACTCGCTCAAACTCGTGAGGCTCACGCCAAAATCGAAAAAAAACTTGATGACCTCTACGGCTCAAATTGTGACGGCTGGGTTGACGAAATCTTCAAGAGAGTAATATCGGGGTGATTTTATGCTATCGTCTATGTCTTCCAATGCTATCCTCGCTAAAGCAAGGACTATGTATGGACGCAGACTGACAGACAAGGATTACGAGGATTTGCTCGCCTGCAAAACCGTTCCTGAGGTTGCAACCTATCTTAAAAACGAAACGGTATATTCAGAAATTCTTTCAGGTCTTAATGAAAATGATGTTCATAGAGGCCAGCTTGAAACCTTACTCAGAAAGAAAATTTTCTATGAAAAGGTTTCTCTCGCAAAATTTGATATGAACTCAGAAAAATTTCTTTCGGTTTTCTTCATAAATCGTACAGAAATTGAGCAAATTATGAGATGTATATCTCTTCTTAATATCGGAAGAGCTTCTGAATATGCCTACGAAATGCCTGTTTTCTTTGAGAAACACACAAATCTCAATCTTAAAGCCTTCTCTGAGGTAACAAATCTTAGTGAGCTTTGTGATGTTCTCGGCAATACTAAGTATGCTAAGATTATAAGGCCTTTCATTCCACAGGGTGACGAACAGCTTGATGTTCCGAAAATTGAAACCGCTCTTTATACCTACAACTTCAATTCTTTGTTTGAATCTATCAACAAAAATACAAGAGGTAAAGAGAAAAAGGAACTTCTTGCTCTTCTCAATGCTTTTATTGATTTCAGAAATTTCGTAAGAATTTCTCGTCTGAAAATGAGCTATCATACCTCTGAGGACTATACAAGAAGTATGCTTCTTCCCTATGGAAGGTTAAGCAAGGCTCAAATCAACTCCTTGCTCGAATGTGAAAGCTCTAATGAGCTTATGAACAATCTGAAGGCTACCTATATAGGAAAGTCCCTCAACAAAGCCGAATATAATACTCAAAGCCAGATGATAACTGCTCTTAATTCTATATACTGCAAGAAAAACATCAGACTCTCTGTAAACGCTTCGGTAGTTATGCTTTCTTATGTTATGCTTTCGGAAATTGAACTATCTAATATTATAAATCTCATTGAGGGCACTCGATACGGATTTTCCGAAGAAGAAAAATCAAGACTTCTCGTGAGATGAAATGAGGTGATTATGTGTCCGTAAGACCTATGAAAGCGGTCGGCATTATTGGTCTTTCATCAGAGCTTGATAAGGTTATGCGATATTGCGGAGAATCTGGAATCTTTCACCCCGATGACGCTATGAATTTCTACGAGAATACCGGAAAGTTCGTTCCGATAAACGAGAGAAATCCTTATCAAGACCCATTGGCTGAGCTTACCTCTTCGGTTCAGTCAGCCGGACTGACACTCGAATTTCACAAGACAAAGAAATTCACTGTCAGCGACAGTGGTATCAAAAAATATGTCAAGTTTGTTTCTTCTAAGCTCGATAGATTTACTACCGAAACGCTTAAAATTAACGCCGAGCTTGATGAATGCAGAAAAAACCAAGAGGAGCTTAACCACTTTATAGGAAGTAATCTTGATATGGAAAAGCTTTTCGCCTGTAAATTTATCAATGTAAACTTTGGTCGAATCCCAAAGGAAAGCTACGACAGACTTACAGAGCTTAACAGCAATCCATACATTCTTTTCTTCCCCTGCACGAATGACCAGACTCATTACTGGGGCGTTTATTTCTCGCCGCTCGGCAGTGAGGACGAAATCGACAGGATATTCGCAAGCCTCTACTTTGAAAGAATGAATCTTCCAAAGGGCGTTACGAATCCTGAAAAATATCTCGAAAAGCTAAAAACTAAAGAGATTACGCTCAGACAACAGTTAACTAAAATTCAGCAACAACTTGATGTTTTCTGGACTGCTGAGAGCGAAAAGTGCAGTATGTATTATAGTAGGCTGAAAGAAATGAATACCTACTATACCATTAAAAAATATGTCTACTGCTATCACAAAAACTTCATTCTTGTCGGTTGGATTCCTGCCGACCAAGAAAAACAATTTGCTCAAGGGCTTGACAAGATAAACGGTATCGAATATACCTTTAGCGATGGCAAGGACGAAATTAAACATTCGCCGCCTGTCATTCTTAAAAATCCGAGATTTGCTAAGCGTTACGAATACTATGTTAAGATGTTCGGCTTGCCAAGCTATAACGAAATCGACCCGACTATGCTTGTAGCTATAACCTACACCATATTCTTCGGAATAATGTTCGGCGATTTCGGTCAGGGTATTGTCCTTTCTATTGTTGGCTACCTTATGTGGAAGCTGAAAAAGATGGACATCGGAAAAATTCTTATCCCCTGCGGTATTTCCTCGGCTATATTCGGATTTATCTATGGCTCATGCTTCGGCTTTGAAGAAGCCTTTAATCCGATATATAAGGCAGTCTTTGGACTTGATGAAAAACCCGTTGATGTAATGGCTCCTGCAACATCTAATATGATTGTTTATGCATCAGTCGGTGTCGGTGCAGTGATTATTATGATTGTTATGCTTTTGAACATCTATTCTTCACTGAAACGCAGAGATTACGAGAGCGGAATCTTCGGTCCGAACGGTATAGCAGGCTTTGTATTCTACACATCGCTTGTTGTCGGTCTTGTCTGCCAGATGGTTCTCGGAATTCAACTTATGAATATCGTATATGTCATTGGCTTGATTATAATACCGCTCATTCTTATCTTCCTGAGAGAGCCACTCGGAAGACTTGTTTCAGGAAATAAGAACTGGCAACCGCCAAAGTGGGGCGAATATTGTGTTCAGAACTTCTTCGAGCTTTTTGAAACTTGCCTGAGCTATGTTACTAACACAATGTCTTTCCTGCGTATAGGTGCATATGTCCTTGTTCATGCCGGTATGATGCTTGTTGTATTCACACTCGCAAATATGTCCGGCGGATTTATGTACTATATAGTCGTTCTGTTGGGCAACGCAATAGTTATGGCTCTTGAGGCACTCCTTGTTGCTATTCAGGTGCTAAGACTTGAGTATTACGAATTGTTCAGCAGATTCTATGTCGGTCAGGGCAGAGCCTTTGAGCCTGTCCGACTCGAAGAAAATCAATAATTCCATATGAGCTTAAAAGCTCATATGTGGGTTATAAATAATTTTTTTAAATTAAATGGAGGATTTTAATTATGGAAATCATGGAATTTGTATTGTTGGCTGTACCTGTTGTATTTTTAGTTGGTTCTATCTTGCTCGCTTATAAGGCTGTTAAGAGCGGTGCTAAACGCAAGACTGCTGTTTTCACACAGATTGCTTCTTTCTGCATTGTCGGCCTTGTTTGCCTCATAATTCCTATGACAGTTAGTGCTGCTGACACAACTGCTGCTGTTGATTCAACAGCTAATGGTCTTGGTATGCTCGCTGCTGCTCTTGCAACCGGTATCTCTGGTATCGGTGGTGGTATCGCTGTTGCCGGTGCTGCTCCTGCTGCTATCGGTGCAACAAGTGAAGACCCTAAGGCATTCGGTAAGTCACTTATCTTCGTTGCTCTTGGCGAAGGTGTTGCTCTTTACGGACTTCTCGTTTCTATCCTTATCCTTAACAAGTTCTAATTCTAATCGGCGAATTACAAATCGCAAGTTGCGTAGCGGCGAGCCGCCGCACCCAAGACGCGTAATCGGTTTTGCAAGCAAAACCTCGACATCTACAAGGGCGGTTTATTGTCACGAATAAAGTAATTACCAATGAACTACCAAAGGCTTGAGTGAAACTTTTAAGCTTCTTGGGGCGGTGCAAGCGATTATGTAACTTAAATAGCGGTGGCACACCGCAAATCTTAAAAACTACATAAAGGTCAGGTGAGATTATGAGATTTTATTTAATCAGCGACAATGTTGATACGGCAATGGGTATGCGTCTTGCGGGAATCGAAGGCGTTGTCGTTCACGAGGACAGCGAGGTTCGTGACGCTCTCACAAAGGCTATGGACTATGATGATGTCGCAGTTATCCTTATGACCGAGCGTCTGGTTTCTCTTTGTCCTGACCTTGTCTATAACCTAAAGCTAAACCGCAAACAACCGCTTATAGTCGAAATTCCCGACAGACACGGAAGCGGTCGTGCAAAGGATAGTATCACAAGATATGTTCGTGACGCTATCGGTGTTAAAATCTAATAAAAATCTCTACGGAGGTGACATTATATGGCAGAAGTTCAGAGCGGCTCTGAAAACTTCTTGAAGGCTATTGAAAAATATGCCGAGGAACAAAGAAATAAAATTCGCTTTGAGTCTGAATCCTTCAAAAAGCAAGAGCTTGAAAAAGCTGAATCAGAAGGACTTAGAGAAGCTTATACCCTTATTCAAAGAGAAATGGCAGCCATAAGAACGGAAATTTCAAGCCAGCTTTCTCGTGACGAGATGGCAAGCAGAAAGAAAATTTTCGAGAAAAGAAATAAAATGACTGAAAATGTCTTTGAAAAGGTTACTCAAAAGCTTGTCGAATTTACTAAGACAGCAGATTACGAAAAGCTTATGCTCGAAAGCGTAAAGAAAATTGCACAAACTCTCAAGGCAGACGATGTAATCTTCTTCGTTAAGGAAAGCGATTTAAAGCTTGCTGATAAGATTAAGGCTGCCTATACAGCAGAAAGATTAAAGGATAAAAAGCTCGCTGATAAAATCAAGTCGGCTTTCTCTCCTTCTTGCGAGGTTAAGTCCTCTAAGGAAATTAAAATTGGCGGAATCACAGGCAGAAGTGCAGGTCTGGGACTTATCGCTGATGAAACTCTCGATACAAAGCTTGATGGTCAGCGGGAGTGGTTCTATCAAAATTCAGGTCTGAGAGTTACTGAGTAATTCCCAACCGGAAAATGAGATGAGATAATGGCAAATAAAAATGTAATTTACGGAATCAACGGCCCTGTCGTTACCGTTAAGGACACAAGATCCTTTTCTATGATGGAAATGGTTTATGTCAGCGATGAACGCCTTGTCGGCGAAGTTATCGGTATCACAGATAAGCTTACTACTATTCAGGTCTATGAGGAAACAACCGGCTTGAAGCTTGGCGACCCTATCTACGGCACAGGCGAGCCTATGAACATTCTTCTCGGCCCTGGTATTATTGATAACATCTTTGACGGTATTGAAAGACCGCTTAAAGCTATCGAGGAATCAACAGGTTCTTCCTTCATTTCAAGAGGTGCTGCTGTTTCTTCACTTGATGACAAAAAGCAGTGGGATGTAACTATCACAGCTAAAGTCGGCGATTACCTTAAGGCAGGTCAGATTTATGCTACTTGCCCAGAAACACCTATTATTGAGCATCGTTGTATACTTTCCCCTAAGATTAAGGGCGGTAAGGTTATCAAGGTTGAGCCAAACGGCAAGTATAAAATAAACGACACTGTCGTTACTATTGAAGATGATGAAGGTGTTAAGCACGAGCTTACACTTTGTCAGGCTTGGCCTATCAGAACACCAAGACCATCAGCAGAAAGACTTTCAGCCGATGTTCCGCTTATCACAGGACAGAGAGTTATTGATACACTCTTCCCTATCTCTAAGGGCGGTACAGCTGCTATTCCTGGCGGTTTCGGTACTGGTAAGACTATGACACAGCACCAGCTCGCAAAATGGTGCGATGCGGATATTATCGTATATGTTGGTTGTGGTGAGCGTGGTAACGAGATGAGCCAGGTTCTTACTGAGTTCTCTGAACTGGTTGACCCGAAGTCAGGCAGACCTATGACCGACAGAACCGTACTTATCGCTAATACATCTAATATGCCTGTTGCGGCTCGTGAAGCTTCTATTTATACAGGTATTACACTTGCTGAATATTATCGTGATATGGGTTATCATGTCGCTATTATGGCTGACTCAACCTCTCGTTGGGCTGAGGCTCTTCGTGAAATCTCTGGTAGACTTGAAGAAATGCCTGCTGAAGAAGGTTATCCTGCTTATCTTCCATCAAGACTTTCTGAATTCTACGAAAGAGCCGGCAGAATTGAGGCTCTTTGCGGAGCAGAGGGTTCAGTTACTATTATCGGTGCGGTTTCACCTCCTGGTGCTGACTTCTCCGAGCCTGTTACACAGAACACAAAGCGTTTTATCCGTTGCTTCTGGGCTTTGGATAAATCACTCGCTTATTCAAGACATTATCCTGCGATAAACTGGATGACAAGTTACAGCGAATACTTTACAGACCTCGACCCTTGGTTCAGAAAGAATCTCGGCGAGGACTTCATCAAGTATAGAAACAAGATTACTGCTCTTCTCCACGAAGAAAATCAGCTTATGGAAATCGTTAAGCTTATCGGTTCTGATGTTCTTCCTGATGACCAGAAGCTTGTTATCGAAACAGCTAAGGCTATTCGTGTTGCTTTCTTACAGCAGAACGCTTTCCACAAGGACGATACCTTCGTTCCGCTTGAAAAGCAAAAGCTTATGATGAAGACTATTCTCCATCTCTATGAAAAGGCTAAACATATTGTTGCTGCACAGATTCCTATTTCGCAGGTTCTTGAGCTTCATCTCTTTGAGAAAATCACAAAGATGAAGTATGATATTCCGAATGACAAACCCGAAATGTTTGATGAGCTTAATAAGTCTATTGATGACGCTCTTGCAACAATCTCAAACATATGAGCGGAGGTGCGTGACCGCACTAAACAAGATGCGGAATCACTCAACAAGTCTCGTTCGTGGTGAACACAAAAGTTTTTTCCACGCAGAGGACTAAACTACCGCTTAGCTGACATACTTCTTTAAGACAGATAAAAGTTTCGCTCGAGCCTTTGGTATTTCATTGGCAATTACTTTATACGCGACAATAAACCACCCTTGCAGATGTCGAGGTTTTGCTTGCAAAACCGATTACGCGTCTTGGGGGCGGCAGCTCGCCGCTTAAGGGCAACGCCCTTAACATCTCTTGCCCCTACATTTAATCCGTTAGTTTGTTGCTAACAAAAGAAAAGGGCGGCGGACAAAGTCCGCCGCTCAGGGGCAAAGAATGTTGGGCTTCGCCCAAAGGTGTTTCGCTCTCTGCGGAGAGCGACAAGGGCTTTTCCCTTGACCTACAAGCCTTTAAAAAGGCTTGACCTAAACTTTGAGTGTCTTTTGGGAAGTTTGTTTCAGCACCCACATTTATTACTACTTATTTAAGGAAGTGAAATGAATGATTCTCGATTATGTTGGCGTTAAGGAAATCAACGGTTCGCTTATCGTTCTCGATGATGTCGAAAACGCTTCTTATGAAGAAATGGTTGATATTCGTCTTGATGACGGCTCAATTCGCCACGGAAGAATAGTTCAGACTCAGGGTAAGCGTTGTGTCGTTCAGGTATTTGAAGGCACTAAGGGTATGTCACTCGACAATGCACGCACTCGTCTTAAAGGACACCCTATGGAGCTTGCTCTCTCACCTGAAATTATGGGTCGTGTCTTTAACGGCTCGGGTACTCCTATTGATGGTCTTGGCGATATCTATCCTACTCACAAGGCCAATATCAACGGTACTCCGATTAACCCTGTTTCAAGAATTTATCCACAAAACTATATAAATACCGGTATCTCTACAATAGATACTCTTATGACACTTATTCGTGGTCAGAAGCTACCGATTTTCTCCGGTTCAGGTATGAAACATAACGAACTTGCTGTTCAGATTGTTCGTCAGGCTCAGATTGCCGGTGCCGGTAATAAATTCGGTATCGTCTTTGCGGCTATGGGTGTTAAGAACGATGTTGCGGAATACTTCCGCAAGAGCTTTGACGAGAGTGGTGTTCTCGAAAGAGTTGTTATGTTCCTTAACCTCGCTAATGACCCGATTATCGAAAGAACTCTTACACCTCGTTGTGCCTTGACTGCGGCTGAATATCTTGCTTTTGAGCTTGATATGCACATTCTCGTAATTATGACTGATATGACCTCGTATGCTGAGGCTTTGCGTGAATTCAGCTCATCTAAGGGCGAAATCCCGGGCAGAAAGGGTTATCCTGGTTACTTATATTCAGACCTCGCTTCTCTCTATGAAAGAGCAGGTATGATTAAAGGCAAGAAGGGTTCTGTTACTCAGATTCCAATTCTTACTATGCCTAACGATGATATTACCCACCCTATCCCTGACCTTACAGGTTATATTACAGAGGGACAGATAGTTCTCGACCGTTCTCTCGAGGGTGCTGGTCTTTATCCGCCTGTTTCGGTTCTTCCATCACTTTCCCGTCTTATGAAGGACGGTATCGGTGAAGGCTTTACAAGAGCCGACCACTCCGCACTTTCTAACCAGCTCTTTGCAGCTTATGCGAGAGTTATGGACGCTCGTTCACTTGCTTCTGTTATCGGTGAAGAGGAACTCTCCCCTATCGATAAGAAGTATATCGAGTTTGGTAAGCTCTTTGAGGCTTATTTCGTAAATCAGGGCTACAACGAGAACAGAACTATCGAGCAGAGCCTTGACCTTGGTTGGAAGCTTCTCTCTACTCTTCCTCGTGAAGAGCTTGACCGTGTTGATGACGCTATTCTTGATAAATATTACATCGAGGATAAGGATTCTATCGTTTTTGAAACATTTGCCTCTTCTGAGAAAAAAGATGATGACAGTGACGATGACGATATTGCTTAATTTTTCGGGAGGTGACAGATATGGCAGTTCAGGCTGTACCTACAAAAGGAAACCTGATGGCAACAAAGAAATCTCTTGCACTTGCCAAAAATGGTTTTGAGCTTCTCGACAAAAAGCGTAATATCCTTATCCGAGAAATGATGATGCTTATCGACAAGGCTTCTGAAATTCAGGATAAAATCGACGGCACATATCATAAGGCTTATAAGGCTCTTGAGGTTGCTAATATTACCCTCGGTTTCTGTGACGAAATCTCGAAATCAGTTCCTGAGGAAACAAGCCTCAAGCTCTCCTACCGAAGCGTTATGGGTGTTGAGATTCCGATTGTAACAATAGATGAAAATTCTAACAACGGAATTTATTTCAGTATTGCCAATACGAACTCCTCTCTTGACGAAGCTTATCTATGCTTTCACGAGGTTAAGGAGCTTACTGCGGTTCTTGCCGAGGTAGAAAACAGCGTCTATCGACTTGCTGACGCTATTAAAAAGACGCAAAAGCGTGCCAACGCTCTTAAGAATGTTATGATTCCAAAATTTGAGGCAACAGTTAAGTTCATAACTGAGGCTCTCGAAGAAAAAGAGCGTGAGGAATTCTCAAGACTTAAAGTTATAAAAAGTCAAAAGGCAGCTAAGGCTAATACTTAATTGCAAAAACATAAAACAGGGGCGAATTTATATTCGTCCCTGAATTTTTTTGTCTATATATAAAAAGATTTCGCTCAAGCTTTTTTAAAAGTCCTGAGCGAAATCTTTTACTTTTTCTGTGTAGAATATCAAGCAATTATGCGTTCTCGCTGTGATTTTCAGATTGTTCGTGGTAAGATTTTTCAGTATTAACTTTCCAAATTTCCGATTTATCGGTGTTTCCAGATTTTATATGTTCAACTGCACGAATAGCTGTAAGCATTGAATGGTCCATATTATTATAACGGTGCTGACCATTTCTACCAACACAATACAAATTAGGAATTGTGTTTAAATATGCAATAAGCTCATCGATTTGAGAATAAGTATCAAAATATGCAGGATATGCTTTCTTAACTCGCTCTCTGTGTGAATCAAGAACATCTCCGCTTGAAATAATACCCATCTTTTCGAGTTCCTTTGTAGCAAATTCTATGCACTCGCTGTCACTCATATTCCAGAAATTATCGCCCTCTGTGCAGAAATATTCCAGACCGATCCAAACAGTATGCTCAACATCTTTTACCATATACGGCGACCAGTTATTGAATATCTGTATTCTGCCAAGCTTAACATTTGTATCCTGAACATAAATCCAGCAGTCAGGAACGATATTGCCCATAGTTTTAATTTCAGTTTCATTTTTTAGAGCAAGTTTTGGTACAAGCAAACCTACTGTAACGAAATCACGATATGGCAAACCATTTGCAATATCAGCAATATTTTTAGGTACAGCCTGTCCCTTGATGCCCGCTGTCAAATCTTTGAGTGGCATTGAGGAAATGAAAATATCACCATCAATTTCAGTTAAGCCGTTTGGAGTTTCACATTTAACGGATTTAATTGAACCACCTTCGAGGTTGATTTCCTTAACAGATGTATTCATAATGATTTTTCCGCCGAGCTTTTCAAACTCCTTAGCAGCAGTTTCCCAGAGTTGACCAGGGCCAAACTTAGGATACCAGAATTGTTCTATAAGGGAAGTTTCAACATTTTTGTTATCTTTTTTGCCAAAGGCTTTAGAGAACATATCCTTGAGAAGTGTTTTTATAGAAAGACCTTTAACACGCTGAGAACCCCAGTCGGCAGCAATTTCTCTCGGGTGTCTGCCCCAAAGCTTTTCAGTGTAGCCCTCAAAGAACATAGAATAAAGCTTTTTACCAAAACGGTTTATATAGAAATTTTCAAGTGAGGTTTCCTTTTTCTTGGCAATAGACGATTTCATATAGCTACAGCCTGCAACGAAGGTTGTGCCAAGTCCCATATTTTTGATTGTCTGAGGTTTCATAGAGATTGGATAATCGAAGAAATGCTTTTTATAGTAAATTCTTGAAACTCTATGACGAACTAACATAACCCTATCCTCTTTTTCAGGGTCAGGACCATTTTCGTATATAGGACTTTCACGGTTAAGAATCTTATCATCGTAGGATTTTTTGCCCTGAAGTGGCATAAGTTCTTTCCAACGGTTCATAACCTCATCGCTCTTTGAGAAGAAACGATGGCCGCCTATGTCCATTCTGTTTCCGTTATGATAGACTGTTCGGGAAATTCCGCCAATAGCGTTGGATTCTTCAAGGATAACAACCTCATATTGCTTACTTCCATCGGAGAGAAGTTCCAGACCTGCTGTTAAACCTGCAGGACCTGCACCAATTATTACTACCTTTTCCATATTATTTCATTCCTTTTTAATCTTATATTCCAATCAAAGTATAGGTTATTGCAGACGATATGCAGAAACAAACTGTAATTGCACAAACTGCAATTCGGAATACTTTTACTGATTTTGTTTTTTTGCCAAGAGTTTTTGTCAGCCATAGGCCTATAAACACTGCACCGACTGTTATTAGCGGCACAACATATCTCACATTCTGAGTACAAGTAAATGGAAATTTGAAACAGAATATATAATAAGAGGCTAAAATTATAGCGGTAAGAGTTGCAAAGAAAACCTTAAAGGCAGGTTTCATACTCTTTTTTCTGATAAGCATATAAATAATTGCAATAAAGCCAAGCAAAGCAAGCACTACGCCAGACCAAAAAAGAACGATTCCGCTATATTTTATTTCAGGATAATAAGTATCGTTGATAACCTCATCAAACATAGCAGTTTTAAAGAGAGCAATAGTTGGGTTATACTCAAAATATTTTCCCGAATAGAATACAAATTGAGTATATACGCTTTCAAACTGGCTGAAATTGAAATCAAAAAGCCTATCAAGAACGCTATAATTACCGATATACTGAGAACTTGTTTTTGAAAGCTCCGGAACATAAGTAAACGGAACCTTATACATAAGATAGTTTCTTACACTCCAAAAAAGTCCAATAGGTATACTTACGACCCCAAAAGCAAGCATCTGAAGAATAAGCTTTTTAAATTTATCTCTATTTTGTATAAGTACAATAATAAAAACTATGGCAACCGCAGGAGCAACCATCCAAACAGAAAGCTTTGTAAGCATTCCTAAACCTATGCACAAGGCTATTTTTAATATGTTTTTTATGGTTTGATTTTTATACCACACAAGTGTATTTAAAATCGCCCCAAGCATAAATGCCACTGAAAGAATATCGTTATTTACGCTTCCTGCAAGAATTATAAAAGTCGGATGAAAAGCAACTATCGCAAAAGCTACGATAAGTCCTGTTCTTCTTAATCTGAGTTCCTGCATAATCCTATAAGAGAGATACATAGATATGCTTGAATAGAAAAGCGAGAGATATTGCAGGCCCTCATATGATGCTTCAGTAGCTATGCCAAGATTACTCTGTATTTTTAGCCAAATAGCCGCAATAAAATGATGCAGCGGCGGATGATAGAACTGCCAGTGCATTCTAACATCAAAATCCGGTAAATACCAATGATTTAATATGTAGAGTATATATGCGGCGTGTCCTCTTGAAGCACCATCAAAGTTTTCGACATCGTGCTGTCTTTGATGAACTGTTGTATATAGCACATATGCAAGCTTGAGTGCAAAAGCAAGTATAAAAAGTATCATAATAACTTTTTTTGTATCAAGCGTATCATTTATATAGCAATATAAACCATAAATTACCGCAAGAAATACTGCAAAGAGAAAAAGAAAAGCTCCTGATTTCTGTTGTATAGATATTATGCAATAGCCTATAAAAAATAGGATTGCATAACCTGATGATTTAACTGCTGTCACCTTAAATTTTTCATCAGTTTTACTCTGACTGAATGTTATGATTATAATAAAAAATATAACGCATAATAGAAAAATTATTCCTGTACCTGAAAAGGGTTTAGTACCAAAAATAACTGCTGAGCAAAGACAGATAAGTCCCAACATCAAAATGGGATGTTTTGCAAGATTAAAAGATTTATGCTCGTTTTTTATAGTATCACCCATATAGTTTCTCCTGTCTGAAATTTACTGTTAAAATTGCTCAATCAATCTATATTTTATCATATTTGGCATAATTAGTCAAATAATAATGATGTATTTTTTTATAGTTTTTTTTGAAAATCAAATTAAATAATATTATATCAGCAGCAAAAACTAAAATAATTGTCAATCACAAATTTTTTAAAGTTGATTGTAAAATATTTTTGAATATTTTAAAATTACTATTGCAAATTCAGAATTATTTGATATAATAATTATATTAGATGTGTTTTCAAATACTTTCGATTTTGTTTATAAGGCCTTTAATTTCTGAGAGTCTTTGAAACATGTAATATAACAATCATACAATTACATTAATATTATGCAAAAGTATTTTTAAATTTAATATAGTGTAATTGTAAAATACTTTAGTGAAATGGGGAAAAACTGATGTTAAATGTAAGAATTCGTGAATTAAGATCCGCAAGAAATATTACTCAAGTAGAGCTTGCAAGAAGCTTATCTGTTTCCAAGCAGAGCATCTCTAACTGGGAGAATGACAACATCCTTCCTTCAATCGAAATGCTCGTTAAGATTGCTGATTTCTTCTCAGTAAGCACAGATTATCTTCTCGGTCTTGACGATAAGAAGTATCTCTTGATTTCCGGTCTTAACGAGGAGCAGATTGCTCACATTCAACAGTTGGTTGATGATATCGCAGTTAATAACCAAAAGTAATTTCGTTTGTTATTAATCAACTGAAAATCTGATTTAATTTCCGCTTTATCAGATTTTTTAAAAACACTTTAAAGGCCTGAATAAAAACAACATAAGGAACGCTACAGCTTATAAGAATGTAAGTTGTAGCGTTTTTTGTTATATTGACTTATACCTAATAAAGTTATATTAATACAAAAAGCACACACAATTCTTAGCCCGAACCGTGTGTGCAATCTAAAATATAAAATCTTATTTCTTTACTTCGAGAACAGCTCCCCTGTTACCTGATGTTACGAGAGAAGCGTATCTTGCGAGATAGCCTGTTGTAATCTTAGGTTCTCTTGGTGTCCAAGCTTTACGGCGTTCTGCAAGCTCTTCGTCAGAAAGACGAACATTAATTGTATTTGCAGGAATATCAATATCTATAATATCGCCATTCTTGATGAGAGCAATGTTTCCACCAACAGCAGCCTCAGGTGATACATGGCCGATAGCCGCACCACGAGTTGCACCAGAGAAGCGTCCGTCTGTGATGAGGGCAACTGTGCTGCCAAGTCCTCTACCCATAATAGCAGATGTAGGATTGAGCATTTCACGCATACCAGGACCACCCTTAGGGCCTTCATAACGAATGACAACAACATCACCGTCTACGATTTCACCGCCATTGATAGCAGCCATAGCGTCCTCTTCGCAATCATAAACCTTTGCCGGACCTGAATGTACAAGCATTTCAGGAGCAACAGCAGAACGCTTAACAACGCATGAATCAGGAGCAAGGTTTCCCTTGAGAACTGCGATACCGCCGGTCTTTGAATAAGGATTATCAGAATGACGAATAACATCAGTATTCTTATTGACAGCATTTGCAATGTTTTCTGCAACAGTCTTACCTGTGCAAGTGATAATGTCAGTCTTGAGCAAGCCAAGCTTGTCAATTTCTTTCATAACAGCGTAGATACCGCCTGCCTCGTTAAGCTCTTCCATATAGTGACTACCGGCAGGAGCAAGATGACAAATATTAGGTGTCTTTTCACTGATTGCGTTGGCCATATCAAGGTCAAGCTCAATGCCACATTCGTGAGCTATAGCCGGAAGATGGAGCATAGAGTTTGTACTGCAGCCAAGAGCCATATCCATTGTGAGAGCATTTTTGAATGCGTCAAGTGTCATAATATCACGAGGTTTAATATCCTTGCGGAGAAGCTCCATGACCTGCATACCTGCGTGTTTAGCAAGCTGAATTCTCTCTGAATATACAGCAGGAATAGTACCATTGCCACGAAGTCCCATACCGAGAACCTCTGTAAGGCAGTTCATAGAGTTAGCTGTATACATACCTGAGCAAGAGCCACAGGTTGGACAGACTTTGTTCTCAAATTCCTCAAGCTTTTCAGCGGAGATTTTTCCTGCATTATAAGCGCCAACAGCCTCAAACATACTTGAAAGGCTTCTCTTGCAGCCATCAACAAGACCAGCAAGCATAGGACCGCCACTGACAAAGATAGTTGGAATATTAACACGGGCAGCAGCCATAAGTAAGCCCGGAACATTCTTATCACAGTTAGGAACCATAACAAGAGCGTCTAAACCGTGAGCCATAGCCATAGCCTCTGTTGAATCTGCGATAAGGTCACGGGTTACAAGGGAATACTTCATGCCCTCATGTCCCATAGCAATACCGTCACATACGGCAATAGCCGGAAAAACAACAGGAGTACCGCCAGCCATAGCGACGCCCTGCTTAACAGCATCTACGATTTTGTCTATGTTCATATGGCCCGGAACGATTTCGTTATATGAACTTACGATACCGACAAGAGGCTGTGCGATTTCTTCGTTAGTCATACCGAGTGCGTGGAGGAGCGACCTTCTCGGAGCCCAGTCAACGCCATTATTAAGCTTATCACTTTTCATTTGGATAACCTACTTTCTTAAATGAAATTCATAGATATATTATAATCTTTTTTTATGTAGGTGTCAACGAAAGCTTCATAATATCACTATGACAATGTTAGTAAAGTTATTTGCAAAAATGTTTCTTTACCTAATAAATGTTAAATTTTGGTATATGATTTATTTTGCTAAATTGTACCTTTATCTGTTGATTTATCATAGAAGTGGGTGTATAATTTTCTGAGAGAATTTAAATAAAGGTGTGCGTATAATGAAAAAATCCCTTGCAGTAATTTTTGCTATGGCTATATTGCTTTCACTTGTCGGCTGTGGTAAAGATAATCCAGAAAGCTCAAGCCCGAATACAGAAAGCAAAATTGAATCTAAAGTAGAATCAAAGGCGGAGTCTAAGACAGAATCCAAAGCTGAATCAAAGACGGAATCTAAGAACGAGTCAAAGGCTGAATCAAAATCGGAGTCTAAGACCGAGTCAAAAACAGAATCTAAAGCTGAAAAGCTTCCTGCTAACAGCGTAAACAACAAAACTAAAATTCCTGAAACGAATATTACCTTTAATAGTAGCTTTGCCTTTTTAGGAAATTCGCTTTTCGGAGATTTAGAAGAGTATAATCTTGTGGATAAGGCAGATGTTTATTCATATATCGGAATGAATGTTGCAACAGTTTTTGACCAAAAGCTTGATAACCACAAAAAGCCTATGCTTGATGAAATGTTCTCTAAGGATTATAAAAATATTTTTATAATGTTTGGCGTTAATGAGGTTGGCTGGTCTTATCCTGATATTTTTACCGATGATTACGCAGAACTTGTTGATGAAATACATACAAATCTACCTAATGCAAATATATATTTACTTTCTATTACGCCGATAACCCAAAGCCTTGAAGCTAAAGGCGAGGACGGAATGAATACCAAAAATATTGCAAAATTCAATACAATGATAAAAAATATTGCGAAAGAACATAATGCCGTCTATCTTGATGTCAATAGCTATCTTAGGAATGAATATGGTTATCTTGATGAGGACGATTCTCCGGACGGCTACCATCTTCAGCCCAATGCATATTTAAGAATGGTTAATGCTATAAAATATCTAATCGCATAATAAATAATAAAATATCAACATAAAAAGCCATAGTTCTTTATTTGAGAGCTATGGCTTTTTATTATAGATTTCGAAATTCGTACAGTATGTCGCTTTCTGTGAAGAGCAACAAGGATGTTACCCTTGACCTACAAGCCTTTAAAAAATCCCAAATAAAATTTTACAACAAGCCATCTCCCCACTTAGCAAATTCTATATTGACTTTTATAAAATCATATATTATAATATTAAAAATACAATATGGAGGTAATAAAATGTTTCGTGAAAATAATATGTTCAAAAAATCAGTGATTTTGTCCACAGCACTATTATGTACAATAGGGGTATTCACAGCTTGTTCAAGCGGAAATGAGAATTCAAGCTCTGTTTCTCAGTCAAGTAATGTTGTATCTAATGAAAATGTGTCTACGGTTTCGAGTGAGGAAAAATCCTTGATTTCAAGTGAAGCTGTATCAGAGTCAAGTGAGGCAAGTCAGTTTGAGTATAAGGTACCATCGAGTTTAAATGATGATTATACATCATACACATTCAGATTTCAGGGAGATATTTATACGATGCCGATGCCAGTGTCGGAACTTACCAAAAACGGCTGGACTATTGTAGCTCAAAATGATAGCATAAAAGCGGGTCAAGAAGCACTTTTAGGCTTATGTGTAACGAAAGATGATATGGAGTTCCTATTTAATGTTAAAAATTTTACGGATAAGACGATTAGTGCCAAGGATGCAATGGCAACAAGCGTTTATATTAACAGCACACTTAATAAAAATGTAGATTTTGAATTGTCTGGGGGTATTAAGTTTGGAATGAGCGAATCTGAGCTTCTAAAGATTGTGGGTGCAGAAAACTTACAGAAGAACGATACTCCGACAGGTTGTGAGTATATGTATAATAGTCGTCAAACACAAGGGTATAAGGGATATACTTTTATTTTTGACAAAACCGGAAAATTCGTGGAGATAAATATGAACAAGACCGTTCTTGATTGAGTCCAAAGCTATTAGAAAACAAACACTAACCTTTAGAGATGTGATGAGGGTACTTGAATACTTCAAGTACCCTCATATTTTATATTATCATTGTCTTAACTGCGGAATCACTCCCCCGCTTCTTGCCCTGTGCAGTCACATATCCACTAAAATTTTACATTGTGGATTATTACGCCACGATTATCAACAGGCGTTTTATTCCTTATGTATTCATCAATATCCGAAAGTACCCAAGAAAATTCGCTTACCTTAATGACACTTCCGCAAAATTCACAGCGTCCTGCATTAAGTGCTGTTACCTCTGCACCACAGTTCGGACAAATAACTGTCTGTATGCCGCCCTTAATCTTTGTCTTTTGGTCAAGCGTAAATCTTCTCATAAATTTAAGCTGATAAACTGTTTTCATATCCTCTGAGATACTTCCCTCAATAGGAATATTTGAATTTCTGCGTGTATCGAGAACATAATGTCTATGAACAGATGTCAGATATATTGTGAGATATTCAAATCCGGATTCTCTCTCATATTTATTCAGAAAGCAGCCTAAAAGAGAATAAATCTTATAGACATCTTTGCGGTTTTTCTTAATGTTATCCTCAAAGAGCGAACGCATCTTATTATATAAGTCATCACTTACAAATATTCTCGCCGCCTCCATATTGCCAATCGTCCAAGCGTCCCAAAATATTCTGAAACACTTCTTTCCCCATTCGATAAATTCAAGCGAATTAAAAGTAGGGTCTGTACTTTGCAGAAATACCATAATCTCGCTTGTATAGTTATTTGGAGAAATATATGGTGAAGGCTTTTGCTTCGGATTAGCAAAAGATTCCGGGTGGAAATTCTGAGGAGTAAAGCCGTCACGAATAAGATTTTCGTCTTCAATCTCATTGATTTTAAGATAATCATCTATACTCTTAGGATTTTTCTTTGCCTTGATAAAATAATAAGAAAAAATAGCAATTATTCCAATAGTAATAGCAACTAATATATATGGAATCGCAGGTGCAAGAACAGTAAAACCTAAGAATATAATATCCTCATCACTTGCCTTTCCCTTTGGGCGAATGCCAAAATTCTTTACATAAAGCTCAGTATAATTTATATATATATATAAGAAATATCCTATGGCTATACCAAAAATTATAATACAGGCAGCAGCGAAAATATGAACTTCTTTCTTCTGCTTTTCTTTTCTTGCCTGAATAACATCTTCATCTTCATCAGCTATTGCCTGATTATATTCGTGAAGTCTTTTATTAAGCTCATCATAAGCAAGTCCGTCAAGAGATTCAGGACTTATATTATCGTATTCATCATTATCAAAAAAACCCATTTCAAATTCTCCTTTTAAGTTATTCTGAATATTCCAGACATACCGAGGTCTGTTCCGATTTGAGTTTTTCTTATTGCGGAAATTCTCCAGCTTGACTTTGTTGTTTTGACAGTTTGACCACAGAATCTACATTTTCCGGCAATAACCGAATCAATATTAGAACCACAGTTCGGACACTGACAGCTTGAAACACCTGTGCCTATAAAACTTTTTTCTCCAAGTTTACGCCTAAGTGTCATACTATAAATAATAAAGTTATCCATATATTTATTACCGTGAATAGAATCTCCTGTTACAATATCTTCTATATATTCAACAGCTTTAGCTTTTATGTAAAGGCTTGCATATTCAAATTTATCATTATATTCATATCGATAGATATAATCTGTTTGAAAGTTTATTCTGTTGCATATATGAGCAATGCCCTTTTCAATATCGTCTTCAATTATTTTTTTATCATCAAAGAATATATCTTCTGTAGTAAGGTCTTCTATAAGTTTAAGATTTCTCTCGCCAAAAGCGTCTTTATATGCTATAAAATAGTTTTCCGCAAACCATATAAATCTATCTCCGCTGAAATTTTTATCGTTCTTGCGAATTTCATTAGCGATTTGCTCTGTTAAATTCTTTGGTTCACCGAAGTTATGAGAATTTACCTGAGCCATTTGTTTATCTCTTTCACGAATAAATCTCTCACCGGCATTATCGTCTTTGGTTTTTTGGTACTGATATTTTATAAAATAATATCCACCAACAGCAATAAATACCATTAACAAAATCCAAATGCCAGAAAGGTCGTTTGATGATGAAGAAGAACTGCGATTAACATATCTTGTCATATCAGATATTTCATAACTTGAAGCATACGCACTAAGACTGAATGTTCCTATGCAAAGAATTATAATAAGTACAGATAAAATTTTTCTTTTCATACACTACCCTCTGATTTTAATTTTTTAATCAAAATCTATTGTTATTATTAAAAACTACACCGCTGATATCATCAACAAAATTATTATCAACAGGCTCAAATTTTGTGAGAATCCAGTCGGATTTTTCAGCTTGAGTGATACTTTCGCCATTCATAATTGTAGTTTTTACACCGTTAGTTTTTGTGAAGGTCATCTGATAAATAGTATCAAAAACTTCTTCTTTTTTACCAGTAATAATGCTGCCAGATGCTTCATCTACAATATAATCATTCATAGTTGCTCTGATACTTACAATAAGACTTTCAGAATTTTCGTCTACAAGCAGTTTATGAAGGTAAGCGTCTATAATATTTATATTGTCCTTAACCTCTATTCTGCCAAGACTAATAAGCTCCTGTATCTTAGCATTATGCTGTTCAAAAAGCTCTTGAGATTCAAGTGTATAAATTTTTTGCCAATCTCTCTGTGAAAAAGCATTTTCAAGAGTTAAAAAGATATTTTTAGCCCAATTAAGAAATTTTTCCATATCGAAATTCTTATCTTTTTGTTTGAGATATACAGCAATTTGCATATTAGAATTATGTGGAAACATCGGCGGAATATTGCTATAAACCTTTGTCGATTCCTTCTTCTTTCTCTTAAAAGCTATAAATATAAAGGCAAGCACTGCAAGAACCGCTACCGAATATATTATTGCAACAGCTATATTTCCGGCTATACCCGAATCACTTGAAGTGGTGGTTGAGCCCCCTATATATGAACGGCTACGATAACGAGAGCGGGAACGATGACGGCGAGTCTGGGAAAAATGATAGTCAGTAGTAGGTTGATTATCATTTTCATAGTTATTGTTTACATAGGCAGGCAACTCATAATATGCCTCAGCAACCATTGTTGTGGAAAGTGAAAATATCACTATTATAGAAAAAACTATAGTAAAAATTTTTTTCATATTATTACGATTTACTCCAATCAATCTTTATTATCCTTTTGTCCCTCATCTAAAAGAACTATACAATTTTTATAAGACTCACGAGAGCTTGAACTATCTATATGTATATCAGAGATAGTCCACTTTATGATACTACCACAATATATACATTTTCCAAAACTATTAAGTTTGAATTTCGCACCACAGAAAGGACAAGTATTATCACTCGAATTTTCTCGTCTACACCTTGTCAGAGTAATGCAATATCTTGGGTTTATATTTCCTATACATTTTTTAATAGTTAATAAATCATCATTAGAATTTTTATTATTTCGCTTTCTTTTAGAAGGTGTATTATGTTTTTTTATCTCAACAAAAGAATTTAATAATTTATTTGCATTATCCTTATCAAAAAGTTTTGTCCATGCTACACCTTGAACTTGAAATTGGGCATCAATCAAAACAGATAAATGCTCTGTTTCTTTATCACGAACATATTTAGTCAGCTTAACCTTTTGTACTTCTATTTTTCTAATGCAATCTTTTTCTCCTATATGGATATATTCATTTAGCCAAGACTCGTGCGAGGCGAATGCTTCGTCGGTTTCAATAGAGCGGATTGTTTTTAAATCAAACTGGCTCAATGCTTTTTCTCTAAGAATAAATATATCTTTTATATATTTAATTAGACCTTCAGCATCAAATGATTCATCATTTTTTTTCATAAAATCAAGAATTTTTGAAGTGCTTCTATCATGAGTAACAATCATTAACAAGCAAATTAATAACGCAATTATAGCAGGTGCAAAAGCCAGCAAAAAAAATTCTAAATCACTATCTATTGTAGAATCATGGCTAGAATAACCGCCACCAAAATGACCGCCACCTCCGCCACCTCCGCCACCACCATAGTCATGATGGTTACCAACATCAAGTGGAAGGTTATAATATGCCTCAGCAACCATTGTTATAGAAAGTGAAAATACCACTATGAACAAAATAACTGCAAAAAATTTTTTCAATTTCACATACCCCTATTGGTTTCAATTATTGATGAAAACTACTCCTCGTGTATCATCAACGAAATTTTCATCAACAGACTCAAGATTTGAGAGAACCCAGTTAAATTCGCCAGAATGAATAACACTTCCGCAATATTGGCATTTGCCAGCACTTGAAGATTCAACCTCCGCACCACAATGCGGACAAATACTTACAATTCTACCCTTCACAATATTTGTTTTAATTCCCTTGCGTCTTGTAAAGGTCATCTGATAGATAGTATCAAAGACCTCATATTTATCGCCTGCGATTACCTTGCCTGATTTTTCATCTATTATATAATCGTTCATAGTTGCTCTAAGACTTACTATAAGATGTTCATAATTTTCGTCTATACCAAATTTATGTAGATAAGCGTCTATTATTTGAATGTTATCCATAACATTTATTCTGCCAAGACGAATGAATTCTTGTAGTTGTATATTATGCTGTTCAAAAAGCTCTTCTTTTTCGAGAGTACGGATTTTTTCCCAATCTCGCTCTGTCCAAGCAGCCTGTAAGGCAATAAATACTTTCTTAGCCCACGAAAGAAACTTTTCCGTATCGAAATTCTCATCATTTTGCTTAATAAATTCAGTAATTTGCTCTGTAGCATTATATGGGAACATCGGCGGAATATTCTTATATGTCTTCGCTTTTCGGGAGGAAGTTGACGGAGACTTAACAAAATATATAACAAGTGAGATAAATATTATAAATATTGAAGCACATAAAATTATTGCGCCTACATCATCTAAATTATCACCCGAACTGCTTCCACCAGTTGTTGTGTGAGAACGAGAACGAGAACGGGAACGAGAGGAACGGTGAGAACCACCACCGCTAAATCTATGATGGTTACCCGCATCAAGAGGAAGATTATAGTATGCATCAACGGCTAATGCCGTAGGCATAGAGAACGCAACTATTGCTGAAAGGATAATGGCAAGAATTTTCTTTCTTATATTTTTCATTTTTTTACACCTCAAATTAAAATTGGTTTGTACCATCAAGAAAAATTATGCCACGATTATCATTTACGAAATTCTCATCAACAGATTCGAAATTTAAAAGAACCCAGTTAAATTCATCTGTATAAATAATACTTCCACAATATTCACATTTACCGGCATTTTCAGACCTGACCGTAGCACCGCAGTTAGGACAAATATTCATAACAAAGCCATTGACCATATTAGTTTTAATACCACTACTTCTTGTAAAGGTAAGCAGATAGATATTATCAATAACTTTCTTTTTATTACCTATAATAACCTTACCGGATTTTTCATCTATAACATAGTTATTCATAGTTACACGCATACTTACAGTTAGATTTTGAAAGTTATTGTCAACTACAAGCTTATGTAAATAAGCGTCTATAATATCTATATTTTCAATAACATTTATCCTGCCAAGGCGAATATACTCTTGCAGCTGTTTATTATGCTGTTCAAAAAGTTCTTCTTTTTCAAAGGCACGAATTTTTTCCCAATCTCTCCGAGTCCAAGCAATTTGCACTGTACAAAATATTCTTTTAGTCCATTCAAGAAATTTTTGGACATCAAATTTTTTATCATTTTCTTTAATGAATGAAGAAATTGAAGCAGTAAAATCATATGGAATCATTTTTTCAGGAAATTTTTTCAATTTGGGCTTAGAATTTGATTTCTTTATATTGCTGATAACTGCTCTTAAAATGGCCAAAATAATAAAAATACATGCAATAGCTGTAACAATAGTCAAAATACGATTAATATTTTCATTAAATATTGAATTAGAATTACTGTTAATTGTTTTAGCGAAGCACATCTTCACTTAACAAACCAATCCCTCTAAAGTAGATTTTAGGTTGACGCTTGCCGTCAGCCTTTTTTTCTTGGCTAATAACGATATGGTCAATAAAGTCCTCAACTATCTCCTTTGTCAGCTCTCCGATTTCGCCTTTTGTGCAATAGCTGTCAATTACATCAAAAAAACCCTTCATAGCTTCTCTTGTTTTACCGAGTTCCGCTATTTTCTTGTTGCAGTCTAAGATTTTTGCCGTCAGGCTTTTTTGCTCTGAACAGTATTCGGAAGAAAGCTTCTGAAAAATTTCAAGAGAAATATTTCCCTTCACCTTGTCCTCATACAATGATTTAATGATCTGATCTATCTCGTCTGTTCTTTTTTGTGCGGACGAGATTTCTTTTTTTATTTCAGCCTGTGTCAGTCCGTTTTGTTTTGTAAACTCAGAGGATATGATCTTCTGAAATTCTTCGGGACTTTTTCTTGCTGTTTCCAAAAGCTGATTGATCATTTTCAGAACAATATCTGCAAGAACCTTTTCGATGATGTAGTGAGAAGTGCAGGAACGTTCTCTTATGGTAAGTGCCTTGCGATAGGTGGAGCAAACATACGCTGCCGGATGATAATTCCGTGAACGTATAATCAACATTCTCCTGCCGCAGTCTGAGCAGTATGCTTCTTCAAAAAGCACAGGGGTTTCAATAATTGCTCTGCGGCGTTTTTTACTCCTGAGTTGCTGCACTTTGTCAAAGAGTTCTCTGCTGATAATTGCTTCATGTGTGTCCTCAAAAATCTTTATATCTTCGGGACTGTTCTTGACAATGATTTTGCTGCACAGTCCCTTCTTGCGATAGCGGAAGTTAACAGTGTCACCGCAGTATTCCTGTTTGCTCAGAATTTGCGAAACTGTTTGTGCTGACCAAAGATACGGATTGCGTTCTGCAACGCTACCTTCTTTAGCTTTGCCTTTGTACGCTGTAGGATTTTTTATCCCGTTAGCAAAAAGATAATTTGCAATCTGCTGTACACCTTTTCCGCTTGCACATAACTCAAAAATTTTCCTGACAACCGAAGCTGCTTCTTCATCGATTATCCATTGACCGTATTCGTCTTTTTTATAGCCATAGATTGCCCTCGTGGTCAATCGTTGTCCTGCGTTACCTTTGCTTTCTATTACAGCCTTTTGCTTTTTGGCTATGTCCTTTGCATAGAAGTCATTGATCAGATTATGGAACGGTGCAAATTCATTCGTTCCGTTGATACTGTCAACATTGTCGGTTATGGAAATAAACCTGATGTTGTGTTCTAAGAAAAACTTCTCTGTGTAGTATCCTACCTGATAGTAATTTCTTCCCAATCGGGACAAGTCTTTGACAATTACCGCACCGACAATCTGACTTTCGATATCCTCAATCATTCTCTGAAAATCAGGGCGATCAAAGTTTGTTCCCGAAAAGCCATCGTCAACATAGAATTGACAATTTCCCAAGCCGTTAGTAGCTGCATATTCCTCAAGAATTTGCTTTTGGTGGATTATGCTGTTACTGTCACCTTGCAGCTCATCGTCTGAGGACAGACGAGCATAAAGTGCAGTGATTTTGTATTGTCCTGTTTGCATTCACATTACTCCTTTCCGCAAACAGGCACTAATAACTGAAATTCAGTGGTTTCAATACAATACCATAATCCGCTATAAAATGCAATTGAGGTTGTACAAATTAACGCACAGAGAGAATTACCCCTCTATAAATAAGCCGAAAAAAATGCGAAATCGCACCCCCTAAAAACGCATTTTTCTAAAAATTCAGCGTTTTGCACAAGTTGGAGATTTGTGTATAGTTCGTTATGACCGATTTTCTTAGCTTCTGTAATATGCGTTTTCTCTTTCGGCAATACACCTGTCTGCTTATACCGTGCTTTTTGGCAAGCTTTGTATAATTAACTCTTTCGCCCTCAAAAAAACATTCTGTAATAATCTGATCTTCTTCGGCGGTCAACTCAGCTAATGCACGGTCAAGTGCAAGGTGCATATCTCTTGCAGTTATCATATCCTCTATCAGCGTTGGTGAGCTTTTCTCCTGCATATATCGTTCATCAAATCCGATAATTTTTCGTCTGCCCTTGCCGCCCTCACGTTCGTGCAAAATATATCGTGTTTGGCGATCCAACTGCCGTACTTTCTTTCGGAAATCAGGAGGATAATTTTTTGTATTATTGTTGTCGTTCATTCTTTGTCTAACACTCCTTGCTAAACATCGAACGAACATACAAATGATTGATGTAATAAGAATATCACATTATTTTGTGCAAATCAACGATTTTGAAAATTTTTTCAATTGTTTTGTAAGAATAGGGGTGCGATTTTGGGATTTTTTCGGCTTATTTATAGGAGGGTTTATAAGCCTGCGGTGGAAATAGAGATTTTACGGTTTTCAAGAATAGCAAGCACTGCGAAGTGTCGGACACTTCGCAAAAATGCCCTCCGTTCCGTCAGGCATTGTGCTTGTTAGGGGACAGCCCCTAAGACCCCGTTGCAGCTGACAGATTTTCCGCTAATATCGATTAGCATTTGGAGGTGATTTTTTGAAAAACACAGTAAGTCGAAAAGTAAAAATATCTTTTCGTGTTACGGAGGATGAACGTGACTTCATTCTGAAAAAAGCAAAGCTTGCGGAGAGTCGTTCCACAGGAGCATATCTTCGCAAAATGGCTATCACAGGAGTAATAGTAAATTACGATAATCAAGAATTGAAAAAGTTGCGGAAATCTCTTGTCGGCATACAAAAGAACATCAATCAGATGGCGATCAGAGTTAATGCAACGAGCCGAATGTATGATGATGATTTTGATTATCTGAAAGAGGTGGTAAACGAGATATGGCAGTCACTAACGTCCATCCAATCCGTACTACTCTCTCTAAAGCAATAGCGTATATTATGAATCCCGATAAGACCGAAAAGGGCTTATACATCAACAGCTTCAACTGCTCAGCGGATTTTGAAAAAGCAGCTGAGGAATTTATGCAAATTCGTTTCCTCGGCAGTGGCAGAGGAACAGTGCTTGCACAGCACATCTATCAGTCTTTTCACGGCAAGGAAGTTACACCGGAACAGGCTATAAAAATCGGAGAAGAACTTGCGGAAAAATTTCTGAAAGGGAAGTTTCAGTACATCATTGCTACCCATATTGACAAGGATAATATCCACAATCATATCATCTTCAATAACATCAGCTTTGAGGATTTCAAAAGCTTTGAATATACGGAAAACCGTGGCGGTAAATCGTGGGAGAATTTACGAAATGCCAGTGATGAATTGTGCAGAGAAAACGGTATATCTGTTATCGAAAATCCGCAGGAGAATAAGGGCAAATGTTATTACGAATGGCAGCAGGATACACAGGGAAAATCGTGGAAGTCTAAACTCCGAAATGCGATTGATGAAACGATTATGCAGAGCGAGAGCTTTGATGATTTTCTTGAAAAGATCAGAGCCAAAAATATCGAATGTGTTTACACTCCTCAGAATGTCATCAAGATAAAATTCCGCATGGAAGGTCAAGAAAGATTTTCAAGAGGACGTACTCTCGGATGGTATTATGACGAGCCGCAGATAAGAAAAAGAATTGAGCAATATCTTTTTCTTAAAACGGGTGTCAGTGGACGAAATGTACATACGAAAATCATTGATACATCAAATGAAGTTTTTCGGACTTCCAAAGGCTTGTTGAACTGGGCAGAAATCAAAAATATGCAGGAGGTTTCAAGGCTGATAAACTTTCTTTCTACTCACCAAATCCATAGCGAACATGAGCTTGAAAGCAGAGCAACATCTACATACAACAATCGCATGATTATTGTTACTCAGCTGAACAAAACACAAGGTCTGATTGACGATCTCTCAGACCGTATAAAGCTGCTGAGAGCTTATAAAAAATATAAGCCTGTCTATGACGGTTATCGTCAGAGCGGATTGAGTAAGCGATATAAAAAAGAAAACGCTTCCGCAATAGATAAATACGAAAGCGTTGTTAAAAATCTGACGGAGCTTTATCCTGATAAAAAGCTGCCAAGTATTGAAGCTTTGGAGCGTGAGCGTACAGCCCTGATAGAACAAAGAAAAGAGATGAACGAAAGCTATAAGCGTATTATTGCCGAGCTGAAAGAGATAGAGTTTGCACAGACTTCTCTTAACGAATATCTGAAAACAATCGACCAGACCAAGCAGCGAAACAACGGAACTTTGGAATAGTCATTCCTCTGATTCTGTTTGGGCTTTATCCTTTTGAGCATCCAAAACGTCCTTAACAGCAAGAGAAATTCCATAGTTTATCAGCTCATTAACACTTGCTCCTGTACTTGCGGCAATTTCCTTCAGCTTTGCCCTCTCGCCCTTTTTGACATACACCTTGATAACATCATAGTTTCTTGATACATAATCGTCATGTGGCTTCTGATTTTGCTTTTTGTTATACTGCTCACGGCAGTTATGGCAAACCTTCTGACTGCCGCTTGCACGGATAAAGGGCTTGCCGCAAAACTCGCATATATCAGCCCGACCGACTGTTTTAGTTTCTTCGTTGTTTTTCTTTTTTGCTGTATAGGTTCTTGTGCGGATACGCTGCCGTTCCGCACGGCATTCAACGCAGTAATCAGCATGATTGGCACTACTTTCAAATTCCTTGCCGCACATTTTACAAGTAAAGGTTTTCATATAATTCTCCCTTGTTTTTAATATTATACCTGATTATACCCCACTATTGAGTATAAGTCAAGAAAAAACAAAAATAAAAAAATCTGAAAACGGGTATTGACAATAGTACCACTATGATGTATAATACCACTTGTAAGGCAAATAGAGGAAAAACAGGAGGGAAAGGATTATGAATAATTCAAGAAGAAAGGCTTTGCAGAAAATCTATGCGGCTATTGAAGAAGTAAAGTCAAATTTGGAAACTATTTTTGATGAAGAACAGGAAGCGTTTGAAAACATTCCCGAAAACCTTGAGGGTTCTGAAAGATATGAAGCAGCTGAAAATGCTGTTGACAATCTTGATAATGCCTTTTCAGGTTTAGACGAAGTTTTGGAATACCTTGAGGAGGCAATGGCATAGGAGGTGTTATTTGAATGGCAATTATGTACACAGATCATGGTTGGATAAATGTTAATCTTCCTCCGTTCTGTTCTTTGGAAGATATGTGTCGCAAGCAGGACGAGAAGGATGAAAGAAAATGGCAGGAAGAACACAATAACATATCTCCGGAAGAAAGGACAGAAGAGAAATGAATGTAATCACGAAAATCGGAACAGTAAGCAACATAAGCTACACCTCACGACAGGTTACAGAAGAGGTCAAAGAGGAGTTGCTTTCCTTTACGCTTGAATACGCAGCAGGACAGACAGTTGCCGTCCGGTGCTATGATGACAGCCTTGTTAATGAAATCAGGGGTAAGCTGAAAGACGGCGATAAAGTTACCGTTATCGGCTTGCTGAAAGAAAGTGAGTTTTTCATTGATAAAGATACGGTTATCAGAGGTGTGGGTATTCTCACCGAGGACGATACAGTTTACCCGAAATACTTCGGTAAAGATTTGGCTTTGAAATACCGTCAGCAGGAGCTTAATATGCAGGAGCTACTCAAAGTATCGGAGCAGTTTGCAGACGAGAATGACCCGTTTTAACTTCTGCCCCAGTGGGGCAAAAGTTTGGAACAGAATATTAGGAGGTAGTTTTAATGTTCAGATTTAAAGTAGAAATCCTCTTGAACGAGGAAAAGATTATTGCAGACCATGAATACAAGCCCGAAACGCTTTACACATACATTCGTGATATGTTCAAGCAATATCACCTCAAAGAGGTTCAGACGGATACTCCGAACCATATCATTTTTATTGACAGAGGAACGAACAAGGATTATGGCGGTTTTTGGAATGGTATTTGGGAATTGTATGATCAGGCTTGGTTTAAGAAATACGTTTTGAAATGTCTGTGGTTCGATAAGAACGAGAATGAGCCGGAGGATGTACTTAAAGAAGCTGCTGAGTTTGAAAAGAGAAACAGATTATGAAAAAATACAAAAAAGCCATAAACTTTGATCTGGACACAAAAACTCTGCAAAAAATCTTTCAATCAAAGAATCCGTTTGTTTATATGGAGGGGTATAGACAAATTGGCAGTTTTTTGAAAAGCAACGGTTTTAAGCATAGACAGTGGTCGGGGTATATCTCCAAAGAACCCATGTCGAATACAGAGATAACGGGTATTGTCAGAAAATTGAACAAATCTCTCCCTTGGCTGAAACAATGTGTTCGGAAGTTTGATGTTACAAATATCGGTGAAACATTTGATTTGATGTTCGTTTTCAAACATCAAAAGGTCAAAGCTCCTGCCAAAGAGCAGGACGGTAAGCAGCCTGACAAATCCTCAAAACAACAGCAGCAAGCTGTTTTGTCAGTCAAAGATATAAAGAGAAACACTAAGATCATTTCCGAAAAGGCAACAAATGCTCCGAAAAAAGAGCAGAGCCGAAACAAGGATAATGTTTTGTAAACAGGAGGAATTAACAATGTGCAGAATTATTTCTATTGCAAACCAGAAGGGCGGTGTCGGCAAGACAACAACAGCCATGAATGTAGGTGTGGCACTCAGGCTCACAGGAAAACGTGTGCTGCTGATCGACCTTGACCCACAGGCGAACTTGTCAACCTATCTCGGCTTTACCAATGACGAGGGAGAACCTATTGACGATCTGCCGACAATCAGCCATCTGATGATGGTAGCTATTGGTCAGGGTAAGAAGCTCACCGATGTTAAACAGTATATCAGGCATAACGAGCTGAATGATATTGATTACATACCGTCCGACATCAATCTTGCCAATGCAGACTGCTATCTTGCCGGAGCGTTATCGAGAGAAACGGTGCTGAAGCGTATGCTGACAAAGGAGCTGATCAGTGATTACGACTATATCATTATCGACTGTCTGCCCTCTCTTGGAGTGCTGCTGATGAACGCACTTGTTGCAAGCAACGGCATTATCATTCCTGTTCAGGCTCAGAAATTCGCCTTTGACGGTCTTGGTATGCTGAACAGTATCTTTGATCAGGTTAAGGCTACATTGAAACCGGAACTGAGCTTGATCGGAGTGCTGCCGACAATGGTTGACCACACCAACGCAAGCAAGCGTGTAATCGAAAAGCTGAAAGAAGCCTATCCTGATGAACTGTTCAATACGGTTATCCACAGAGCCACAGAAGCCACGGAAAGCACCAACAAACACAGAAGTCTTTGCCTTTACAAGAACCGTTTAGGCAAGGAATACAAGGCGGTTGCGGAGGAAGTGATATACAGACTATGAATGATGAAATGTGGGATAAAATCGAGTTTCGTTTGTTTGAACTTGGTTCAATAGTAAAACTGAAAGCAGATGATTATTGTATATGGCTTATAAATCAGCGAGAGGGCAATAAACTGTACACTGTTGTATATGTGGATGGCAGATTCAAACTTGAATGGGCAACTACAGATTGCGAAATAAGACGCAGATTTATGTGTCCTTCAAAGAGGTGTGCAGTTGCTAAAAAAGACCTTGATAAGATCAGGAGCAAACAAGCAAGACAAGAAGTAAAGAACCAGTACACCTATATTGATTACTCTCCGTTTTGGTCATCGTTCAGACGTTTGAAGAAACACCTTGTAGAGCATAACACTATAATTGAAATGGAAGAAGAGTAGAGTGATATGGATTTTTGGATTGGAATTATGATAGGCGTAGCGATTGGTGTTTACATAGGAGTAACGGTGTTTGCACTTATCAGTGTAAGTTATTAAAGAAGAGCAAAATGAAATGGGACGGCACAGCGTATGCAAATGAAATCAAACGAGGTTTATTTCTCTTGTTGACCGATTTAGAAATACAAAAGGCACGGTTTCTGAGTCATAAGGAATATACCGAGTTGTTTAAACAACATATTGGTCAGCATCACGCATTCGGTGGAATAGCTCTTGAAAAATGTTTTGTTCCATATCAGATAATGTGCAAGTCTGACCAAATAGAAATTGATTTAAAGCGACCTCTCAATAGTTCAGGTGATACTGTTATTTCAATGTCATGGAGTATGGCAGCACGGCATATCAGATACTGGGTTAAGGAAGAATATCTGCAAAAACAGGAAACGGAGGGAAAGACAATGACACAATTCAATTTCGGGGCTATGATGTCGCAGGAAAACCAAATCAAGCAGATACCTGTCGATATGCTTGTTCCGTATCACAACCATAAATTCACGCTGTACGAAGGCGAACGGCTTGACGATATGGTCGAGAGCATTCGCAAAAACGGTGTTATGACACCAATTATCGTACAGCCGTTAGAGGACGGCAATTACGAAATTCTGATCGGGCATAACCGTTGGAACGCTTCTAAGATAGCCGGACAGGAATGTGTTCCGGCTATCATAAAGGAAAATCTGACGGAGGAAGAAGCCGAGATTTATGTTATTGAGAGCAATCTTCTTCAGAGAGGATTTAACGAGCTGAAAACATCGGAACAGGCACAGGTGCTTGCACTTCGCTATGAAAGTATGTTTTCGCAAGGCAAGCGTAATGACATTATCAACGAGCTTTTGGAGCTTGAGGGCAAGGCGGATCAGAAACAGAAACATAATTCAAGAGAGGAGGTGGGTGCAGAATATGGTCTGAGCAGAAACACCGTTGCAAGACTGCTCCGTGTAGATAAGCTGCATGAAGGACTGAAAGACTGGGTAGATAACGGTGAACTGTCGGTCAGAGCTGCCGTTGAGCTGTCCTATCTCAGTGACGAGGAGCAGGAGCAGCTTTATCGAACCAACACAGATTATGCAACAGGAGGAATGTCAAGAAAGATCAGCGAAAAAACAGCCAAGCAGCTTAGAAACGTCTCTGGTGTACAAGATTACGTCGACTATATGGTCAGTATTCTGAATGGAGAACAACAGGAAAAGAAGCTGTCAGGCAAATCTATCAAGATTGACGGCGAAGTTTTTGAGCGGTATTTTACAAATATTGACAAAAAACAAATCAGTTCTATTATAGAATCAGCTTTGAGAATGTATTTTGCAGGACAGACCGAGTAAATGTATTGCAAAACAGCAAGAATTATGATAAGATAAAAGTGCCAAACGAAACTCACTAAGAGCAGACTTAGCGTGTGTTTTTTCTCGGTAAAAACACAGGCTTTACCTTGACACGCTTTTGTGCTGTTCTTGGGTTTTGTTTGGCGACAATGAAGTCTTGTGTTTTTCGGGCACACGGCTTCGGTTGTGTGCCTTTTATTTTGCCCGAAAAAACAAAAGGAGTGTTTTTATTATGAAATTTGTAAGAAGAATAATCGCTGCTGTTATGGTTGCTGCCGTGAGCCTTGCTACTCTTGCAACAACGGCATTTGCTTTAGGAAAAGATCTGGTGGCACTTTCGGATGATGAACGATTCAATGAAATATGGAAAGAAGTAGATCATTCCTTTGCAGGATTAGAAGCTTCTTTAATGCACGATGAATTAAAGAAGTTTATATCAGAACTTGAAATCACTTCTATCTACGGCTATGATGTTGATGAAGGATTTAAGGATTTTAAGGAATGGTACAATAATAGGCATAAGGGCATGAAAATTGATTTGTATGACAAAGAAGTAGCTGCATATCTCAAGGAACATCCTGATTCAGACCTGAGATGGACTGACGGAGCAGGAGCTAAACAGGGAGAATTGCGAGTTTACGATTCAAACATTTTGGTAGCTACTGTTAAAGATCAGAAAAGCAGAGATGTTATACTCTTTATGCAGTATTCTCCGGAAAATATCTCAAACATGATTATATGGTCATATGATGTTGATAAAGAACAGTTTATAGGTAATGATGAAAACGGAAAACTTGTAAAAAAAGTGCCAGCTTACAGCAAGCCTTATTACTATAAAAGCACGGATGTATCCGAGAAATCAGAACAGTCTGAATCATCAACAACAGAAGCAAGTGAGGATGAAACAGTGTCAGAGGTTCAGGAATCCACAGCTGTAGAAATGACAGTGTCAGAAGCCAATTCCGATAAAGAAAGATCAGCGGAATCTGATGCCAATGCTACTGTTTCTGAGGATAGAACGGATAGTGCAGATCAATCAGCAATAGAGGAAAGTGCCGTAAAAGCCGATGATGATATAGCTGCTGTCAGTGAGGAAACGGTTAAAGCTGATACTTCTATGGTAGCCGAAGAATCTCCTGCCCAGGAAGAAAACAGCAATAACGACAACTCTACCACAACTATTATTATCATTTGTGGTGTTGTCATTGTTGGAGTATTTACTTTCCTTATCATCAGACAAAAAAAGAAGAAGGTGTGATATATGAATAACAAGGTTTTCAGCAAAACAAGAGCAAATTCCAGTCTTGCCTACTGCTACATAGAGGAATGTATCAACGAGCCTGACAACAAGATGTACCGTTATTATCACTGGGACAGCAAGCACAGAATGTATTCCGAGAGAACACTGATAATGGATGAAGCACGGCTTGTCAACTACCTGATGTATCAGAAGCCTGATTATCTTATGCACCTGCTTAACGAGTGCCGCCTTTATAGCTATGTACTTCGTAAGGTCAGAGCATACAACAAAGCTGTTGACAGTCAGACCAGTGAGCTTTGCAAAGACGATCCGGAAATGCAGCTTGCTCTCCGGCTCGGTGATACGGATAAATACGCAGCACTGGAACAGAGCAATCGACACAAAGCAGAGGAAATGCTCAGAGATAGCTTTTACGCAGCATAACAAAACAGCCGCCCACATCGGGCGGCTTAAATTTTGCCGTAGAATCGTCTGTAAGACGTTTTAGAGCGAGAATGGGGGAATTTACTTGTGATAACAACAAATAGCCGTCAGAGAGCTTCAGAAAGCTTTTGACGGCTATTCTATGTTATTTTTGTTTCGATAGTTACGTTCGCTTTTTTCTTGACTGCTTTCCGGCTCCTGCTGCTTGGAGGAGGGCTTGTAGTCGAGAATTGCTTTTTTCCCGATATAGAATGGTTCTTGCCGGTTCTGCTGTGAAACAGACTGATTGTTGCTGATCGGTGGCTCTGACCCGAGTTCGGATTTATGACGTGCAGTAACTTGATTTAAATTCTGTTCTTTCAAATCTTTTGGAATCTCAATGCCTTGTTCTTGACAGTAGACAACGTATGCTTGCTCCAACAATTTGAAATCGCAGCTATTTCGTGTTAGTTCGGGAAATTGTTTGCTGACAACCCTATTGTAAGTTTTTTGGGCTTGTTTTTGTATCTTATCACGATTTCTTCTACAAAATGCCAATTCTTTACTTACATGAACTCTACTGTATTCCGTTGGCATTTTATTTATATCAACCTTGATGATACAGCTTTTGGGAACAGGTATCATGTATGCCAAACGCAGTGAGCCTAAAACTTTATTTCCTTTGTTTCTAGGGTTTTTATCAGTTATTAATATAACATCTTGTTGTTTCTTATCATAAGACGAAACGGGGACAAAATATTCCTCTCCACTAACTTCCAAAACTGCTCCAAATGTAAATTTATTAGTGTTCCAATACTGTGCGTTAGGCACACAAGTAAAGCCTCTTTTAGCAGTTTCATACTTCTTCAGAAAATCAACATAATCTTCTTTTATGTAATAAAAATATACTTCCATATTATTTCTCCAAACAAAAGAGGGAGAAAGCACAACTTCCTCCCTCATGTTATGATTGCTTTCGGTCTACCCTCATAGTGGTGAGCACTAATAACAACAATCTACCCTCATAGTGGTGAGCACTAATAGTAATGGTCTACCCTCATAGTGGTGAGCACTAATAGAATGTGCAATCAGCATTCATCAAATATATTATAAGTCAACTGTCAAAAAAAATCAATAGCTTTGGGAAATAAAATTCAGAGAAAAGTGTAAGATTATTTATAAAAGAAGCATCTCCTTATTTTCAGAGGATAGCTTTAAGTTTAGCTTCTCATCAAGGCTTACTATCATACAATTGGGACAATATTTCTTTTGTAATAGTTTTTTTAATATGTTCAAACTGACTATCGCCTCCAATATCATAATGATCCAAATGCGACAAAAGCATTTCTTTATAATTCTGTTTATTTTCAAAATCTCGCTTTAGGTCATCGTATAAGAGGACTATATCTTCCATAAATCTTTGTGAAGATATTTGCGAACTTGCTCTAAACGCAGAAAGATAAAGTGTTCTGTAAGAAAGCCTTAGTTCAACCGGTACATCTTGGATCTGTAATTTATTACATAATAGCATTTCAGTTATAAATTGTAAAGACAAATTGTATAGATGCTCGATTTCATTGTGATGCTGCTGAGCCTTGAAAGCGGCATACTCTTTTTCTTCTTCTGTTATTTTATATAAATCAAATCCCATGATAATTCTCCTTATCTTCTTGGTTTATATGGCTTACTGCCGAAGGATCTGTCTTGACCGCCGCTTCTATTGACGAGATCCTCATTTACAGCCTTTCTTTTACTGAAAATAGTCTTAACTTCATAATTGCTACAAAAGATCATCTACTTTTAATCCAAGTACATCAACAATTTTTTTCTGTCAACACATTAGGATTATAAGTATATTTCATCCACTTCTGCCCCAGTGGGGCAAAAGTGGTCACCTTTTTATAAATTACATCATTTCGAATATACGGATAAACCAATTATTGCTTGTGAATTTCCTTTGGGAAATAAAAAATTCTTGTTGATAGACAGCAATAAACGATTAACATATTCAATTATCAATAGCAAAGAATATATTAATATGTTTTTATTGAACTCTCATGAGGTTATAAAAAGCAAAGTATTGTCAACACCATTCGAAAGATGTTATTATTCTATGATTACAGATTTAACCACTTTACTACAAATAAAAAGGGCGTATCATCTATCTGACGATAAATTGCTTACCTTGTCCAAAATTTCCAAGGAAGATACCATCGCAATGTTTTTGTGACAAACTATTAAGATAGTTATATAGTATCTTTTTAGCGTTCTCGGCACTCTCCGCTTTTCCTATAAGCTCCATACCATTTTGCTCACGTTCTGTTACACAAGGTAAGCTGTCAGGTTGCTTGTAGACATAGTACATCATTTATACCTCCACTTTCTTTGAAATACTATCTCATCCACTTCTGCCCCAGTGGGGCAAAAGTGGATATTGACATTTATGGCAATCAGTCAAACGGTAGATCATCCTCATTCGGAATATACTCCTCATCCTGTGCTGCCGTTGAACTGTTGTCCCTGCGTTCCACAAATTCAAGTCTATTGGCATAGACCTCAAAGGTATAACGCTTAATGCCGTTTTCGTCCATATATGAACCGGTTCTAACAGAACCCTGTACACCGATACGCTGACCTTTTGAAAAGTATTTGCAGAGAAATTCCGCAGAGTTTCTCCAAGCAACCACATTGATAAAATCAACCTGTTTTTCTTCGCCCTGTTTCGTATATGCCCTGTCAACGGCAATCGAAAATCTCGATACGGCAACACCGGACTGGGTGTGCTTCAGCTCAGGATCGGCAGTCAGTCTTCCAACTAATGCAATGATATTCATATGGTTATTCTTCCTTTCGTCTGTATAGTTTTTGATACCTTTCGGATATTCTGTATGCTTCTGTTGGTACGTGATTTTCTTTTTCTGTATTTGCTTTCTTTTTCAGCTGATATAATACAGTTTATAAGCCTTATGTACCCACTGGTTATTTCAATCATATCGCTTCTCCTTTATTTTTGTTCTTTTCTTGTTCAACAGATCGCTCCTGAGCCTGTTTAGGGGCTTCTTTTTTTGGCGAAGATAAAATCATATCTTTGCCAAAATAATGCGTTCTCGGCGGTTTCTCTGTGCTTTGCAAGCGTTTGGCAGCTTCTGTATTTAGTTCGTCCGTTAAATCGGAAAGCCTTTCTGTTTTTTCGGCAAGCTCCTGTGCATATTCAAAAGGCTGTGCAAGTATTTCCTTTGCAGATTCAATGTCAATGTCTGCCTGTGTGAGCTTCTTTCGTGCTTCATCAAGGTGCTTTTCAATACCCATTGCCAGCTTTTCAAATTTGCTTACATTTACAGACGGCATGGTACTTAATCCTACCGAATATTCTAACTCACCCTTGATAATGCCACGGATACATTCATTGTTACTATCATAGGTTGCATAAATATGAAAGCCGTATATCTCACCGATAGGAAATGTTCTGTCACGGTCTGTATAAACAATATCCAAAGCCTTATTCAATACTTCGGCAGCTTCTTTTTTGTCTGTGTACTCAGTCCCTTTGATCGTCATAGAGAAAACAGGCTTGCTTTCTTCATCTAAGGGTATTGCCTTGCACTTTTCAAAATCATGCTCCAGTTTTTCTATTCTGGCACAAATCTGTTCACGTCTTTCGGGATAAGCTGTAACCTTATCCTCTAATTCAAAATGCGTATCACGGTATTCCTTTTCAAAAAGCTGCAGCTCCTTTACTCTGTTTTCAAGTGTGAGCTTTTCCTTGATACGCTCATCGCCTGTGCATAGTGCCTTTATTTCGGAATAAGTTAAGGCTTCCTGATCGACATCCGAACAAGTACGGGCAGGAGTTTTTGAAGTGATAACCTGACTGATAAAACGCTGCTTTGTTTCCAGAAGCTGATAGGAATAAGCGTCAAATGTTCCTTTGGTAACATAACGGTAAAGATGTACTTTGTCGTTGATATTGCCCTGTCTGACCATTCGTCCTCTCCGTTGCTCCAGATCAGACGGTCTCCACGGTACATCAAGATCGTGCAAGGCTATCAGTCTGTCCTGTACATTTGTACCTGTTCCCATCTTGGCGGTACTGCCGAGCAGCACTCTGACTTCTCCTGAACGAACTTTTTCAAAAAGCTCCGACTTCTGTGCTTCCGTTTTAGCTTCGTGTATAAAGGCAATTTCCTTTGACGGTACACCCATTTCAATCAGTTTTGATTTTATATCATCATATACACAGAATGTTCCGCTTTCTTCAAGAGAATCTATGTCAGCCATAGACTTCTCATCCGCTTCGCTGTCCTTGCTGCTGTCGGTCTGATTTGGCTTCGGCACACCCAAATCGCAGAAAATGATCTGTGTCATTTTGTCTGCGGCGGTGTCCTGCCAGAGCTGAAATACATTGCTTACGCACTGATTCAGCTTTGTGTTAGGATTATCCTCCAGTGACGGGTCAACAAGGCGAGGGTCAAGTCCGACCTTTCTGCCATCGCCCGTTATCTTGAGCATATTATCCTCATGCGGCTCTACAATGCCATTCTGAACATCATCAGCTCTTGCGGATAACTCTTGAACCATTGCTTGCTGCAACGGTGTAGGCTCTGTATTGACAATATGCAGCTCACAGTCAGGAACAGGCAGCTTCAGACTGTCGCTTGTCCGCACATCAGCACACTGCTTGAACATTGTCATCAACTCAGGCATATTGGCATAGCTTGCAATTCTTGTACGGGCTTTGAATTTATCTCCTGTCGGAGCAAGCTCATAATCTGTTTTCTGTTTGCCGAAAACAGAAACCCAGTTATCAAAATTCTGCATACCGTGCATTGATAGGAAATCGTACTGCAAGTACCTCATCATGGTGTGCAGCTCCGTGATAGAGTTGCTGACAGGTGTTCCGGTGGCGAATACAACACCCTTACCGCCTGTTTTTTCATCGAGGTATCGGCACTTCATAAACAGCTCTGTTGCTCTCTGAGAAGTTCGCCCTGAGATGCCTGATACATTTTGCAGCTTGGTTATACACATCAGATTTTTAAACTCATGTGCTTCATCTACAAACAGCTTGTCAATTCCCAATTCCTCAAAGTACATTGTGTTATCTTTTTTTGACGAGGACAGCTTTTCAAGCTTCTGCTGTAAGGATTTGCGTGTACGCTCCATTGCTTTGACCTGAAAGCTCTCGCCGTTCTGTTCTTTGAGTTCTGCTATGCCCTGTGTAATATCCTCAATCTGCTCTTTATACATTCTCTCCTGTCGTTCGGGAGAAATCGGTATCATGCCGAGCTGGGAATGACCGATGATAACAGCATCGTAATTACCAGTAGCTATTTTTGCAAGAAGTTTGCTGCGGTTTTGCTTTGTGAAATCCTGTTTTGTGGCAACGAGAATATGTGCATTTGGATAGAGCTTCAAAAAATCTGCACCGACTTGTTCTGTCAGGTGGTTCGGAACAGCAAATAACGACTTACTGCATAATCCTAACCGTTTGCTTTCCATTGCCGTTGCGATCATCTCAAAGGTTTTTCCTGCACCTACACAATGTGCAAAAAGCGTATTGCCGCCGTAAATAGCGTGAGCAATAGCATTTCTCTGATGTTGGTGCAGCTCGATACCTGCATTCATACCATGAAATTGAAGATGGGAGCCGTCATATTCTCTCGGACGAACACAGTTGAATTGTCTGTTATACAAATCAACAAGCATTTTACGCCTTTCAGGATCTTTGAATATCCAATCCTTAAATTCCTTCCTGATAGCTTCTGCTTTTCGCTTGACAAGCTTTGTCGCTTCAATATCCATAACCTTTTTATCCTTTGACGGATCATCAGGATCGGGGATAGTTTTTGTAATGTTCGGAATATGCAGATTCAGAACAGCTTCAAAAATGGTATAGGCATTCTTTACTTTTGTGCCGTAGGTCTTATCAGTGGTAACAGAATGATCTACAGATTTATTTGAAATGTTCCATTTGTTTGTATGGGGAGAATAGTCTATTTCAATATTCTTTCTTCCTCGCTGCTGCCATACAAAACGGGGAGGACGGTCGGCACGATGTTCATCGGCTGTTTTGAATGTTTCATACATAAACTGCTGATAGATTTCTTTCGGAATCCAAGTTGCACCGCATTCTATGTCAATTTCTCCTGCCGTAAGCGGAGTAGGAACAGCAGCTTCAAGAGCAGAGATATTATCCGCAAAAGCACTGTTGCTTTCAGCAGCGTATTTTGCTGCACTGAGTTTTGCGTAAATGTCACCTGAAAGATATTCCGAAGCGGTCTGATATACAATGCTTTCGCCGTGTGACAATTCGGGAACAGGAAATATATCGCCCTTGAGATCACTGATAATTGCCTTTTGCGGTAAGTCGGTCAGAGCCGACATATATTCAAGATCAACCTTGCCTTTTTCGGCAAGGGACAGGACAAGTGCTTCCTGCGGTGTATCTACTTTGTCAACTACTTCGGGGACTCTGATTGTACGTTTATAGAAAATATCCGACTTCCTGATCAGCTTGTCCTTATCGACTTTATCCTCCAGTGAAAGCATAAGAGGGTAGGACGAATCATCACGGAATAGCTGAGAGTTGAAGCGGCTGTGCATAAGACCGTATTTTTTATAAAAGCTGTCATATTGCGTATTCAGCTTTGCTTGTAATTCTTTTATTCTGTCCTCTACATCGGGAGCAGTTTCTTGCTGAACAGCAAGCAGCTCACGCACAGTATCACGGATTTGTATGTATGCTTTGGCTCGTTCAATGTTTGCAGGAGAATAAGAGCGTTTCCAACTATCCCTCAGACTGACAACCTCGTTATCTTCAATGGTGTAAATGTTATTCTTATATTCAAAATAGCTGTAATTCCTGATACTATCGGGTATCTGAACTTCGCTGTTTTCCATTGGTACAATATAATTTTCTGTTGCGTTAAAGACCGCATGAATTTTGCTGACCGCTTCGGGTAGCAGCTCAGACAAGCTGCTGTTTTCAAACGGCACACACATAGTATCATCATTTCTGCCGTACATTTTGTTTCCTTGCACGATCTCACCGAGAACCATTTCGGGATTATCAATAAAATATTGATTTATCGGCAATCCGTTTTCATTTACACCGATATTTACCCAATCGGGCATTTTTTCGGGCGGTGACTGCCTTTTTTGCAGAAAGATAATATCGGCGGTCACTTCCGTTCCGGCGGTCTTAAAGGCTGTGTTCGGAAGTCTGACTGCCCCGATTAGATCGGCTTTTTCTGCAAGCATTCTGCGGAACGAGCTGTCACGCTTATCAAGCGTTCCCTTTGATGTAACAAAGGCTACAATACCGCCGTCCTTGACCTTGTCAAGAGCTTGCATGAAAAAGTAATCGTGTATTTTCAGCGATTGTCTGTCATACTGCAAGCTGAAATCGCCAAAGGGAATGTTACCGACTGCAACATCAAAGCAGCCGTTCTTAAAACTTGTTTTTTCAAAGCCTTTGATGTCAATGTGTGCTTCGGGATAAAGCTGATTTGCAATACGTCCTGTCAGGCTGTCAATTTCCACACCAAACAGCTTTGACTGTGACTGCATTTCCTGCGGCATTCTGCCGAAAAAGTTACCGATACCCATTGACGGCTCAAGAATATTGCCGCCCTCAAAGCCGGAGTTTTGCAGGACAGTGTAAATGCTGTCGATAATAACAGGGGATGTATAGAACGAATCAAGTGTTGTTGCCCTTGCGGAGCTGTATTCATCCTCTGTCAGCAAATCTCTTAATTCCTGATAATGCGGATTACTTTCTTTGAAAAATTCTGCAAGACCGCCCCAACCGACATAGCGTGACAGTGTTTCCTGTTCTTCGGGACTTGCCTGTCTGCCGTCAGCTTCAAGTTCTTTGAGAAGTCGGATAGCAGCAAGGTTGTTATTAAAACGCTGCAAGGGTGTTCCCGAACCGATCTCGCTGTCGGTAATATGGAAATTTTCGGCTTTGGGAGCTGCCGCCTTTTCCTGTTCGGGAATATCAGCTGTATCTGAAATATCAAGCGTAATATCATTGTCAGTCTCATTCTTTGTGGGAATGGTGGAGGTAACATCAAATGAAAGCTGCGGACTTTCTTCAGAGACGGATACAGTCTGCTCTTCTTTTGGCTGTATTGATTCATGTTTCTGCTCAACTGTTTCTATTTCTGCTTGTTCGGAAGGATTGATTATTTGCTCCTGTTCAATTTCCCTGAAAAAGTCAGGCAATTCCTTATAGCCAACACTGTCACAGAAGTAAGCCGTCTGATTACCGTTATTTTCAATGACAATAACATCACTCACTGATAACGAATGTCCCTTAAAGTCAGCAGGATGATCTACATTGAATTTCTTAAAGAGAGCTTCTAACTTGACTTCGATTTCATCACCGTCAACGTCAGATAAGTTACCCTGATAAACCAAGTCATAATCCCTGACATTGACAGGCTCCGGCTGTCTGTCCAATCTTTCAAATCGCTTATAATGGTTTTCTTCACCTGATTTTATCTGATATATCTTGTATGTACCTGTTTCATTTTCCTGTGACGGCTGTACCTGCTTCTGTACGGCAGTATTGTTACGCTGTTCAATTTCTGCCCTTGCCCTTTCCATAAGGTCATACATCGTACTTGTATTACCGCCCTCAAGGTCAAAAGGCTGATTAAATCGTTCAACATAAGCACCGAATTCATCACTCGTAATATCAACAGCCGTCTGATTAGAATTGCCTTCAAGCTGTTCAAAAAATGCCGTTGTTCGTGGAACAACCTCTTTTATATTGACGGTTGCGGCTTCTGCTTCAAGAATATCCTCATAGCTGATCAGGCTGATAACAAACTGTCCGCCCTTTGAACTGTCAGGATTAAAGTAGATTTCTTCAACACCATACTCTGTAAAGAAAAATTTGTCTTTCTCAATATCAAAGTCGTAGCCTAATTCTTTGACTGCTTTTTTAGCTGCTATCTGTGCTTCTTCTTTGGCAGATTCTCTTTGAATATCCTCATATTCAGATTTGAAGTGCTGCAAATAAGCCTGTGCCATTTTCTCAAAAGTTACTTCACGAGTGAGATGATGATACTGAACTGAATAGCTGTTTTCTGTAGCAGTTATATTGACTTCAAGATCTTCAAGAAATTTATCTTCAAAAGGAATTCTTGCTTCAGGAATACTGCTATCTCCATACAGAAAAAGTCCCTCCGTAAGCTCTTTTGAAATATCCTCTCCGCTTTGATATCGTCTTGACAATTCAAAAGCCTTTGCTTCATCGACAACTGTTCCGTTTCCGAAATGTCCCTTTTCGTTTGGTGTGTGCCTGTCTATATAACCTTCATCAAAGAAAATAAATCCAAGGCTTTCTATTTCATCCCACGCAAGAGAGCTTTTTGAAAGCAGTTTTGCTAAGTCACATTCAGAAAAGAATTGCTCCTTATCCGTCATAACTCCTGAAAGTCGCTTTTCTTCGTCACTTAATGAAATAAGCTCCTCAAAATCAATGTTTTCAAGAGCAATATTCATCTTGTCAAGATCAGCAAACAATTCTTTTCTTGCTGTCTTTCCGCCATATTCGACAACAATGCGAAAAGATTCAAGGTCTGCATATACCTGTATATCTATGTCCGAAACCTCATCAGTTGTATAGCCGATATCAATGTGGTCTAAATTTGAGAGATTAGCTTTTGTGTCAAATTCTCTTTTACAGTATTCGTGCAATAAGCGTACGGCTTTGTCAAAAGAGCCTTCGTGCTGATTATCTTCGAGAGATGATTCTGAAATGTAAGTTTGTTCGGCGGCTTCCATCATATTCAGCTGCTTTTCTTTATCCTCCGGTGACATTGTACTGTCGTAGACATAGGGATCTTCTTCATCAATACCCTCAGAATATTTGCTGCTGAATGGCATACCAGCTTCATGTGCGAGCTGCTTTGCCTGTTCCAGACGAACAACTTCATTAACAACATCTAAAACAACTCTTTGCTCACCGTTAGTCAGGACGGTGACAATATCTACACTGCTGAGCCGAACATCATTTTCACCAAGTGCCAAAATAACATTGTATTCTTTGCCATTACTTTCTAATGTCATATGTGCATTTTTCAGACCTTCTTCAATAACACCGTTCTCGGCTAATCTGTTCAGAACACCGACATTTGTTTCAATCGGTACTCTGTAAATTATGCTGCCGTCAGCGTTTTCTCTTGTTGAATAATAATCCGTTTTGTATTTGATACGGTCAAACTCTGCTGTTTCAGGAAGATATGTACCAAAACGAAGATAGTTCTGTAATGCAGACAATTTATATCCTTTCACGTCAGCAATATGTTGATGTATACGATCAAAGGCATCGGACAGCCTTTCTTTATTTTGCCAAACATCTCCGATTTTCTGTATATCGTCAGGACTAAAAGTGTAATCAATAAGATTTAGTATGCTTTCAGGTAATTCAATATTTACAAGGTTCTGCATAGCAAGTTTTTGTGCTGAATCGTAACCTCGTAAATATGTGATATCTGAGAATAGTTTTTCTCGATTAAACCGTTCTTTTAGACGGTCAAGACTTGTTCTGTCAGCAAATAAATATTCACTGTCTTTTAGCGGTGCGTAAATACTTGTAAACTCAGCTGTGTATTGCCTGAGCTGTTCTTCCGTAAAATCATTTATTTCGTCTATGAGAAAAAAGAATTGATTAGAAAACTCCTCACCTTTTGCATAACACATATCTGCAATCGGCTTTAGAATAACCTGACTTCTATCCGGTATATCTGATATTTTTTTATAAATGTTATCAATGTTTTCAAGCTTACGCTGATAGCTGTTTCGGATATTTACAACATCTCTGACTATACGCTCAAATTCCTGTTTATCAGCACTGTCAATCGTAATCGTTGTTGATTGACCGTAAATCCTACCTGAAAAATGAATACCGTTCTGATGAAGCTCATTGGCAACTTTAAGTGCTAAATCCGTTTCAAGCTTCTGATAATGCCTGTTCTGAATATCCTTGTACGCCGTGTTACCGATGACAGAGGTTTTCGGTGTGTAATTGCCCTTTGCTTGTTCGATAGCAAGATTGCTAAGTTCGGGAATTTTACGAAGATTTTCAAGTTCCGACTTCTGAACGGCTATTTTTGCAAAAGCTATTGTCACTTCATTATCTCTGACATAATAGCAGTAATTTACCCCTGTTTCATCCAATGCTTTGATAGCAGCTTCAAGATGTCCTTTTTCAGTTATCATAACGGCTTTTTCGCTGTTCGGTGTAGCATTGTTCCATATTTCGTTTCCGTATAACTGCATTGAATTTATTTTCACCTCCGACTTTTGCCCCCGGCAAGCTGCCGGACCCGATTTACTTTTTGAAAGAAATAATGTACCGGAACAAATTAACTTTCCAAAAGTTTATTGGGAGCGGAGGCACTCCGTGGGGCAAAAGTTATTTATAGGGACTGATCAGTCTTTTTTGGTGTTGATTTATCATGCTGCTGTTGCTGCTTCTGATGTTCATTTTCTTTCGGTTTATTTCCGATAATTTCCTTACGGCTGGAAACGGCAGAGCTTTTTTCTTCTCGGCTTTGTTCCCATGCACCAACCTTTTTGGCAAACACACCTAAATACCCCGATTTTAAATCAAGAGGTAATGTACCCTTTTGGTCTGCAAAAGGCTTTAAAGTGTCTGTTAAAGGTAATTTGCTTGCCCAATCTTTAGCCGGATCAGAAATTGTTGAATCTGCTAATCTGTCCATGATTCCTATTGCAACTGCTGACTTTACATCATCAAAATTGAATTGTTCAGCAAGGGCAGAAAATACAGCAGTTGTATGTAATAATCTTGTCTGCATATCATGATTTTCTGCAAAGGCATTAGGAATAGCAGCACATAAAGCTGCAACACCAAGAGCGTTTTCGGCTTTATCTTGTTGCGTACCTTTTTGTTGAGCCTTATCTTTGTAGTCAGATGTTTTTACAGAAAAGAAATTTGTATTTTTTTCTGTTCTGTCATTTTCAGAAATACCGCCTTTACCGCCATTGACTACATAAAAGTTTGCAGATTCTTCATTCAGATTTATTTCAACAGAATAATTGAATTTGTCGCTTTGCTGAATATCCGCAAACTGTTCCTCTGAAACATTTGAAAATTCATACTTCGGCATATCTTTTGTTTCGGCTGACTTCTGTACGGATAAAGGCTTTTTTTCCTGTTCATCTTCCGTAACTGCTTTTTTGACTGTACTTTCCTGTTCGGGAGCTGTGTTATCTTTGATAGGCATTTCTATTTCCTCCGTTATTGAAATTTATTTCGCATTATGATATAATTCATTTACAAAAGTTTAAAGTTTAAGGTGAAAAATATGAAATATTTTTATACAGAAAAAGAATTTTTTGACTGCAAGATATGTATAGAAAGTTTGCTTGCAGCCGTAGATATGAACAAGAAAATATATAAACATATTCCATATATAGATAACTATTTTGAAAATTGGAAATTGGCATTATACCATACATATATTTCCGAATTTAATAAAACTTGTTTTATAGGAAATCAAAAGATATTTTGGGAGTCTATTTTTATTGGTAGTTCGGAAATGCGTTTCCATTTCGATATAGATAAAGCTATAAATTTTGCGTATAATCAGCAATCGCAGGAACTACCGTTAAATATGTTTACCACTAAAAATACACAAAATTCCGATGCTTTTATAAAATATACAATTCCTTCCACACTTAACTTTGTAAATGAATATTCTGCTTGTGAAAAACCAATTATATTGGTAAGTTTGTTGCATTGTGGATTGAGATATCTTGTTATTGACGGAAACCATAGAGTATCTGCAAGAAAGAAACAAAATATACCTTCCATAAATGGAATATTACTTCCACTTGATTGTACAGAACAACTTTTTTATTCTAATTTTGAAAAAGCGATATACATATTTTTGTACGAAGGTATATTGTTAGAAGAACAAAATGATTTAAATGTTATAAGATATTCAAACTCAAAACGCTTTTTTAATATATAAATATCTTGCCGTCAATGATTTTTCCTGATTTTCCTGATGTACCAAGCACGAACCCTTTTGATTTACTATCAAGAACAATCTGTTTTTCGATATTCGTTTTTCTTCCGTAGTAACTGTCCAAAGTAACATCTTTTTGGTTAATGTCACCTTTCTGTTTTTCTGTTGAAATGATATTGTTGGGCATTATGCTCCTCCATTCTTGTTAAGCTGTTCCTCTTGATTTTGGGAGTTGCTTTTTCTGTTTTTTTCTGCTATAATTTTCGCATTGTGTAATAATTGCTCCCGACTCAAAATTCTTTGAGCCGAGAGCCTTTTTTTCTGTTCCTGACTTTTGGGAACTTCCTGTGCCTGTTCAATCTGCTTTTCCGTTTCGGTGTTAAGCTGCACTATCTGACCGAGAGCCTGTTTGATAGAGATTTCATCTGAATGATAGTTATTGATATACACCTCACACAGTATTTTTTGTATATCTGTTGGGTACTGCTTTACCGATGAAACGGATATATTCAGCAGAGCAGCTATTTCAGGCAAAAGACTTAAATAATTTTCGGGTGCTGTATTTTTCATTTTTTCTTGTAATTTTCAAATTCAAATTCAACAGAAAATGTAGAGGAATTCAGCTTTAATCGTGCATCAAACTTTTTTCCTGCCTTACTTGTAAAGCCTTTGATAATGTCTGATTTACCCTTTGTAAGCAATTTTTCAGCCTGTGCCTGACTGATTTCTTTTCCGGCAATGGTTTTCCATATAACAAAGCCGCATCCGTTCTTACCGCTTTCGCAGCTATATAATTTAGGATAAGCAAATATCTTTTTGCCGCATTTCGGACAAGCACCGATACTTGGTTTTGAAAAGCTCAGATCAGAGCTGGGAGCAGCTTCGGAATAAGTCTTGACGAGCTGACGGGTATAAGCTTCAATGCTGCTCATAAAATCATCGGCACTTTCTGTGCCTTTCTCAATGCCTTGCAGAATTGTTTCCCAATCTGCCGTCATTTTCGGAGATTTAACTTCATCAGGAACGGTTTTTATCAGATTGATACCCTTTTCGGTGGGAATAAGCTTTTTGCCGTCACGGATAATAAATTCACGCTTGACAAGCGTTTCAATTATTCCTGCTCTTGTGGCAGGAGTGCCGAGTCCCTTTTTCTCAATATCTGAACCGTCCTCATATTCGCTGTTTCCTGCTGTTTCCATAGCAGATAAAAGCGTATCTTCCGTGTACTGCTTTGGAGGTGCAGTGTAGTGTTCGCTAACTTTGGCAGGAACAGAAGCATAAAACTCAACGGTTGGATTTTTGAAAATAGTTTCTTCTTCCTCAACATCAGATTTTGAGTTCTTGAAATTTGCCTTTACAGCCTTTTCCAGTGCCTTATAACCGTTGCTGACGATTGTTTTACCGCTTGCATAAAACTCATGCTGTTCACAGCACACAATTATTTTTATGCTGTCATAAATGTGCGGTTCAGAGGTTGCAAGCAACATTCTTGTTGCGATCAGAGCGAGAATATTCCTCTCGCCTGACGGCAGAGCCGCAATATTGGCATTCAGTATTTCCGCAGTCGGTATAATTGCATGGTGATCAGATACTTTGTCATTGTTGATACAGCGTTTAATATCAGGAGATTTTACATAACCTGCAAAGCTGTCAAAGCATTTGCAGACGGTATCGACCATTGACAGAGCAGTCTGTTCCATATCCTCTGTGATATATTGGCTGTCCGTCCGGGGATAGGTGACAAGCTTCTGCTCATAGAGCGATTGGGTATAATCAAGCGTTTGCTGTGCCGTATAGCCGCAAAGCCTGTTGGCTTCTCTCTGAAGCGTTGTAAGGTCATAGAGCTTTGGAGGATTAGCTATTTTCCTGTTATGCTGTATATTGGAGATTACAGCCTGTTTGCCGTTGCATATCGCACAAAGGTCATAAGCTGATTTGTAATCATCAATTCTGACAGACGTTGCAATGAAATCACCGCAATCAAGGTCAACGGCAAAATACTTTTCCTTAATGAAATTCCGCACTTTATAATCACGGTCAACTATCATTGCAAGTGTCGGTGTCTGCACTCTGCCGACTGATAGGAAGGAATGGTATGCAACAGAAAACAGCCTTGTCGCATTCATTCCTACAAGCCAGTCGGCTTTTGCTCTTGCATATCCTGCTTCAAAGAGATCATCATATTCGCTATCGTCTTTCAGATTGGCGAATCCTGCACGGATGGCACTTCCCTCAAGGGAGGAAGTCCACAGCCTTTTGACAGGCTTTCGGCAGTGAGCATAGTTATACACATATCTGAAAATACATTCGCCCTCTCGTCCGGCATCCGTAGCACATACAATATCCGTTACATCGGAACGGAACATCAGATCTTTTAAAACATCAAACTGTGCTCTTGTAGCTGTTTCAAGATTGAACTGCCAACTGTCAGGAATGATCGGAAGGTTTTCGAGCTTCCAAGGCTTTTCACCGAAACGATTGTCATACTGTTCAGGGTTTGCGAGAGACACCAGATGACCCACGCACCAAGAAATCAGATAATTGCCACCCTGTATGTATCCGTTTTTCTTTTCATCGGCACCGAGGACAGCAGCAATAGATCTTGCTACACTCGGTTTTTCTGCAATAACAAGTATCATGATTTACTCCTTATCCTCGTTTATTTCATCATCATCGTCAAAGTCATCATCAAGCATTTGCGGTTCGGATTTTTTCTTGCCAAATCCGCCGCCCTTTTTCATCTTAAAGATTACGAAACCAATTACACCTACTACTGCAATGCCGCCAATCAGCATCAAAGATGAATTCATGCTGTCAGAATTATCAGATTCATCTTCATTATCCTCATTTTCTTCGCTATTTTCTTCTGATTCACCGTCAACAGTTTCAGATAATTGAGTATCATCACCTACTCTCACTGTTTCACCATCTTCGCTGCTGCTCATCAGAGCCTTCAGGTCGAATGTATCAACCTGATTGAGAAAATAGACATTATCGGTAGTTTTCAGTTTGTCGATGATAATGTAAAAAACATTACCGTCACGGGTAGTAGCTGCAATAAACTGATAATTACCATCGTCAGTAATGATGTTCTCATTAGCAGTCAGTACGGCATTACCGACTGTTTTATCCGAAAAATTATAATTGTTTTCTTCTGAATTATTGCTGTTTTCTGCTTTACTTGTCGAACTGCCATTGTCTGATGTTTCATCACTGTTATCCTGTACAGAAACCTCTGATGTTTGTACCGTAGTGCCGGAACTTTCTTCAGAAGTTAATGTACTTTCTTCGGGAGCAGCAAAAGCTGAAAGCGAGACAGTTGCACCAATAAAAGCGGCAAAAATAACTGCCGATATTCTCTTAATCATTTTCATCCTTGATACCTCCAAAAATATTTGTAGTGAATGAAGAAGCAGGAGAGCTTGCCGGATATGTTGGCTCTGTGTTTTGAGTGGGGGCAATAAGCTCCATGATGTCCTCCTTGGTCAGATTGTTGTCTTTTAACAGCTTAACAAGCTCAAGATCGCTGTTCAGGCTTTCGGCACTTGCACCGCTATTACGGACAACATCAAGTATTTCCTGTTCCTCAAGCTCCTTTTTTTGTCCGAGAAGTTCTTTCTTTTGCAGCATAAGCTGCTTCATTTTTTCGTCAATAGCTGCGACTTTTTTATCTATTGACAAAATTTTGTTTTTTATATCGCTCATTGATAACCTCCTATTTTACTGCTTCATCATCGCTTCGATACATAAGATAAATAGGATTAACATTTGCCCATACATCATGAAATATCAATTTATCTTCATACCGAATAGCGACTTCAACATGAAGATATGTCTTACTTGCTTTACTATCCCAGTTGTCGTAGCAGTGCTTCTTTGTAGTGACCGTTCCGATTAATTGCCCTGTTTTTACAGTATCACCCTTTTTTAGATTAGTTTTGACGTTAAAATATTTAAGTGCCGTCTTTTTTGTTGAATTATTATCGTACCAATATTTCCAATCTCCCAAAATTGACAATGAATTTTTTCCTTCATCAACCCACTCGACTGAGCCGCTCATCATGGCATAGACTTTATCACCTTTTCGACATAGAATATCAAGACCTTCATGCTTATTATCTAATCCCTCACAGTCTTTTTTGTTCCATTCTTTGATGTTATAGCCATAGCGGTTATATATCTTTCCGTTATCAATTAGTTTCTGTAAAGATCTACTGCCAACAGGAGCATCCATCGACTGATGAAATCCGTATCCGCATGGAGATTTTTCATCTTCACCCTCTGCGAGCAGATGATAAAATTTGATTCGTTCTTCACTATCATCAAGTTTACTAAGTACTTTTTCGATTGCCTTGTCAAAGCTGCACTTGCTTTGTACGGTGTAATAAAGCGAGCAATTATCATACCAGTAATTCTTTCTATAGAAACTTATCAGATAAGCGTCCTTGGTACTGCTGCTCCATCTTTCAGTATCGCCTGATGGAACAACATACCAGATTTGTTTGCCCTCTTCGGTAAAAGAAAAGCCTGTACGATCTAAATACTTAACACTGCCGTCTCTATTTTTTCCTTGTGCCCAAACGAATTTGTAATACTTAAACGGTCTTGTGTTAACATCTTCGATAAAATATCCTGTTTCTTTGCTATTATCATCAAGAAGTGCATAATTACTGCCATATGTACGGTAGTGAACAGTTCCATCGTAAATGTATTTTTTTACTTCTGAACGCTCAACTGTTTTCTTAGTATAAAACGGCTTTGTTTTGTTTCCCTTTGGATCGGTAACAAAGTAACGCTGATCCTGAATAAAATATCCGGTTTGTTTGTCGCCATAATTGGCATCCAGTATTTCGAGAGTATCGGAATCATAGTGAATATAGCCATCTTTAGAAAATGCCCATATTTCAGACGGAACAGATTTTAGCTTCATCTGACTTTGGGTAAAACCATCTTTTTCAACTGTATAGTAAGTTCCACCGTTTGCTCCTCCTCCACCGTAGACCTTATATTTCTGATACTGTTTCCACCCTGAAAAATCTTCATAATTGTGTTTGAAGCTATATTCCGTATCAAACAGATCTTGCAGCACAGCATCTATTTCGCTTTCGTTTTTCCATTCCCAATCAGGAACTTTTCCGTTTTTATCAGGCTTTTGGTAATAGTAAGCACACATAAACGAAGCAAGTTTATCTTCGTCATAATCGAAGTGTGGTTTTGCACTGTATTTTTCGCTTTTGCCGAAATAAACTTTGTCCGGCTTTGAATCATAGCTGTTTGTATCTACACCTAAATCGTTCAAAGCGTTTTTCCAGTCGTCTGTTTTTAGCCTTAAGATTTTTTCATTAAGATCATAGGCAATATGGGTGTAATGCTCACATGCCCATGAAATATATCTGTCCTGAGATGTATATGTTCCGAGAATATATGCACTGCTGCCGGATGAACCTGTAAACATCATCATTATGATGGAGAAAATAAAGATAATGCCGATAATAGGCAAAAGAAGTACTCCAAGAAGCTTCATTGCAAATTTTGCAAAGTTTCCTACAGCTTTTTTCGCCTGTTGTGCCGCCTTTTTCGCAGCTGCTTTTGCTTTTTCTGCTGCTTTTTGACCAACGGTTTTTTGATTCTTCTTGATATGTTTACGCTTATTTTTTTTGAAATCTGTTTTCTTTTCAGTTAAACGGTTTCTTTCTTTTTGCAGCTTACTTTGCCGAGCCTGAGTGTGCCTTTCATGCAGCTTATTTGACAAAGGTTTTACTGCACTATTCACAGCCGAAGTACCACGGCTGATCTTATCAGCAGCTTGAACAAAGTCATTATTCTGATCAGCAGTCAGAGTTTTTTCCCATCCTTTTCTTCCTATTCGTTTTAAGGCAAAGGAAGAGGGCACAATTACAGGAACAAGTGGAGCAGGAACAACAAAATTTTTCCATCGTTGTTTTTTTGTAAGCTTTTCAAACTTGCGTTGATTTTTATACAAAGCTTTTTCATTGGAATTGAGCTTTTTTCTGTACTTTATTTTGCTTTTCAGTACAAGCTGCTTTCCTGCACTCAGCTTTTTTTGCCGCTTATAAGCCTGTTTGCGTATAGCTTTAGCCTTTTTGTATTTTGGAGCAAACATTTTGTTGACAAATTTTCTTTGCCCCTTCAGTAGCTTTGTTTTATGGCGTTTGGCTTTGCGAATATCGGTAAGTTGTCGGGCAACATTTTTTTCTTTTGTTTTCGCAAAAACTTCTTTTCGATACAAATAGGCAGTTACTTTAATACGCTGTACCATTTTTGTCATGCTTCGTTCAGGCTTTTTAGCACCGAGTCCCTTGATCGCCTTGACCATTTTTATACGCTTTTTGCGTTCAGTGCGATATTCTTTACGGTAAGACTGTCTTGCTTTTTTTAAAGCACCCTGGTTTTTTGTTATGCTGCCAATAATTTGTTTCTTGTGAAAATGAATTCTTGACTTCTGTGCAATAACCAAGCTCAGGGATTTGCTATATTGCGGAGCATGGTATTTGACAAAACGTTTAACATTTCCGCCGTAAATGATTACTCTTTTTATCCTGTGCTTATGTAGGATAGGTCGATTTTCCTTGCGAATTGCTTTCAGTTTTGATTTTGCCGATTTGGTGCTGAGTTTCTGACTTTTATACGTCCTTTTTAGTTCCTTATACTTTACACGTCTTTTACGGTAGGTTTTAATGTATCGGGCAGCTCTCCTGCCTGTACTGACAGCAGCTAAGGCTGTCATAGCGGTTTTGCCGCCATCTGACATATCACTGCTCATACGCAGCTTGCGAGCAATAATATTAACTCCTGCCGAACCTGCTGAGAATAAGGCACTTTCAGAAGCTAACGCAGCACCTTTAACCAATTTTGCAGAGGTTTTGAGATGAAACTTTGTACCCTCTGCAAGCTGTTTTGCTACACCATAATAAGCAATTTTTCCTTTTAAAGTCTTTGGCTTATACTCTATTTTTGCTTTCTTCTGAAATGGCTTATCTCCTTCAAAAAATCTGCCGATATTATCAAGCTTATGCAAAATGCCCTTCGGCAGTTGCTGCGGAGCTTCTGCTCTGACAAGCTTGATATGTGTTCTGTATTTGCCGTTTTTACCTTGTCTGCGTTCAAACTTGATATGCGTTTCCTTACCTACAAAGCAATTTACGGCTAAATCCTTAGCAAAAAGGGCTGTTGTTTCGGCTGCTAAAGCAGCTTTAGCCGTAAGTTTGACAAGCACTTTTGAGGAACTTTGCGGTCTGAATTTTGTTCCGCTTGTCAGCTTATGCAGGATACCTCTGTCTTTATATTCAAGGCTCATTCAATCACCGCCTTATCCTTGCTGCAATTTCGCTAACTTCTCCTCTAAAAGCTGACGCTCTTCAGGTTTTGTGGTTATCAGAGAATACATGACCGTATCTTTCGGGAAGTTATCCTCAAACGGCAGAATTGTTTTACCGTAACGGATAAGCCCTTTGCCTTGACCGCTATCGGTAACATACTTGATCTGTTCATTGGATATATGCAGCTTTTCCTGCAATATATCCCTGTCACCTGCGGCTTGATTTAGCATATAAATAAAGTCTGAGTTATCAAGAATGTTTTCGATTTCGGGAGAGGTAAGTAAGTCTTTTACATTCTGCGTTATACCTGTTGGCACGCCGCCCCATTTACGGAATCGTTTCCACATCTCTACACTGTACTTTGCCGTCTGTTCGTCACGCAGCAGCAAATGAAATTCGTCAATGTAATACAGCGTTTTCTTGTTCTGCTCACGGTTCAAGGATACTCTGTTCCATACCTGATCTTGCAGAATAAGCATAGCAATTTTTTTGAGCTGCGTACCAAGCTCCTTAATGTCATAGCATACAAGACGGTTTCGTATATCAACATTTGTGCGATTATTGAATAGATTCTGAGAACCTGTTACATACATTCCAAGAGAGTTTGCTACTCTCATAGCTATCTCTCCTTGATCTTTCAATGCTTTTAACAGATCTTCAAGCATTGGCATTTTACTTCTGACTGGATTATGCGTGAAGAAATATGTGTACACTGCCCTTGTAGCAATATCTATTGCTGTTTTTTCTTCCGGTTCAAGACCAAAACGTCCGCCTACAATCAGTTCACATAATGATATAAGAAAATCAGATTTTGTTGCAATCTTATCATCATCATTATCGTGTATACTTATATCAAGAGGGTTTATAAACTGAGTACTGTTTGAAGCAATCTTGACAACCTGACCACCGAGATAATTTACAAGCGGATAGTATTCTCCTTCGGGATCTGTGATAACTATATCGGAAGTAGTTTTTAAATATCGATCAATTATCTCACGCTTAACAGAAAAGGACTTGCCTGAACCGGGAGTGCCGAAGATCAGACCATTAGGATTTTTAAGATTAGCACGATCTGCCATTATCATGTTTTTTGTCAAAACATTCAGACCGTAGTAACAACCCTGTTCCTGATAAAGCTCTTGCGTAGTAAATGGGATAAAGACTGCCAGTGCAGATGTAGGTAAGGCTCTTTCAATCGGGATAGAATTATAACCGATAGGTAGAAACGAAGCAAAAGCCTGTTCCTGCATATAATCAAGCGGAAACAGCTTGCAGGACTTTTGCTGCACCAGTCTTTTCAGCTGCTCAATTTCAAGCATCGCTCTTTTCTCTGTTTTTGAATAGTTGCGAACGGTTAGTGTAATATTAAAAAGACGTTCATTTCTGCTGTTCAGATCGGCAAGCAGTTCATTCAGTTCTTCGATATAAAGCTTGATCTGCTGTGGCAGAATATCGGGATCATAGCCTGACATACTTGCTTTTTTCTGCTCGTCTATTTTCATTTTCTCAACATCGGAAAGCTTTCCACGGACAAGCTTTAAGGCTTTGAGCTGATCAAAGGATTTTATGTGTATGCTGACGGAAACCTGACTGCCGCAATCAAGCAGCTCACAAAGCATTCGGTCTGAAAGCTCTCCGGCTAAAATATCAATGGATGTTATCATCCCATAGCCATCATTCAGCTCGAATTTGTTCTTTTTGAACTTTGCCGACATAGGGGCAATAAAGTCTTTAGTAGAGTAACCACCTTTTGCTTTTAATCCCCAGTCAAAGATAAACCGATCATCTGCGGTCGGATTCAGAGAACGGTACAGTATCTCTAAACGCTGTTTACCATCAAGGACAAAGGCTCTGACGAAGAATTCTGAAAACAGTCTTACAATTTCCTGTGCAATGGAATCAAGCTTTCTTCTTGCAGCTTTAATACTCTTTTCACTTATGGTAAATGTAAGAAATTTGCGAAGTATGTATCCGCTTTTATTGCCCTTACGGAGTTTACAGAGCATATCGGAGTATTCCTTACGAACAGCATTAAAATTATCCTGTTGGTCAGCGATGCGGATTTTTTCAAGTTCCTCATCAAGATTTTGCTTTTGATTCTCATAGTCAAACTGAAAATCAATACTGTCATCAAAATAATTCAGCAGACCGCACCAAGAAGAAAAAATACCGTTTTTTTCATCGAAATTGGCAATTTCATAGTTGGTATCAAAAAACTCAATGGTTCTTGAGAACCTGCCATCCTCAACATAGCAAATGCCGTCCTTGAGCATTTCAATGTATGGGATAATTGTCTGTGTCGCTGAGCTGTTTTTCATATTCTTCTTTTTCAGGTCACTCATGCGTTTCTGAATCTGTTTCTGCTGCTCCTTAGTTAGCAGTATTTTCTGTTTCTGTTTCTTTGGATTTTGTTCAGCCAAAATATCACCTTCTTCTCTTATTCGCTTCTGCGTTGCTCTCATCAAGCATTCTTTTCAGCCTGTCATATTCTATCTGCCGTTCCAAAATCTTAAAGCTGTTTTCAGATTGATAAGTTCGCTCCTTCGGTTTACGAAAAAACTCGATCATCAACTTTACTTCCACTTCAAGATACATACCGTTTTTCTTAAACAATCCACAAAAAATAGCGGGTCCGGCTCCGATTCCAAGGGCAAGGCAGCCTGCTTGCAGTCCAAGTAACGAATTAAAAATGTAAAATGCAGGAAATCCTATTACTGCACCTATAGCGAAGCAGATAACCTGTCGCTTTGTCAGCCCAAAAATAAATTTTTGTCTTATCAGTGATAAGTCCTTTGGGATTTTTACAAAATGCTGTTCATGCTTTGCCATTTTTCCTCCTTTCCAACTTCTGCTCCATCGGGGCAAAAGTTAAATCACTGTGCCCCGAATGCAGATTTGGAGATATTACTGCTTCGGAAAATAGTAAATATCAGAGCAATTACATAACCAAGCATAATTGCCATACTGCCGGATAAAGCAGCTGCTGTTGATGTTGGTTTTGCCATTTGAGTTATTACATTTCCCAAAAGAGTCTTAAATATCGTAAGGGCAACAACAATAAAGAATCCCTGAAAAGCCAAAGCAAGAATATTACGAAGCCAATTTTTCCCGATTTGCCCCCAGTCGTTATTCATCATAGTTGCCATAGGAATAGGAGAGATTGACAGATACATGAAAATCTCAATCATTCTGCTTGCTAAAACAATGATGATTGAACCGAGAACTAAAAATGTTACAATGGAAACAAGAAAGGCAAGAATAAGCAAAACTATCAATTCTCCTATTTCACAGTTATTGCTTAGATTAGACTTTAGCTTCGCATACATTTTTGCCGATTCGATGAACGATTCACCTTTTGGGAACAAAGCGTTAAGTCCTGTATTAACTGCACTTGTACCAAATCCAAAGATATTTGTTGCAATATAGAATACATTAGACACAAGCAAGATTCCGCAAACAGCTTTTACCGACCATCGGAAAAATATGCTTGTGTCAAAATCCCGGAAGTTATTATTTGAAACTACCATTTGTATCAATTCGTACATTATGACTACAACAAGAACAAATATTGCCACTGGCACAATGGCATTATTCGTTATTGTTTCTATACTGCTCCATATGGGAGTTGCTCCTTTTTCAGTTGAACCAGTAAATTTATCCGGAGTGGAACTCAGAAGGTTCTTCATGATACCCTGATTACTTGTATTGAAGGTGCTGTTAAGTGTATCACAAGTGTTTTGCAATGAAGCTACTACACCATCTGCAAGAGTATCTTTAAACCAATTTTTCAGTGAATCAAGTGCATCTGATACTATACTCATTGTTTCATCACCTCTTTTACCAATCCCCCTTTGTGTGCAAGGGGGATTTTATAAGCAATATTACATGTCTGTGACTTTTGCCCCAATGGGGCAGAAGTAAGTGGATTTTATTATTTCATGGCATTTTTCATCATTGTTCCGAGAACAGGTACAACTACAATTCCAAGCAGAACAAGTCCCAAGCCAGCCATAAGCTGCTTGATACCCTGTGATTTTGCGGCGGCATTATCACCGCCGTAGCCCTCAATCAGATTGACAACACCCCAAACAGCAAGACCGCCGCCGATAAGCGAAATAACGGACTGAAGAACTGTAATGGTTTTGCTGATAAAATCAGTTGTGTTTACTTTGCCTGATGCGGCAAATACTGTGGTGGCGGCGAGTGACATCATGCACATAGCGACTGCTAAAATCATGATAGCTTTCTTTGCAATCTTTGATCTTTTTGCGATTCTTTCTTTTTTCTGCTGTGCCTTGATAGGGTTAATTGACTGATTCATTTTTCATTTCTCCTTTTACATTACGAAGTCGTATTCATCGACTACGGTATTTTTTATCAGATTTGCTTTACGCTTCCGTCTTTCGGAAACATATTTTTTTACATCGAAAAAGTTGTTTTTGTCATAATCAAAAAGCTGCGGATAACGCTTGTGCTTCTCAATATCGAATTTTTGGGATAAGAACGGTCTTAAACCTCTGATTTGCAGAATACACTGTGAATTGTCCATCACTTGCAGCTCATCCTGCGTTTTCAGCTCACGTCCTGTCTTTTGATAATTGACACCTGAGCTTTCGCTCTGTCCTTTGGTGATGTTGGTATTGAATAGATCAATCGTTTCTTTACCAAGACTTTCTGACAGGTCTTTAAGCGTGGTTTTTTCCTTGCCGCCAAGAAACAGCATGGTATCACAGTTACCCTCAATGGTATCGGCATTGTCCTTATACTTCGCTTTGAGCTGCGATTTTGTCTGCAAGATGATACTGACAGAGATTTCTCGGCTTCTGATGGTGGCAATCAGCTTGTCGAACTCAGGAATTTCTCCGATATTAGCAAACTCATCAAGCAGACAACGGACATGATATTTCAGCCTTCCCGAACCGTCAGGGTTATTATCCGCTTTAGTGCAAAGCAGATTGAACATTTGCGAGTACATGATAGCGACAAGAAAGTTGAATGTACTGTCCGTATCGGAGATGATAACGAAAAGAGCCGTCAGCTCATCACCGATGGTGTCAAGCTGCATTTCGTCATATTGCGTTATCTCCAACACCTTGTCGATACTGAACGGAGCAAGTCTTGTAGAGCAGGAAATGAGAATTGACTTTGCTGTTTTTCCTGCGGCAAGCTTGTATGCTTTGTACTGCCGGATAGCAAATCTGCCCAGTGATCTTTGCTCTGCTGTCGGTTCAAGAGTACGGAATCTGCTGTAATTTGCATTTTCTTCTTCAAATTCCTCATCATCGCTCCAACTGTTATCAAGCCATTTTTCAAGATAGAAAAAAGCCCAGTCGATACTGTTCTTGAAGGTTTCATCATCTTCACGGCATTCCGAAGCATTAACGAACTCTACCAGTGTTTCCATGTTTTGTTCTTCCTTCGGGCAGGTGGTAAATATCAGGGCGATGTATGCCTGATACAACAATTTTTCTGCCTTGACCCAAAAGTCGTCCCCCTTAGCGTCTTTTGAAGTCGTATTCTTGACAAGAACCTCAACGAATTTCAGAATATCCTGCTCACGTGTTTCAGGTCTAATGTAGGCGAACGGATTGTAGTGCATGGATTTGTTAAAATCAATGGTGTTAAAAACCTTGATCTTGTACGGCTCGTAAGTAACATTTCCGTTCCTGTCACGTCTTGGTCTGCCCTTTCTAAGCATTTTTCCGCACTCCACAAGCACCGTGCCTTTCGGGTCGGTGACTACATAGCTGCTGTGCATTTGCATAAGATTTGGCTTCACGAAAAAGCGTGTCTTACCCGAACCCGAACCGCCGATCACCTCGATATTCTTGTTACGGGCATACTTTGGGGATTTTGGCTTGCCCATCGTCAGACGTTCCGTCTGTGTCAGAATGACATTGTTGTCAGGACATTTAGAATCGTAATATGGCTGTATGTCCTTTTCGCTGCCCCATTTCGCACCGCCGTATTCTTCTTTGTATCGGTAATTCTTGCGATTTTTACGCTTGTAGGTGATAAATGCCCAAAACAGCAGTGCTGCACAGATACCGACAAACAGGTCGATCAGATTGAAGCTTGGCAAAGGCGAGGATATGTTATCAGAAAATCTGTCAATGAATGGCGAGAACTTGGTATATAGGTCGCTGCCCGGAGCAGTACGATAGGACATACTGATTTTGTTTCCGACCCATCCAACAAGAATCAGAGGGAGAGAACGGAGCAGCAGCTGCTTTATTTTTTTACTGTCCATACGCTCACCTTCCTGCTATGTCCGATTTAGACAAATGCTTTTCGGCAGCTTTTTCGGAAGATTTCTGCGAGATAATCTTTGCGTTCTGCTTGATCTGTTCACGGTTGATAACCGAATTGTTTTCAAGCCGTGACTGCATACCTCCGGCATACTCGGCAAAGGCTTTGCGGAAATTCTCGGAATGTCCGGTTGTAAAAAACACATGATATGTTGGCGGTGAGGTGGAGCTGTCACGCTTGAGGGCATAGTCAATATCGTATTTTCTTGCGGTATCAAGAAAACTTCCGATATTGTTCTCCGTCACCTCAATAGATTCCAGTTTACCTGTTTTGGCAATATCGCCATATCTGACCTTTCCATGTTTCGGCGGCGAATTAAGAAATGTTCTGCACATTTCGTTCATCAAATCAGCCGTAATTCTGACAGCCTGCACCGAGAACGAGATGGTTTTTTCGGCGTCCTGTCTACTCATGTCAGCGAACCGTCAGGCTGCGGCACATGGAACAAATTCTTGCCTTCAACGATACTGGAGATCAGACCATTCAGAACTTCATTGCATTTCTGCATATCCGTAAAAGCTCCGAGTTGAATTGCACTGTCAACAGCATCGTCAAGATCGGCTCCGACTTCGCAGTTGAAATCAAACGCAAGTAGCGTATAGACTTCTTTTTCTTCCTCTCCATCGTCGGAGAAAGTACCTGTGTAAATAGACACAAGTTTAATTGCGTCATAGTTGATAAGATCGTTTTCCTGTGTAACAATGGTCATTTTGATAATTCATCCTTTCACTCTACTTTTGCCCCGATGGGGCAGAAGTTGTTGTTATCCTACTTTTGCTCCAATGGGGCAAAAGTTAGCTTTCGTTATCATTTGATGCACTATAATCGAATTGAAGCTCATTATCATAGTGCATATCTATGCTGTGAGGTGCGTTATACAAGCACGTTTTGAGATACGGACGCAGATTTTTGATTTTCTTTCTACGAGCTTCTTCGGTTATACTGTCAAGTATGTAGCGGATATGATCGCTGTCTAACTTTTCGTACTGACGAAGTGCGATAGTACGGCTGACTGACTGACCTTGGATTTTAATGAAATCGTTTTGAGGGTTATAGGCTTCAAGCATAATATCAACAATCATGTCGAGGGTATTTGGAGATACACCTTCATGCAGAAGATTGTCATAGTCAATATTCATTTTGATAAATTCTTCACATTCTGTAATTTCATCATCCGTCCATCTATCCTTTTCAGAAGTTTGTTTTGTTTCACGCTGCTGATAGATAGATGGATTAGTCTGATTCATCTCAGTCTGATTCAAACTATATATATATTGACTCCCTGTTTTGGAGAGTTTAGACTTCCCGTTTTCGGGAGTCTGGACTTCCGTTTGATTGTTTTCAGAGGATACGGAAATCTCAGACTCCCTGTTTTCGGGAGTCTGGACTTCCTCCTTGGTGTTTTCTGCGGAAGTCTGATCTCCTGACATATCTGCAAGTTCTTTTGTGAAGTTGCAAACATAGATTTTTGTAGGCTTACCCTGACCTTGCTTCTTACGGACAATCAAGCCTGTCTGCTCCAGCTCGTCAAAAATTTTGACCGCTTTGTTTTTGCCGATGTTCAGCTTTTCAATAGCTTCTTCCTGCTTAAAAAAGACATAGAGCTTGCCGTCCTCGTCATACCATTTGCTTTTTCGGGATAATCCGCAGCGATCAAGCAAAAAGCCGTAGAGCAACTTTGACTCACAGGATATTTTACTGAACTTCTCATTTGTAAAAAGTGCTTGCGGTACTCTGTAAAACTGGTACTGCTCCGCTTCGTTGCCGTAGAAAAAATCGAACATATCAAGCACCCTCACTTTCTTTGATTTTAGCGATCTCGCTTTCCAGTGATTTGTGCATGGAGCTGATTTTTCTGACTCCGATTTCCTCAATCAGCTTTGCTGTATCGGCAATAGCCGCAGCAGTTTTTGCATTGGAGATAAGCATAGAAAAGAGCAGCTTTGTTTCTGCGGAATAGTTCTTGTATTCGCTTGACATGATTTCTTTTGGCATATAGAAATATGCCTGATTGTTATTCTTCATAACTGTCACCTACAAACTTGAATTTCAATCATTTGCCTGTTTGTTCGACTTGATTTTTTGCGTAAAAAAAGAGAACCAACCCTGTGTTTAGGATTGGTTCTCCATTAAGTCTTTTATTAAGTTTTGATACGCTACGCTAAATCATCAAACAATACTTGATGATTTTTTATCTAAATCAATAAAATCATAATATGCCTCGGCAACTATTGCCGTAGGAAGTGATAAGGCAACCATTGCCGAAAGGATAACTGCGAGAATTTTCTTTTTCATTTTAATTAAATTTACTCCAATCAGTTCTGGGTATTATTGTTATTGTTATCTAAAAGAATTACACCACGATTATCATTCTTAAATCCCGGCTTAACTGCCTGCATATCAGAGAGAACCCAGTTATATTCACCGGAATGAATAATACTTCCGCAATATTCACATCTGCCGGCACTTGCAGAATCAACAGGTGCACCGCAATGTGGGCAAGAATTAGATATAACACCATTTATAAGTGTAGTTTTAATGCCCTTGCGTCTTGTGAATGTAAGGAGATATGTCATATATACATCATTGTCCTTGCTACCTTTGAGGAGCTTACCTGATTTTTCATCAATGATATAGTCAATCATTCTGACCTTCATACAAACGGTCAAATGTTCGAAATTCTCGTCACGGACATACTTATGTAAGAATGCCTGATTAACATTTATTCTTTCAATGCAATTTATTCTGCCAAGGCGAATATATTCTTGCAGTTGAGCATTATGCTGTTCAAAAAGCTCTTCCTTTTCGATAGTACGGATTTTCTCCCAGTCACGCTCGCTCCAAGCAGTTTGTAGAGTAATAAAGATATTTTTACTCCATGCAATAAACTTTTCTGCATTGAAATCTGCATCATTTTGCTTGATAAATTCAGTAATTTTATTTGTGCAATCAGCAGGCATATATTGAGCAGGTGTTTCATAAGAACTGTAAGAAGTATTCTCATTGTTGCTTTTGTTTTTAGAACGATTATTAGAAATGATAGATATTACTATAATACCAATAAAAATGATTGCAGTAATGATGAAACCCTCTGGGTCATCTGAAACACTACTACTTGAGTATGTAGTACCACCATAATCAGTAGTACCGCCATAATCAGTAGTACCGCCCCAATCGCCACCACCGCCATAATCATTGAAGTTACCGACATCTAGTGGAAGATTATAGTATGCACCGACTAAAGCTGAAGGTATTGATAGCGCAACAAGAGCAGAAAAAATAATTGCAAGTATTTTCTTTTTCATAATATAACACCTCTAAATTATTTAATAATGTAATTGCACTGTAATATTTATATAATTTAATATATCATAATTTAACAAGATTTTCAATATACAAAATAAATTAAATAAGAAAAATTTGTCTAAATATGTCGTTTTAGCTAATGGATTCCCCTAAGACAGCTAATCGTAGGGGCGAACAAGGTTCGCCCGCTCGGTAGTTTCATCGACCGCGGCAACAACCTTATCTAATAAACTACGAGCGAGACTTGTCGAGCGATTCCGCGTCTTGGGGGCGGCGGCTCGCCGCTTAAGGGCTTCGCCCAAAAGTATTTCGCTCTCTGCGGAGAGCGACCAAAGGCTCTGCCTTTAGAATCCGCAAGCTTTTGAAAAAGCTTGCGCAAAACTTTTATCTGTCTTAGAGAAGTTTATCAGCTAAGCTGTTTTATGGGAAGTTCGTTCGCTGATTATGAAAAAGCACACGCAGTTCATTCTTAAAACTGCGTGTGCAAAATGATTAGCTATAAATTATCATTGAAAAATAGTTTCTACGATTTTCAGAGAAGATTCCGGTGAATATTGAAAACGGTCTATATGTGTGCCATTATAAAAATAATTTGGCGGTGTTGGCGTTCTGTCACTCATAAAGGCATCAATTATTATTAGCTTAATTTTCATTCGTGAGGGTATGATATTCTTTATGTAAACGCTCGCTTGCTGTCCTGCTTCAATATTTGCGTGAGTTTCGGCAAGTCCTGCAAGATTAGGTGCAAGCTCTACAAATGCTCCGTAATCCTCAACCGAACGAATTACTCCCGCAACAGTTTCACCTATCGAGAATTGCTCTGCATTTTCCTCCCAAGTACCCAAAAGCTCCTTATGGCTAAGACTTATCCTGCCGTTATCCTTATTTTTGATTATGGCCCGAATATCCATTCCGACAGAAAAACGCTCTCTCGGGTGGTCTATCCTCGAAACCGAAATTGAATCAATCGGCAAGAGCGATACTATTCCACAGCCAATATCCGCAAATGCTCCGAATGAATCAAGATGCGTAATTTTTGCGTTAATAATATCACCGGGAATAAGCTCATCAATATAATTCTGCATACAGCGTTCCTGTGCGGCTCTCCTTGAAAGTATCGGGATAAGATTGCCGTCAGAACCCTTCATAAAGTCCTCAACAACAAAACACACAGGCTTATTTACTCGTGAAATAATCGCAATATCTCTTACAGTACCTTCTTTTATTCCGATAGCACCCTCTTCACGAGGGATAATTCCTCTTATTGAGCCAAGCTCGACTATAAGATTATGCGAAGAATCGCAGACAATGGCTCTTGCCTCAAGGGTAATGCCTTCTTGCTGTGCGTCCATAAGTCCTTGCAGAGAGCTTATCTGCAATTTGTTTTCGGGCTTGCCTATAAGCTTGCCTTCGGGATAATATTCTATCATTTTAGGCTTCATTCCTTTCGTGCGGATTATATTGAGACTTTGCTTTCCGCTTACTGCTTTCCTCACATTATATGAGTGCATATTGCCATATATTCCGCCGAAATCCCAGCAAACTATTTTATGCTTGCTTTATTCGGCAAGTTAGGATAGAATATATATTAGAATAATTGTAAAAATATTACTATGGCAATTCCATAATTCAGAAAGGAACTAATTATGAAAAACAAAAGAATAAAAACTATTATTGCTCTTGCTATGATTGCCGCAGCCGTTGCAACAGGCTGTTCAAACAGCGGTTCTACCGAAAGTAGTTCAAAGGCTGAAAGCACTTCTTCAGTTTCAAGCACAACAACAGAATCAAGCAAGGAAACAACAAGTTCTACAAGCTCAACAGATTCATCAGATATTATAAATAAGGTATTTGTTGAACCAACTGTCTATGATGATAAGGAGCACGAAATCGGTTATCAGCTTGAAAAGCCAAAGGCAGGCGATACCGTAGCTATTATGGAGACCTCTGAGGGTACAATCAAGATAAGATTTTTCCCTGAGGCAGCACCAAAGGCTGTTGAGAACTTCGTAACTCACGCAAAGGACGGCTATTATAACGGACTTACCTTCCATAGAGTTATCAAGGACTTTATGATTCAGGGCGGCGACCCTCTCGGTAATGGTACAGGCGGAGAAAGCATATATGGAAAGAGCTTTGAGGACGAATTTTCAAATAAACTCTTTAACATTCGCGGTTCGCTCTCTATGGCTAATTCCGGTCCAGATACTAACGGCAGTCAGTTCTTTATCAATCAGAAGGACAACTCTACAAAGTTCGATTGGGATAGCCTTTCAAGCAACTTTGAACAGTATAAATCCGTTGTATCAAGTCAATGGGAAAACTATAAAAAGAGCTATCTCGAAACAACATCAGGCAGTGAAGATGATATTCTTGCAAGCTACCGCACAGCGCTTGCCTCAACCTACGGAAATATAACCGATATGACAAAGGTTACAGACGCCGTAAAGAAGCTTTATGACGATAACGGCGGAAATATCAATCTTGATGGTGCTTTCAATAATCTTGACAGAGGACACACCGTTTTCGGACAAGTATACGAGGGAATGGATATTGTTGATAAGATTGCGTCAGTAGATGTTGACGACAGTAATAAACCAAAGAAAGATGTAACAATTAAAAAAATCACTATTGAGGAATATAAAGGCTGATTTAATACAAAATAAGTCTCATAAGGAGGATTAAAATTATGAGCAATGTACTTCACCCAGTTGTAACAGAATTTGAAAGACTGCTTAACAGTGACGAAATTCTAATGGCAGATTTTTATGCAGACCGTTGTGGTCCTTGCAGAATGCTTGCACCAATTATCGAAGAAATCGCAGACGAATATGACGGCAAGGTTACTGTTGTAAAGATAGATGTTGACGGTGACGGCAGAGAGCTTGCATATAAGTTCGGAATATCAAGTATACCAACAGTTATGTTCTTTAAAGACGGCTCTGAGTATGCAAGAGAAGTAGGCTATATGCCAAAGGAGCATTATACTGAAATTCTTGAGGATATGCAATAATTCCATAATATTTAAAATACGCCATAACTCTTTTATCCGAGTTGTGGCGTATTTTTCATTTCGTTTTTATCTTTTAAAAGTATAATATTACACTAAAGACAAGGCTAATTTTATCATATCATTAAATGAGGTTTGGCGTTCTTCAGAAGATGCGCTTTCACCTGTCAAAGGGCAATCAGAAATTGTACATATACAAAGTGCATTTTTACCTGCTCGCATAGCATTAAAATAAAGTGCCGCACTTTCCATTTCTGTCGCTAAGATACCAAGTTTTTGCCACTGTTTGAGTGTATCGGGGTCATCGTAATAGAAATTATCCGTTGAAAGTATCGTACCGACATACACTGGCATATTCATTTCTCTTGCTTTATTATATGCAGAATCAAGCAAGCCAAAATCCGCTGTCGGAACAGCTGTTCCCGGTAATTTATATTGCTGGGCATAGTTTGAATTATAGCAAGATGCCATTGCAAGAACTACATCTCTGATATGGAGTTTATCGCTTATTGCACCAGCCGTACCTGTACGGATTATGTTTTGAACGCCATAGAAATTATAAAGCTCATAGGAATAAATTCCCATAGACGGCATACCCATACCACTTGCCATAACCGAAACTTTCTTATCTTGATATTTTCCGGTATAAGCATACATTCCTCTTACAGAATTGATAAGCTTTGCATCGGTCAGGAAATTCTCAGCTATATGCTTTGCTCTGAGAGGGTCACCAGGCATAATAACTGTTTCGGTGAAATCTCCATATTTCGCCTCGATATGTGGTGTAGGTGTAAATTTACTTTCATTCATATTAAGTCCACCTTTCAATTTAGTTTACTAATTTATCTAAGACATCTAAAAGCACAGTTCACCTGCTCGGTAGTTTCTCCGACCGCGTCAACTATCTTCACTAATTCACTACGAGCGAGGCAAAGCCGAGCGATTCCGCGTCTTGGGGGCGGCGGCTCACCGCTTAAGGGCAACTCCCTTAACATTCTTTGCTCCTAAAGCGGTGGACTTTGTCCACCGCTTAAATTTCTCTTGTCAGCAAGATTAGTTCTACAGGGAACCCCCTGCGAGAGTTCCCTACGAAAAACATTCCACCGGAATGTTTTTCTACCCTCCTGCGCTTAGAGAAGTATAAAGTGTTTCGCTCTCTGCGGAGAGCGACCAAAGGCTCTGCCGTAGGTGACTACCTTTGGAAACTGTGAGCCTTTAAAAAGGCTCAAGCGAAACTTTTAATTGTCTTTAGAAAATCTGTTAGCTAATAAGTACTTTCACGCAAAAAACTGCCAGAACTTCAAGTACAAAAATCACCGGTATGCCAAGCATAAATTTGAGCTTTTTGGTCTTGTGGTGAATTATACGCATAGTTATATACATCACAACACAACCACTTATTGCAGCTAATATCAGGAGCGTGCTTTCGGGTACTCTCCATTTATGCTTTATGGCACTCTTTTTATCGTGAATTGTCGCATAAACCGCCAGAATATTTATAATTACAAAATATGCAATTAAAATCCATTCCACTTTTTCACAACCCTTAGAATTATTTACTTGAAATAATTATATAATTATAATAAATAAAAATCAAGGTGTGTGGCAAATGAAAAAAAATCTTATAAATCTGATTCCTGCTTTTATTTCTGTATTTCTGATGATTTCTGCGGTGGTGCTTTCTATGATTTTCCCTTCCATAAAACCTTCCATAAACGAAACCGGCGAAAATAGTATTACTGAGTCAAAAACTGCCGTTAAAGCCATAGAAACGGCTGTAATCAAAGAAAATACCGATGAAGAAATGCGTGCCGTATGGATTCCGTATATGTCGCTGAATATGAGCGGTACAGACCGAAGTGAAAAGGCTTTTCATCAGCGTATAGACGATATTCTCGAAAACTGCACAAAAAATAAGCTCAATACGATTATAATTCATATTCGCCCGAATGGCGATTCGCTCTATCCATCAAAGTATTTTCCGTGGTCGGATATTATCAGCGGAACACAGGGCAAGAACCCAAACTATGACCCTCTTAAATATATCATAGATGCCTCACACAAAAAGAATATCAAGGTTCATGCGTGGATAAATCCCCTAAGAATACGCTTTTCAAAGACACCCTCTGCCCTATCCTCAGATAATCCCTATACCATTTGGCAAAACGATGATAACGAAGAAAATGACCGATATACCTTTCAAAGCGAAAAGAATATTTACTATAATCCCGCATATAGCGAAGTTAGAGAGCTGATTATAAATGGTGTTCGTGAGGTCGTAGAGAATTACGCAGTAGACGGCATACACTTTGACGATTATTTCTATCCCGAAAGCGATATGAAATGCGATGAAGTTGATTATAAAGCATATCTTGCAACAGTTGACGAGAATTATTCTCCGCTTACACATTCAGAATGGCGTAAGGCGAATATAAATGCACTTATTTCGGGTGTATATACGGCTATTCACGAAATAAAAGACGATGTTGTGTTCGGAATTTCTCCGCAGTGCAACACAGAAAATGACGAGAAAATTTCTGCCGATATAAAGTCTTGGGGCAGTATTTCAGGCTTTGTAGACTATATCTGTCCGCAAATTTATGTCAGCAATACACACCCATATTTGCCTTTTAAGAAATCCGCTGATGAATGGCGAAAGATAATCAGCAATAAAGGTGTAAAATTCTATATTGGTTTGGCGGTATACAAGGCTGGCTCTGACAGCGATAGCGGAACATGGCTTGAATCTGACGAAATTCTGAAAAATCAAATTCTTTATGGCAGGAGTATAAATTGTGATGGCTTTATGCTCTATTCATACGAATATCTTTTCACTGACCAGACCGCAACCGAAGTCAAGAATGCCATTGCGATGTTTAATTAGCTAATGAACTTCCCCTAAGACAGATAAAAGTTTTGTTCAAGGCGGCGAGCCGCCGCTAAAAATCGTATGAATTTTCATAGGCCTCAAGGTCGTAAGTGGCTTCATAGCCTTCAGAACGGCGACACTTGCCCTGTTCAGTGTCACGAGCTATCCAAGTGTTGATATAGGCTTGCATATTACAGCTTGGCTTTAAACGCTCACGATTAGCCTCTAACCATATCCGCAAATTACGCAAACATTCGTCTATATCAGTTCTTGGATAGGCTGATGAAAGCTTATCATAAAATTCCCTTTTGAGAATGTAATACCCATCACTTGTCGGAAGACGGAATTTTTCGTCTGCTGTACTTTCCTCTACTTTACTTTCATTTATTTTACTTTCTTTTCCTTTACTTTCCTTTATGTCATTTTTCGTGGAATTATCCTCATTTTTCTTGGAAGAATTATATCTTTTCTTTGATAATTCCTCCCCATTATAAACATTTATGAAATTCTCGGTTTCATTTTCGCCGAGCAACCAGTATTTTTCATCAACATTTACAGCTGTTTTTCTTGCCTTACTTTTAATAGCCTGTTGGTATCTATCCTGAATACTCTTTGAGGTAAGTACATTCTCTTCCTCGAAAAGCCTTTTATCAAACATTTCCTTTTCGATGAGAAAATCGAGTATCTCACATGATTTCTTGAAATCAATCTTCAAATCTGATGATACTATGTAATTAAAATCTTCATCAACTTTGATATAATATCTCTCCTTGAATATCGTACAGAGCAAATAGACATATAGTGCGAAACCGTCTGTACCGTATTTTGCGACAACGATTTTGATTTTTCTATCTGCAAAAATATCTACATCAAGCGGAAAATAAAGTAAACCCTCCGTTTGCGGACGAGCCATAAGCGTCACTCCTTATAATAATTTAAAATAACCTTTCACTTTACCCTACCAAACAAAAAAAATTTGACCTCTAAAGGTCAAATTTCATAAAAAGTTTATAAATTATTTACAATTATTAAAAATCAGAATCTCATATACGCCTTAAGCCCTTAGGATATTTATTCTTCATTCTGCCGTTTGAGCATTTTCCAAAGCCAAGCGAAACTCCCTCAACCGCAAGAAGTGTATAACCTTTTTGATTTTCGCAGTCAATTTCTTCTCCGCAAAGGAATTTTTCTACACGCTCATCGCTTAATTTAAGGTCGAGAACATTTTTAAAATATTTTGATGTATATGCTGAGAATAATGCGTGTGCAGGTTCTATGCGATTTTTCTTGATTTCTCCAAGAAAAACTCCTGCACGAATAACTCCAAGTCCGTTAAGCTTAGGAAGATTTTCCGGAAAAATGTAAATTCTATCGCCGATAAGCTCAATATTTCCGTTCGGCTTTACGCTGAATACCTCATCAATAAAGCTCGAAACAAGTTTGTTTTCATTTTTGCTAAACTTATAATCACTCTCGGAAACAGGTTCATCACCATTTTTCCTGAGCCTTACCATAAATTGTCCCTCGCCGCCCTCAAGCGGACTTATCCTGACACAGCCCTTTAAATCAGATTTTCTGCCAAATGGATATTCCCTCTCATCAATCAAAAAATCTTCATTGCGTTTCAGAAATTCCGATACAACTCCTTCATTTTCCTCATAAGAGAATGTGCAAGTAGAATAAACCATTACACCGCCTGCTCTGAGAGCTTTCGAGGCCGATTCGAGTATAAAAAGCTGTCTTTCTGCACAAAGCTTAACATTATCTTTGTTCCATTCGTCTGAGGCATCGTGATTTTTCCTGAACATACCCTCTCCAGAACAAGGTGCGTCCACAAGAATTTTATCAAAAAATCCCTCAAGACCGTTACAAAGCGTATCGGCACTGCAATTTGAAACAACAAAGTTTCTTGCGCCCATTCTTTCCAGATTAGAAAGCAAAATCTGCGAACGGGATTTCACATATTCATTAGACCAAAGCAAGCCTGTATTATTCAATAAAGCAAGTATCTGCGAGGATTTTCCGCCAGGAGCAGAGCATAAATCAAGTATACGCTCTCCCTCCTGAACCTCAAGCAATGAAACAGGTGCAGAAGCTGATGGTTCCTGAACATAAAATGCTCCTGCGTGATGCAGTGGATTATTTCCTAAGCCCTCAATTTCACTATCAATATAGTAGCCATTTTTATACATAGGTGTTTTTTCAAGCTTATATGGCAATAATTCTTTAAGTCTTTCGGCAGTAATTTTAAGAGTATTAACGCTTATCCCACGATAAGGCTTTTCATCATATGTTGCAAGAAATGCGTCATAGTCTGAGCCAAATACAGACTTTGCGTCCTCAAGAAAGTCTTTCTTTAAAAAATCTATATTCAATCTAATCACCCAAAAAAATCTTTTTCTAAATCATACCATAGATAAAGCAAGTTCTCAATAATTTTAATACAAAATAAATTCAGAATTTAAAAAGCTCAAAAACATTCTATATTATGCTATAATTTTAAAAATATGTTTACTTTTATATAAATTTATGATATTATTTTAATATAATATTATGGAGGTTGATTTATGTCTAAAGAAAAAAATAATTTAAACGATACTTACTATACAGGCTATAATGAAAATGAGGACTATACAAAACCAGAAGATGTTGAAATGATACCCGGCTTATCCAACCGCACCTATAGAAAACTTTTAGCGATTAATATTTCTCTCTGCATATTTACAGGCATAATGCTTGGTATAGTTTCTACTTATATATTTATAAATTTTGTATCGCGAGAGATTACTTTTAGCTTTTCTGCATTTTTAGCTGTTTTCTCAGCCGCCCTTATGATTAAAGTCTGCAAGAAACATCAAAAAAATGTTAAAACATTTAATATGGTTTTATTCACCATATCCGCCTTATTATACGGAATATGCGTATTTTTCACACAATATGTAAAATCTTTTATACTTTTTATTTGTCTTTTTATTATCGCATCTATTTTTGCAATAATTACTGTTTATCTTTTTAAGGAAAAAACAAAAAAATATTTTATACCTATATTAGCAGTATTTTTTCTATTAAGTATATTAAATGCCTCCGAACAGCTTTCTTGGTTTAAGAATCAAGTAGAATTTTCAGCCGAATATTTCTATGTATCTTCAAAATTATCAAAATACCCTAATGACCAATCAAACTATTACTCAAGAACTCCTTTCACTGAAGAAGAGTTTGAAAAAGGCTGTATAAACCATTTAAATATAATTACAAACGAAAAAGAAATGTATAGTGCTTTTTATGATATAAGAGAAAAAAATACTAACCTGATAATTCCTTATGATTCAAAAGGAATGTCCGAAAAAATAGCAGGTATGATAAGCATATCAAAAACTAAATATGACGAAAACTTTTTTAAGAAAAATAATCTTTTAATAGTAAATATTTCATCATTCTATCCTATACAAAAAAATGAGATAAAAGAAATTTATTTCAAGGGTTCAAAAGCAAACATTTTATATGATGTATATACAAATTATTATGATTACAGAAAAATAAACGAAAATACATCTCCGGTGGAAATTTGTGTAGCTCTTGTGGCCATAGATAAAAGTTACGATATTCCAAAGTTTATAAGAGGCGGAGAAATAACACCAAATATAATTTTTAACGATTAAGTATTTTTTCTTGTCTGAATAAAATTCAAATCCCTGTCAATAATATAATTCAGAAGGGGGTGAGATGATGAGCAGACAAAATCAGCAGAACAACCAGTCTCAAAACCGTCAGCAGAACAACCAGTCTCAAAACCAGAACAATAACAACAACTTCAACAATCAGCAGAACAATCAGTCTCAAAACCACAAGAATAACAACAATTTCAACAACCAGCAAAACAACAACTTCAATAACTAATAAAAACAAAAGCAGAAAGGAACTCAGTCCTTTCTGCTTTTACTTTGTAAAGACGAAGTGCCTCCGCTGTCAAGACGCGGAATCGCTCGACAAGTCTCGCTCGTAGTGAATTAAGGAAGATAGTTGACGCGGTCGAGGAAACTACCGAGCGGGCGAACACAGTTCGCCCCTACGATTAGCTAACGCACTTTTTTAAGACAACTAAAAGTTTCGCTCGAACCTTTTCTACACCAGCTTTTCTGGTGAAAGCTGCTCGCAGGGTTGAGGGACGGAGTCCGCCCTATCGGTAGTTAATTGGTAATTTCTTCGACCGCGCCAACAAACTTCCATTGCAAATGTCGAGGTTTTGCTTGCAAAACCGATTCCGTGTCTTGGGTGCGGCGAGCCGCCTTGAGCAAAACTTTTAAGTGTCTTTGGGAAGTTGGTTAGCTTAAAGTATCTTAAAAAATAATTAGCTGAATGGGAATGGCAATATTTCATCAAAGCCAATTAACTTATATTCATTCAATGATTTTGCTAAGATTACTACGAAATCCTTATCGCAAAATTCACTCAAAAACTGTCGGCACATCCCACAAGGCGGACAATATTCCAAGTCCGAATTATCCACTAAGCCACCAACTATTGCAATAGCCTTAAAATTACGCTTATCTGATGAAATCGCCTTAGAAATAGCTGTTCTCTCCGCACATATTCCGACAGGATATGATGAATTTTCGATATTACAGCCACTATAAATTTCTCCGTCAGCACAAAGCAATGCTGAACCAACCGCAAATCTCGAATAAGGCGAATAGCTCAATTTCCTTACAGAAAAAGCTGTATGAATCAAATCTGAAATTTCTTTATCAGTCAGCCTATACATCAGTCATTCACAATCTTCCATTTAACACCTTGTGGTGTATCCTCAAGAACGATATTTCTTGCTTTAAGTTCATCACGAATCTTATCAGCTGTTGCCCAATCTTTATTTTTACGAGCTTCATTTCTTTGTGCGATAAGTGCTTCAATTTCATCATCGAGAGAAGTTTTTTCGTCTACATAAAGCAAACCAAGAACATTTGCAAGCTCCATAAAGATTTTGAGCGATTCCTCAGCAAGCTTCTTCGAAGGTGCATTAGCAATATTTGTATTTATATCCCTTGCAAGCTCGAACATAACGGTTATAGCGTCTGCTGTATTGAGGTCATCGTCCATAGCAGATATGAATTTCTGACGATGCTTGTCATAAGCTTCAATAAGTGCATTATCACCGTCATTTTCAGCAACTGTTGCATTTTCGATAGCAAATTCAAGGTTATTTTTGCAGTTATAAAGACGCTCAAGAGATGCCTTGCACTGCTCGATAATCTCAACAGAATAGTTAATCGGCATACGATAATGTGAAGAAACCATCAGATAACGGATAGGTTCATAGCCGTATTTCTCGGCAACATCTCTTACTGTAAAGAAATTTCCGAGTGATTTAGACATCTTTTTATTATCAACATTGATGTAGCCGTTGTGCATCCAGTAATGTGCAAAAGGAACGCCGTTGCAGCATTCGCTCTGAGCGATTTCGTTTTCGTGGTGTGGGAAAATCAAGTCCTGACCACCGCAGTGAATATCAATAGTTTCGCCGAGGTATCTTCTTGCCATTGAGGAGCACTCAATGTGCCAACCCGGTCTACCGTTGCCCCAAGGAGTTTCCCAAGATGGTTCACCTGGTTTTGCACCCTTCCAAAGAGCGAAATCCATAGGATTTTCTTTTCTTTCGCCGATATTTATTCTTGCACCTGCCTCCAAATCTTCCAAAGGCTGATGTGAAAGCTTACCATACTCGCTGAATTTTGCAGGTCTGAAATAGACATCTCCATTATCAACAGCATATGCATAACCCTTATCAATAAGAGTTTTAATCATATCAATGATTTCGTTCATATTTTCGGTAGCTCTTGGGTGAACACTTGCTTCACGAATATTCAAGCCCTTAGCGTCAATCTTATATTCCTTGATGAATTTTTCCGAAACAGAAATATAATCCGAGCCTGTTTCATTAGCCTTGTTGATAATTTTATCATCAATATCTGTGAAATTCTGAACGAAAGTGACTTTAAATCCTCTGTATTCAAGGTAGCGTCTGAGAATATCAAAAACGCAAATAGGTCTTGCGTTACCAATATGAATATAGTTATAAACTGTTGGTCCGCAGGCATAAATCTTAGCTTCACCCTCTTTAATAGGGATAAATTCCTCTTTTGTTCTTGTCAAGGTATTAAAAATCTTCATAAAAATTCTCCTTTTTATAATATAAAAAATCCCGCTCCTGAAAATTTCAGGGGCGAGATTATCGCTGTTCCACCCTAATTCGACAGAGAAAATTCTGTCCTCATTAAAGTCCTTAACGCAGACAATACGCACAGCCATTTCCTGCTATGTGCTGGCGGGTGCATTTCGCAATATCGCATATAGAGATCTTTCAGCGATGACCTCCTCTCTGTGATAGGCGGATATTGTTACTTCTCCCGTTAAACGCATTTTTATATTTAAAATTATTCTACTTGATTGTTTATGTTTAAGATTATATACCATCGAATTTCAAAAGTCAAGGCGGAGTGCCTCCGCCCCCAAGACGCGGAATCGTTCGGCAAGCCTCACTCGACATCTACAAGGGCAGTTTATTGACGCGGATAAAGTAATTACCAATGAACTACCGATTAGCTAATTCACTTTTCTAAGACACTCAAAGTTTAGGTCAAGCCTTTTTAAAGGCTTGCGGTTTCCAAAAGTAGTCACCTACGGCAGAGCCTTTGGTCGCTCTCCGCAGAGAGCGAAACACCTTTGGGCTTTGCCCAACATTTCTTTTTTCTAATCGGCGAATTTTATCCGTCGATAAATTTCTTTTGTCAGCAACATTAGTCCCTAAGGGCGGACTCCGTCCCTCGACCCTGCGAGCAGATTTCACCAGCAAAGCTGATGTAGAAAACTTTTAATTGTTTTAGGGAAATCTGTTAACTTATCGGTAGTCCATTGGGAATTTCCTCGATCGCGTCAACTATCTTTCCTAATTCACTACGAGCGAGGCTTGCCGAGCGATTACGCGTCTTGTCCTGTGCGGTCACGCACAGCGTCTTGTCCTGTGCGGTCACGCACAGCGTCTTGTCCTGTGCGGTCACGCACAGCTTCATATATTACATGATTAAGATACAAGCCCTCCGGCGGTGCGGTAGGACCAGCTTTGTGACGGTCTTTTGCTTGTATGATTTCCGGTATGCTATCAGGCGGAAATTTACCCTGTGCTATTCGCAAGAGAGTACCTACCATTATGCGAACCATATTATACAGAAAGCCGTCAGCCTCTACTGTAAAATATACCATATCGCCGTCACGAGTTACTGACGCATTACGCACTGTACGGCGAAAATCTCCGATTTCTCTTGAATCGAGCGTACAGAAAGATGTGAAATCGTGATAGCCGATAAAATCCTTTGCCGCCTTATCAAGAACCTTTTCATCGAGCGGATACCAATAATGCAAGGCGTAGCCCTCAAGAAACGGGTCACGAATTTTCGCATTATATATCTTATAGACATACTCCTTACCAAGTGAGGAATATCGTGCGTGAAAATCTTCCGGAACATAACAAGCCTTTTTAGCGGCTATGGTCTTTGGAAGATAGGTATTAAGTGCGGCTACAAGCCTTTCTGGCGGAATAGAATGTGTAGTCTTAAAGCTTATACAATATTCATATGCGTGAACGCCTGAATCTGTACGACTTGAGCCTTTTATATCGACACGCTCTCCGATAACCTTATATAAAGCTTTCTGAAATTCCTCTTGAACAGTGACAGCGTTTTTCTGGATTTGCCAACCATGAAAGGCACTGCCGTCATATGAAATTGAAACAAGAATATTCTTCATCTCACTGGAGATGGTAGGAATACATTGCAAAGTATCACCCCAACAAATACTAATACTGAAACGCTTAATGCGATAATATCTCTCGGCTTTATTTTCAGAACCTTCATTCGTGTTCTGCCGTCACCGCCGTTATAGCAACGGCACTCCATAGCAGTAGCAAGATCGTTTGCTCTGCGGAATGACGATATAAAAAGCGGAATAAGTATAGGAACAAAAGCCTTAATCCTTGCAATAAAGTTACCGCTCTCAAGGTCAGCACCCCTTGATTTCTGTGCATTGCTTATCTTATTGAATTCATCAAAAAGAGTAGGTATAAATCGCAGTGCAATAGACATCATCATAGCGATTTCGTGTATTTTTATATTGAAGATTTTCAGCGGTTTCATTATTCTTTCCAAACCGTCTGTGAGGTCTGTCGGAGAGGTCGTAAAGGTAAGAACTCCACTCATAAGCACTACAAGTATGACTCTTGCAGCAACAAAGACAGCATTATTTATGCCTGCCTTAGTTATCTCCATAAAGCCCCATTTGAATATCGGTTCTCCACTGCCATAAAAAAGATTCAGAATTGCTGTGAAAAGAACTATAACAATAACGGCTTTTATGCTTTTTATATATTTGAAAAGACTTATGCCCGTAAGTAGCATTATAAAAATCGTAAAAGCTGTTATAAGTGCCATTGAAAAGTAATTTCCGGCTACAAATACAAAGGTTATACCGCAAAGCATAAGAATCAGCTTCACCCTTACATCAAGGCGGTGTATAAGCGACCTGCCCTCTACATATTGTCCTATCGTAATATCACTCATAAGCTTTCCCCCTTTGAAAGTAAACTCACAAGCTCAGCGACAGCCTCATCAACTGTAAGGATATCATCACGAACGGCACAGCCTCTTTGTTTTAAGCTTTTCATTATACGGGTTATCTGTGGTATACCAAGAGAAAGTTCGGAAAGTCTTTTCTCTTGTGAGAAAATTTCTTTTGGTGTGCCGAATATCTCGCACCTTCCTGCATTCATAACCATAATTTTATCAGAAATTCTTGCGGTATTTTCCATACTATGAGAAACGATAAGTATTGTTGTGCCTTTTTTATCTCTTAATTTTATGAGATTTTCTATAAGATTTCTGCCACTTCCCGGGTCAAGACCTGCGGTCGGTTCATCAAGAATAAGGATTTCAGGTTCCATTGCAAGAATACCTGCAATGGCTGTTCTCCTCTTTTCACCGCCGGAAAGCTCAAACGGCGATTTATCCAAAAGTTCACCACGCAAACCTACAAAGCTCGATGCCTCAAAAACTCTCCTGTCGATTTCTTCATTATCAAGTCCCATATTCTTAGGGCCGAACGAAATATCCTTGAAAACGCTTTCCTCGAAAAGCTGATATTCAGGATATTGAAATACAAGTCCCACTCTGAATCTTGCTTTTTTCAAAAGCTCAGAACTGCTGAAAATATTCTCGCCGTCAAGACAAACTGTGCCTGACTTTGGCTTTAGCAAACCGTTGAGAGTTTGAACGAGAGTGGATTTTCCAGAACCTGTATGACCGATTATAGAGAGAATTTCTCCCTTTTCGAGCGAAAAGCGGACATCATTAAGTGCGGGATTTCTGAATTTGCCCGTTCCGTATTCAAAGGTAAGATTTTTAACTTCGAGTAATGACATTTTACACTCCCTTAATCAGCTTAACCAACGCATCGACACATTCATCATCGGAAACAATTCCGTTTGGAAGTTCAAAGCCAGCCTTTTTTAATTTATAAATCAACTCGCTGCTTTGCGGAACAGAAAGACTATGCGAAAGCAAAAGCTCTGTTTCGGAAAATACCTCTTTAGGCGTACCCTGTGCGAGAATTTCTCCGCTATCCATAACGATTATTCTATCCGCAAGAGTTGCTTCCTGCATATAGTGCGTTATAAGAACTATGCTTATTCCCTGCTCGGCTCTTAGCTTTGTGACAGCCTCAAGAACTTCCGCTCTGCCCTTTGGGTCGAGCATTGCTGTCGGTTCATCAAGCACAATGCACTTAGGCTCCATTGCAAGAATACCTGCAATGGCAACTCTCTGTTTCTGACCGCCCGAAAGCTTGTGTACGGCACTTCTTCTATGCTCATACATATCAACCGCCCTCAAAGCCTCATCAACACGCCTGCGTATTTCCTTTGGCTTTATGCCAAGATTTTCAGGTGCAAAGGCTACATCTTCTTCAACAATACTAGTCACAAGCTGGTTATCGGGATTTTGCAAGACAAGTCCAACTCTGCTCCGTATATCAAAGATATGTTCATCGTCTGCGGTGTCCATTCCGTCTACAAGTACAGTTCCATTATCGGGAAGTATAAGTCCGTTCAACATTCTTGCAAGCGTGGATTTTCCCGAACCATTGTGTCCGAGAATGGCAATAAATTCTCCCTCGCCTACATCAAGTGAAACTCCCCTTAAAACATCTGGCTGTTTCTTTTCGGTGTCTTCCTCATCGGCAGGATATTTATAAAAAACATTTTTTACTTCGATAAGCTTATTCATAACTTACTTTTCCCAGATAGCTGTACTTCCGCAAGGAAGTGTCATACCTGATTCTGTGACATGAAGTCCGATTTCCGAGCTTGAAACCTTACCGCCAAAACGCTTTTTAAGCATTACACCGAGAAGATATTCCATAACCGCAGGTGAAAGACCTGTTGTATATGAATTGAGGATAAAGAAAAGTGCATCGTCACTCAGAATCGGCATACAAAGCTCAACAAGAGAATAAAGCTGTTCCTCGAGCTTCCATACCTCTCCGCCCGGACCTCTGCCATAGCTTGGAGGGTCCATAATTATGCCGTCATATTTATTTCCACGCCTTTGCTCACGCTGTACAAATTTAACGCAATCATCAACAAGCCAACGAACAGGCTTGTCCGCAAGACCACTTTTCACAGCATTTTCCTTTGCCCACTGTACCATACCCTTAGATGCGTCAACATGGCATACGGACGCACCAGCCGAAAGGCAAGCAAGAGTTGCCGCACCGGTATATGCAAACATATTCAGAATTTTTACAGGTCTTTTGGCAGATTTGATTTTATTTATAGCAAAATCCCAGTTTACAGCCTGTTCGGGGAAAATACCTGTATGCTTAAAACCCATAGGTTTTATGCCGAAAATAAGGCTTTTATATTTAATCTCCCATTGCTTTGGGATAGGCTTATAGGTTTGCCACGCACCACCGCCGGTATTTGAGCGGTGGTATCTTGCGTGTGCCTGTCGCCAAAGCGGATTTGTTTTTTCAGTATTGAAGATGACCTGAGGGTCAGGACGAATAAGGATAATATCGCCCCATCTTTCAAGTCTTTCTCCACAAGAGCAATCTATAAGCTCATAATCTTTCCATTGTGCTTCTCTCATTATATACCTCCATATTGGGGAAGTGTATTCGGTAGTTACTTCCGCCGCGTGAATAAAATTCCCTTATGAATGTCGAGGTTTTGCTTGCAAAACCGATTTCGCATCTTGGGTGCGGCGGTTCGCCACTTAAGGGCAACGCCCTTAACATTCTTTGCTCCTAAAGCGGTGGACTTTGTCCACCGCTTAAATTTCTCTTGTCAGCAAGATTAGTTCTACAGGGAACCCCCTGCGAGAGTTCCCTACGAAAAACATTCCACCGGAATGTTTTTCTACCCTCCTGCGCTTAGAGAAGTATAAAGTGTTTCGCTCTCTGCGGAGAGCGACCAAAGGCTCTGCCGTAGGTGACTACCTTTGGAAACTGCGAGCCTTTAAAAAGGCTCGAGCGAAACTTTTAAGTGTCTTGGGGAAAATTCCTTAGCTAAGGCGTTTTTTGATAAGGTCGGCTGTTTCTTGGGCAAGCTTTTGGATTTGCTCCTCAGATTCGCCCTCAAGCATAACTCTTACAAGCGGTTCTGTACCAGAAACTCTTACAAGTATTCTTCCGCTCTCACCAAGAATATTCTTAACGCTGTCTATCTTCTCTGCAATATCTGAATCTGTGGCAAATTTTGCCCTGCCCTCAGGTGAAACCTTAATATTTATAAGTACCTGTGGATACTTCTTCATAACATGACGAACATTTGAAAGCTTTGCATTTCTGCGGTTTACAATGCTCAAAAGCTGTGCCGCAGTAAGCTGACCATCACCAGTTGTACCGTAATCGAGGAATATAACATGACCTGATTGTTCTCCGCCGAGATTATAGCCTTTTGCGAGCATTTCCTCAAGAACATATCTATCGCCAACACTTGTTGCGACAAAACCAATATTATTATCTGCACAGAAACGGTTTACGCCCATATTTGCCATAACTGTTCCGACCATAGTTTCTTTTGCAAGAGTACCTCTTGAACGCATATCCATTGCACAGATTGTCATAATGAAATCGCCGTCAAGAATTTCGCCGTTTTCATCAACTGCAAGGCATCTATCGGCATCACCATCAAACGCAATACCTGCATCAATGTCGTTATGAGTTTTTACATACTCAGCGAGCTTTTCCATATGAGTTGAACCGCACTTATCGTTTATATTCTTGCCGTCTGGGGTATCATTGAGCATAACGCAATCTATGCCTAAATCTGTGAAAAGCTTTTTCGCTGTTCTTGACGCTGAACCATTTGAGCAATCAAATGCAATTTTCATACCAGAAAGAGAATCGGAAATTGTGGACTTTATATGCTCGATATAATCCTCAGCACCTTTTTCAGAACAGGTAACAGAGCCTATACCGTCGTGTGTTGGGCAAGGATAAGGCTCACTTCTGTCAAGTACGATAGCCTCTATTTCGTTTTCTAAAGCGTCAGGAAGTTTATAGCCACTTCCACTGAAAATCTTAATTCCGTTAAATTCAAAAGGATTGTGTGATGCTGAAATCATAATTCCTGCATCGGCATTATACTTTCTTACAAGATATGCAACCGCTGGCGTAGGAACAACGCCAAGCAATATAACATCTGCTCCGACTGAGCAAAGTCCTGCGACAAGGGCATTTTCGAGCATATCAGAAGAAATTCTTGTATCCTTTCCTATGAGGATTTTCGGGTGCTTATCCTTACTGTCTGTCAGAACCATTGCTGCCGCCTTACCGATATTCATTGCAAGCTCACAGGTAAGTTCTGAGTTTGCTACACCTCTTGCACCGTCTGTACCAAATAATCTGCCCATTATATATAAATCTCCTCTTAATAAATATATTTAAGTTCTTTGCCAATTTTCTGGCAAAGAGTTATTATCTTATAATATAAGCTTCAAGTGCTTTTCTTGCACAATTTGAAAAACTTTCAGATGCTCCCCAGTCGAAAGAGAAAATTCCCTCTCCACCACCGCCACCAATAGACCTTACATTTGTTACGCCATTAAGATTATCAATAACAACTGTAAGAGTAAGTCTGTTGCCGGCTCTGTAATAATGTTTTTCAAAGACCATAACCATACAAGCTACACCGTTACTTTCATAGACGGTGTAATTATCAATCAAAGTTCCTGTTATACTTCCATTTACAACATAATCATAAATATAATTAGCCGCATCTTTCGGAAAAAGATTCACTCTGAATTGATTAGTTGCCATAAGTTTTCCTCCTATTACGGAATATACTTAATCAAACGATATTTGTGCGTCCTGTGCATTAGGAATATCATAGCCTAAATGCTGACAAGCCGCACGAGTTATACAGCGACCTCTCGGAGTTCTGTTCAAAAAGCCTATCTGCATAAGATATGGTTCGTAAACATCTTCTATTGTTACTGCCTCCTCACCGATTGCGGCGGCAAGGGTTTCAAGTCCGACAGGGCCTCCACGATAAAACTTGATAAGTGCCTCTAACATTCTGCGGTCATTTGCATCAAGTCCCAGTTCGTCAATCTCAAGCTTATCAAGAGCAATCTGTGCTGTTTCGCAGGTTATCACACCATTTGAAATAACTTCCGCAAAATCACGCACACGCTTTAAAAGCCTATTAGCTATTCTCGGTGTACCTCTTGAGCGTGAGGCTATCTCTAATGCTCCGTCTGTTTCAATTTCTATTCCAAGAATTGACGCACTTCTTGTTATGATTCGTGCGAGTTCTTCTGGGGTATAGAGTTCAAGTCTTAACACAACACCAAAACGGTCACGAAGTGGTGCTGTAAGTTGTCCGGCACGGGTTGTCGCACCAACAAGCGTAAATTTCGGCAATGGGAGATGATATGATGCTGCCATCTGTCCCTTGCCTGTTATAATATCAATCGCAAAGTCCTCCATCGAAGGATAGAGAACTTCCTCTACCGCACGGGAAATGCGGTGAATTTCGTCTATGAAAAGTACATCGCCCTCATTAAGATTCGTTAGCAATGCCGCCAAATCGCCGGGTTTCTCGATTGCAGGACCGCTTGTAATTCTAAGATTTACATTCATTTCATTTGCTATGATTCCTGCGAGAGTTGTCTTACCAAGTCCCGGAGGACCGTATAAGAGAACATGGTCGAGAGTTTCTCGTCTGCGTTTTGCAGCCTCTATAAAAATCGAAAGATTTTCCTTGACCTTTTCCTGACCGATATAGTCGTTCATAGTTCTTGGGCGGAGAGGATTCTCGCCCTCGTTATCCAAGGCTATCTCTGAGGGGTCTAATATTCTATTTTCAAAATCAAAATCTTCCATTTGTGTTTTCCTCTAAATTATTTATTCGGAATAAGTTGTTATCAATTATTATTAGCTAATCAAACTTCCCCAAGACACTCAAAAGTTTCGCTCGAGCCTTTTTAAAGGCTTGCAGGGTCGAGGGACGGGGTCCCTCGTGGGTTTTAAGGGCGAAGCCCTTAAGCGGCGAGCCGCCGCAGTCAAGACGCGGAATCGGTTTTGCAAGCAAAACCTCGACATTCGCAATGGAAGTTTGTTGACGCGGTCTAAGAAATTACCAATTAACTTCCGATTAACTAACAGATTTCCTAAAGACTCTTAAAATTTAGGTCAAGCCTTTTTAAAGGCTTGCAGGGTCGAGGGACGGAGTCCCTCGTGGGTTTTAAGGGCGAAGCCCTTAA